>NZ_JBHXMA010000027.1:145368-176256 GCF_042721035.1 Streptomyces sp. NPDC058464
CGCACCCCCCCCCCCCCCCCCCCCGGGGCTGTACTGAATATGCGGCTACCGCCGCGCGGGCGCGACCAGCCCCCACCCACCCGCAGCCGCCCACCGACCTCACCACCCCCCACCCCCGCCTCCTCGGCCACGAGATCGCGATGGTCTACCAGGACGCCCTGTCCTCCCTGAACCCCTCCATGACGGTCAACGCCCAGCTCAAACAACTCACACGGCGCGGCGGCCACCGGCCACCCGCCGAGCTCCTCACCCTCGTCGGCCTCGACCCCACCCGCACGCTCCCCGCCTACCCCCACGAACTCTCCGGCGGCCAGCGCCAGCGCGTCCTCATCGCGATGGCCCTCTCCCGCGACCCCCGCCTGATCATCGCCGACGAACCGACCACCGCCCTCGACGTCACCGTCCAGGCCCAGGTGATGGAACTCCTCCTCCGCCTCCGCGAGGAACTCGGTTTCGCGCTGATCCTGGTCTCCCACGACCTCGCCCTGGTCGCGGACGTCACCGACCGGGTGGTGGTGATGTACGGCGGTCAGCTCGTCGAGACCGGCGTCACCGCGGAGCTGGTCGCCGCCCCCGCCCACCACTACACGCGCGGCCTGCTCGGCAGCGTGCTGTCCCTGGAGTCCGGGGCGGAGCGGCTCACCCAGATCAGGGGCGTGGTGCCGTCCCCCGCCGACTTCCCGGCGGGCTGCCGCTTCAGCGACCGCTGCCCGGCGGCGACCGACGTCTGCCGTACGACACCACCGGCCCTCGTCGGCGGCCCCGTCCACACCGCGGCCTGCCACCACCCGGCCGTCGACCCGGCGGCGAGCACGGAGGCGGTGACATGAGCGCGGTCCAGCTGTCCGGCGTCCATGTGGTCCACAGGGCCCGCGGCGGGGGCCTCTTCGGCCGGGACCGGGTGTACGCGCTGACCGGCGCCGACCTCACCGTGGCGGCCGGTGAGACGGTCGGCGTGGTCGGCGAGTCGGGGTGCGGGAAGTCGACCCTGGCGAAGGTGCTGGTGGGGATCGAGCGGCCGACCGCCGGCACGGTCACCTTCCACGGCCGGGACCTGTGGTCGATGACACCGGGCGAACGCCGGTCGGCCGTCGGCGCGAGCACCGGCGTGGTCTTCCAGGACCCGTCGACGGCCCTCAACCGCCGGCTGCCGGTGCGCAGGATCCTCCGCGACCCGCTGGACGTCCACGAGCGCGGCACGAAGGCCGAACGGGAGGACCGGGTACGGGAGTTGATGGGCCTGGTCGGGCTACCCCGGGCGCTCGCCGAGGCCCTCCCCGGCCAGCTCTCCGGCGGCCAGCGGCAGCGCGTCGCGATCGCCCGGGCGCTCGCCCTGGACCCCGGCCTGGTGGTCGCCGACGAGCCCACCAGCGCCCTGGACGTCTCCGTCCGCGCCCAGATCCTCAACCTCCTCCTCGACCTGCGCGAACGCCTCGGCCTCGCCCTGGTCTTCGTCTCCCACGACATCCAGACGGTACGGCGGATGAGCGACCGGGTGATCACCATGTACCTGGGCCGGATCGTCGAGGACACCCCGGCCGCCGACGTCACCGACCACGCCCTGCACCCGTACACCCGGGCCCTGTTCTCGGCCACCCCGGGCCTGCTGAACCCGATCGACCCCATCCCGCTCACCGGCCCGGTGCCCTCGGCGACCCGGCCGCCGTCCGGGTGCCCGTTCCGCACCCGCTGCTGGCGGGCGGACGACGAGTGTGCCGTCCGCATGCCTGACTTCACGGCCGCGTCACGCCCCGGCCACCGCTACCGCTGTCACCATCCGTTGGAGGAGGACCAGCCGAGCCACAGCCCGCCCAGGGAGACCAGATGACGTTTTCCGCCCCGCTGACCGGTGTCGTACCGCCCGTCTGCACGCCCCTGACACCGGACCGCGAGGTGGACGTCCCCTCCCTGCGCAGGCTCGTCGACCATCTGACGGCGGCCGGGGTGGACGGGCTGTTCGTGCTCGGCTCGACCTCGGAGGTGGCGTACCTGACGGACCGGCAGCGCAGGCTGGTCACGGAGACGGTGGTCGCCCACGTGGCCGGCCGACTGCCGGTCCTGGCCGGCGTCGTCGACATGACGACTCCCCGGGTCCTGGACCACGTCGCGTCCGTCGCCGCGGCCGGCGCGGACGCGGTCGTCGTCACCGCCCCCTTCTACACCCGCACCCACCCCGCCGAGATCGCCCGCCACTTCCGCCTGGTCGCCGAACGGTCGCCGGTCCCGGTCATCGCGTACGACATCCCGGTCGCCGTCCACACCAAGCTCCCCGCCGACCTGGTCCTCGAACTGGCCGGTGACGGGGTGCTGGCCGGGCTGAAGGACTCCAGCGGCGACCTGGCGGGCTTCCGCGAGGTCGTCACGGGCAGCAGGGGCCTGTCCGGCTTCAGCGCGCTGACGGGTTCCGAACTGACCGTCGACTCGGCCCTCGCGCTGGGCGCCGACGGGGCCGTGCCGGGCCTCGCCAACGTCGACCCGGACGGCTACGTCCGCCTGCACCGCCTCTGCCGCGCGGGCGACTGGGACCGGGCGCGCGCGGAACAGGAGCGGCTGTGCGCGCTCTTCCGGATGACCGGCGTCGGGAACCCGGCCCGGATGGGCGGCAGCTCGGCGGGGCTGGGCGCGTTCAAGGCGGCCCTGCACCTGCGCGGGGTGATCGACTGCCCGGCCACGGCCGAGCCCCAGGTGCCGCTGTCGCAGGAGGAGACGGAGTGCGTGGCGAAGTACCTCGCGGGCGCGGGCCTGATGTAGCCGGCACGGAGGCCTCACGGGGCCCCGGGAGGCCTGGGACCCGGGACAGACTCCGGCCGAGTCTAGGCACGCAGCGCCACATCGGTGATGCGAAGCGTGAAATTCCCAGGGGCGGGGGAGCCAGGTGAGGTGAACGCGATGAACCTCCCCATCGGCTCCTGCGCCGTCGACACCCGTACCGGACGGCTGGGCATCGTCATGGGCCACGAGGGACCCTACGTGCAGTTGCGGCCGTACGGGGGAGGACGGGAGTGGGACGCGCACCCGGACGCCGTACGCGTCGCCACCCAGGCCGAACGGCTCGGCGCGGCCACCGCCCACGCCGACGCCCGCAGCCGCGGCGAGGCCCCCTGAAGGTTCCGTCGCGGAACCGCCCCATTCCGCGGCAGGGCAGAATGGGGCCATGAGCCTGTTCCGCGACGACGGCATCGTGCTGCGCACCCAGAAGCTGGGTGAGGCGGACCGCATCATCACGATGCTCACCCGCGGACACGGCCGGGTGCGGGCCGTGGCCCGCGGGGTGCGGCGGACCAAGTCGAAGTTCGGGGCCCGGCTGGAGCCGTTCTCCCATGTCGACGTGCAGTTCTTCGCCCGCGGGAGCGAGCTGGTCGGACGCGGGCTGCCGCTCTGCACGCAGAGCGAGACCATCGCGCCGTACGGCGGCGGGATCGTCACCGACTACGCGCGGTACACCGCCGGGACGGCCATGCTGGAGACCGCCGAACGGTTCACGGACCACGAGGGCGAGCCCGCGGTGCAGCAGTACCTGCTGCTGGTGGGGGCGCTCAGGACCCTCGCCCGGGGCGAGCACGCCCCGCATCTCGTCCTGGACGCCTTCCTGCTGCGCTCCCTCGCCGTCAACGGCTACGCGCCCAGCTTCGACGCCTGTGCCAAGTGCGGCATGCCCGGCCCGAACCGCTTCTTCTCGGTCGGCTCCGGCGGCACCGTCTGCGTCGACTGCCGGGTGCCCGGCAGCGTCGTACCCTCGCCGCAGGCCCTGGTTCTGCTCGGCGCGCTGCTTACGGGAGACTGGGAGACCGCGGACGCGGCCGAGGCACGGTACGTCCGGGAGGGCAGCGGGCTGGTGTCCGCCTATCTGCACTGGCATCTGGAGCGCGGACTGCGCTCGCTCAGGTACGTAGAGAAAAGCTAGTGGAAAAGCCAGTAGAGAAAAGCCAGAGGGAGACGAGAAGCACATGGTCGTACGCGGGATCCTGGGGCGCCAGCGCCGCGAGTACAAGGCGCCGGAGCCGCACCCGTCCGGTGCCCGCCCGCCGAAGCTCCCGGGCGAGCTGGTCCCGAACCACGTCGCCATCGTCATGGACGGGAACGGCCGCTGGGCGAAGGACCGCGGGCTGCCGCGCACCGAGGGCCACAAGGTCGGCGCCGAGCGCGTCCTCGACGTCCTGCAGGGCTCCATCGAGATCGGCGTCCGCAACATCTCCCTGTACGCCTTCTCCACCGAGAACTGGAAGCGCTCGCCCGAAGAGGTCCGCTTCCTGATGAACTTCAACCGCGACTTCATCCGCAAGACCCGCGACCAGCTCGACGAACTCGGCATCCGGGTGCGCTGGGCGGGCCGGATGCCCAGGATGTGGAAGTCGGTCGCCAAGGAGCTCCTGGTCGCCCAGGAGCAGACCAAGGGCAACGACCTGCTCACCCTGTACTTCTGCATGAACTACGGCGGCCGGGCCGAGATCGCCGACGCGGTGCAGGCGATCGCCGAGGAGGTCAGGGCGGGCCGCCTCGACCCGTCGAAGATCAGCGAGAAGACCATCCAGAAGCACCTGTACTACGGGGACATGCCGGACGTGGACATGTTCCTGCGGCCCAGTGGCGAGCAGCGCACCTCCAACTACCTGCTCTGGCAGAGCGCTTACGCCGAGCTGGTCTTCCAGGACGTCCTGTGGCCCGACTTCGACCGCCGCGACCTGTGGCGGGCCTGCATCGAATACGCCTCCCGCGACCGGCGGTTCGGCGGGGCCATCCCCAACGAGGAGCTGCTGGCCATGGAGGGCCGCACGGAGGAGAACCCCTCCGGCACCTGACGGTCACGCGCCGTTCACGAGGGCCGTCGAGGATGCGGAAGATCCATCCCCGGCCCCCCGGTCTCCCGCCTCTGGAACGGTCCTCATGAAGCGCGTCATCCCCGTCCTGACCCTCGGCGCCCTGCTCCTCACCGCGCTGCCCGCGCACGCCACGGACTCCGGGCTCGCCCACCGTGACAGCTACGGCACCAAGGCCGTCTACGCCCCCGGCCAGAACCCGCGCACCTACCAGCAGCCGCCCACCGGTTACACCGCCGTCTTCACCGAGAACGTCTCCCGGCACGGTTCCCGCTCCGCGACGGACGGCGAGGACGGCGACACGATCCTCGCGCTCTGGAACCAGGCCCGGGCCGACGGCCAACTCACCGCGCGCGGCAAGAAGTTCGGCCCGGACGTGCAGGCCCTCGAAGCGGCCATGAGCGCGATCGGGTACGGCAACCTCAGCGGCCGCGGCAAGGACGAACTCCGCGCCACGGCGGTCCGCCTGGAGAAGCGCCTGCCGTCCCTCTTCTCCTCCATCGCCGCGAACGGCGAGAAGATCGACGTCGTCAGCTCCGGTCAGGGCCGCGCGGTCGACAGCGGTACGGTCTTCTCCACCGCCCTCACCGACGCCGACCCGGCGCTGAAGGCGTCGCTCGGCACCGCGCGCGTCGACAAGAACCTCCTCTACTTCCACAAGTCGGCCGGCGGCGCCGACTACCAGAAGTGGCTGGCGAGCGACGAGCGCCTCGCCTCGACCCTGACGGCGGTCACCGACCAGCCGGCCACGCACAAGGCGGCGGCCCGGGTCCTCGGCAGGATCTTCAAGCCGGCGTTCGTGCAGCGCATCGTGAACGGCGAGTTCGCCGCCACCGCCGACGACATCACCGCCGCCACCGCCGTCTACAACCTCTACGCCATCGCGCCCGCCATGAGCGAGGAGAGCCCGGACGGCAAGGGCTGGGACTTCGACCGCTACATCGCCCCGCGCGACGCGGCCTGGTTCGGCTACCTCAGCGACGCCGAGGACTTCTACGAGAAGGGCCCGAGCTTCTCGGACAGCGACATCACCTACAAGATGGCGGACGTCCTCCTCGACGACCTCTTCAAGCAGGTCGAGGCCAAGCGGGACGGCACCAGCACGCTGGGCGCGGAGCTCCGCTTCACCCACGCCGAGGAGATCATCCCGCTGGCGGCGCTGATGCAGCTGCCGGGCAGCGAGAAGGCGGCGACGCCGGGCGAGACGTACACGTACGCCAACAACCCGTGGCGCGGCGCCGAGGTGGCCTCGCTGGCCTCCGACATCCAGTGGGACGTCTTCAAGAAGGGCGACGACTACCTCGTCCGCATGCTCTACAACGAGAAGGAGATCGCCTTCAAGGCAGGCTGCAAGCCGATCTCGAAGCACAGCAAGTTCTACGACCTGAACGAACTGGAGCGCTGCTTCGACAGAAGCTGAGCGGGGTGGGGACGCTCACCGGCGTAGCCGGGTAGCTGTGAAGCGCCCCGTAAGGGGCGCGGGGAACTGCGCGAGCAGCCCCCACCGGCCCGCGGCCGACATGTCGGCTCAGCCTGCGGCGCACCCCGCGGCGCAGTCCGCGCACGTGCCGAAGATCTCCACGGTGTGGGCCACGTTGACGTACCCGTGCTCCGCGGCGATCGCCTCCGCCCACTTCTCCACGGCCGGCCCCTCCACCTCCACCGCCTTGCCGCACACGCGGCAGACCAGGTGGTGGTGGTGCTCGCCCGTGGAGCAGCGGCGGTACACCGACTCGCCGTCGGACGTGCGCAGGACGTCCACCTCACCGGCGTCGGCGAGGTTCTGGAGCGTGCGGTAGACCGTGGTCAGGCCGACCGAGTCGCCCTTGTGCTTGAGCATGTCGTGCAGTTCCTGCGCGCTGCGGAACTCCTCGACCTCGTCCAGGGCCGCCGCCACGGCTGCCCGCTGGCGGGTCGAGCGGCCCTTCACGGGCGGTCCAGCGGTCGTCACCGGTTGCCTCCTCACGTCACTGCCTCTGCCGGGCCATTGTGCCAGCCCGGGCCGAGGGCGTTCAGACGCCGACCTCGTCGGCGGCCTCTCTGCTGGCCGGAATCGCGCACTCCGCCGGATCCCCGGCGGGCCGTCGCGCGGCGGCCGCGCGGGCGCGTCGGCGGGCCAGCGGGGTGGCCAGCACGCTCAGCGCGACGAACGCCGCGATGGTCAGCAGGACGATCGTCGCGCCCGGCGGGACGTACTGGTAGTACGACGTGATCGTGCCCCCGATCGTCACCGTCACACCGATCGCGACGGCGATCGCGAACGTGGCCGCGAAGCTGCGGCTCAGCTGCTGGGCCGCGGCGACGGGGACGACCATGAGCGCGGAGACCAGCAGCAGGCCGACCACGCGCATCGCGACCGTCACGGTCACCGCCGCCGTGATCGCCGTCAGCAGGTTCAGCGCCCGCACCGGCAGGCCGGTCACCCGCGCGAACTCCTCGTCCTGGCTGACCGCGAACAGCTGCCGGCGCAGGCCGAGGGTGACCAGCAGGACGAAGGCCGCCAGCAGGCAGATCGCGGTCACGTCCGACTCGGACACCGTCGACAGCGAGCCGAAGAGGTACGACATCAGGTTGGCGTTGGAGCCGCCCGGCGCGAGGTTGATCAGCATCACGCCGCCGGCCATGCCGCCGTAGAAGAGCATCGCGAGGGCGATGTCGCCGCGGGTGCGGCCGTACCAGCGGATCAGTTCCATGACGATCGCGCCCAGCACCGAGACCGCCGTCGCCATCCAGACCGGGGACGTCGAGAGCAGGAAGCCGAGGCCGACGCCGGTCATCGCGACGTGGCCGATGCCGTCGCCCATCAGGGCCTGGCGGCGCTGGACGAGGTAGATGCCGACGGCGGGGGCGGTGATGCCGACCAGGACGGCGGCGAGCAGGGCCCGCTGCATGAAGGCGTAGTTCAGGAAGTCCATCAGCTCAGCAGTCCCGTGCGCAGTGGTGTGTGCTCGTCGTGGGGGTGGACGTGGTCGTGGCCGGGGAGGGCGTGCTGGCCGAGAGCCCGCGGGGGCGGGCCGTCGTGCAGGACGCAGCCGTCGCGGAGGACCACCGCGCGGTCGATCAGCGGCTCCAGCGGGCCCAGCTCGTGCAGGACGAGGAGGACCGTGATGCCGCGCTCGACCTGTTCGCGCAGCGTCTGCGCGAGGATCTCCTGGCTGGCCAGGTCGACGCCCGCCATCGGCTCGTCCATGATCAGCAACTCGGGCTCGGCGACCAGCGCGCGGGCGATCAGCACCCGCTGGTGCTGGCCGCCGGAGAGCGCCTCCACGTTGTCCTTGGCCCGGTCCGCCATGCCGACCAGGTCCAGGGCCTGCCGGACGGCCGCGTGGTCGGCCTTGCGGAAGAGGCCGAAGCGGGTGCGGGAGAGGCGGCCGGCGGAGACGACCTCGGTGACCGTGGCGGGGACCCCGCCCGCCGCGGTGGTGCGCTGCGGGACGTAGCCGACCCGCGACCAGTCCCGGAAGGTGCGGCGCGGGGTGCCGAACAGGGATATCTCGCCGCCGCTCACCGGGACCTGGCCGATGATCGTGCGGATCGCGGTCGACTTGCCGGAGCCGTTCGCGCCGAGCAGCGCGACGACCTCACCGCGGTGCACGGTGAGGTCGATGCCGCGCAGGACGGGGCGCGAGCCCAGCTCGGCGGTGACGCCGCGCAGGGATATGACGGGCTCGCCGCTCATCTCGTCGTCTCCTGTCACCTGGGGTGTCGCTCGGGGTGTCTCCTGGGGTGTCGCTCGGCGGGTCACTCGGCGCCCAGTGCCTGCTGGAGCGCCTTGAGGTTGGCCTCCTGGACCGCGAAGTAGTCCCTGCCGCGGGACTTGGCCGTGATGCCCTCGATCGGGTCGAGGACGTCCGTCTTCAGTCCGGCGTCGGCGGCGATGGTCTTGGCGGTCTTGTCGCTGACGAGCGTCTCGTAGAAGACGGTGGTGACGCCGTCGGCCTTGGCCATGGTCTCCAGGTCCTTGACGCGGGCCGCGCTGGGCTCCGACTCGGGGTCGAGGCCGTTGATGGCCTCCTCGGTCAGGCCGTAGCGCTCGGCGAGGTAGCCGAAGGCGGCGTGGGTGGTGATGAAGACCTTGGACTTCGTGTGCGCGAGGCCGTCCTTGAACTGGGTGTTCAGGGCGTCGAGCTTCTTCACCAGGGCCGCGGTGTTCTTCTCGTAGTCGGCCGCGTGGTCCGGGTCGGCCTTCTCGAAGGCCTTGCCGACGCCCTCGGCGACCTGGGCGTAGCGCACCGGGTCGAGCCAGATGTGGGGGTCGAGGCCGGACAGCTCCTCGTTCTCCGAGGTGTCGTGCGAGGCCGCGTGGCCGCCGACCTCGTTGCCGTGCTTCTCCAGCGTGGTCAGGGAGGCCGCGTCGATCTTCGTCTTCACCGACGACTGGGCGACCGCGTCGTCGACGGAGGGCTGGAGGTTCTTGAGGTAGAGGACCGCGTCGGACTTCTCGATCCCGATGATCTGCTTGGGGCTGATCTCCAGGTCGTGCGGCTCCTGGCCGGGCTGCGTGAGACTGGTGACGTGGACGTGGCTGCCGCCGATCCGATCGGCGAGGTAGGCCATCGGGTAGAACGACGCGACGACGTCGAACTTGCCGGTCTGGGCCGCCGTGGCGTCGCCGCCGCAGGCAGTGAGGGTCGCCATGCCGAGTGCGGTGACGGTGGTCGCGGCGGCCGCGGGTATGAGGCCTCGTCGTACGTTCATGAGAGTCATTTTCAACAAACATGGAAACCGTTGTCAACAAGCCTGGGTGAGAGGCCGGTAAGCGATACCGATTTGGTCGAGGGGGAGCCCCCGCCGGTAACCTGAAGCATTCGCTCTGAAGCATTCTCGCTTCGTCGCCCGTCGTCGTAATGAAGAGAGCACCGTGGCCGCCGACAAGATCGACACCATCGTCAGCCTGAGCAAGCGCCGTGGCTTCGTATTCCCGTGCAGTGAGATCTACGGCGGCCAGAAGGCCGCCTGGGACTACGGACCGCTGGGTGTCGAGCTCAAGGAGAACCTGAAGCGCCAGTGGTGGCGCTACATGGTGACGTCGCGCGAGGACGTGGTCGGTATCGACTCGTCCGTCATCCTGGCCCCCGAGGTCTGGGTGGCCTCCGGTCACGTCGCCACCTTCACGGACCCGCTGACCGAGTGCACCTCCTGCCACAAGCGCTTCCGCGCGGACCACCTGGAGGAGCACTACGAGGCCAAGCACGGCCGCCTCCCGGAGAACGGCCTGGCGGACGTGAACTGCCCGAACTGCGGCAACAAGGGCCAGTTCACCGAGCCCAAGCAGTTCTCCGGCCTGCTCTCCACCCACCTCGGCCCGACCCAGGACAGCGGCTCCGTCGCCTACCTGCGCCCCGAGACCGCGCAGGGCATCTTCACCAACTTCGCCCAGGTGCAGGTCGCTTCGCGCCGCAAGCCGCCGTTCGGCATCGCGCAGATGGGCAAGTCCTTCCGCAACGAGATCACGCCCGGCAACTTCATCTTCCGCACCCGCGAGTTCGAGCAGATGGAGATGGAGTTCTTCGTCAAGCCGGGCGAGGACGAGAAGTGGCAGGAGTACTGGATGGAGCAGCGCTGGAACTGGTACACCGGCCTGGGCCTGCGCGAGGAGAACATGCGGTGGTACGAGCACCCGAAGGAGAAGCTCTCCCACTACTCCAAGCGCACCGCCGACATCGAGTACCGCTTCCAGTTCGGCGGCAACGAGTGGGGTGAGCTGGAGGGCGTCGCCAACCGCACCGACTACGACCTGAACGCCCACTCCAAGGCCTCCGGCCAGGACCTGGCCTACTACGACCAGGAGGCCCAGGAGCGCTGGACGCCGTACGTCATCGAGCCCGCGGCCGGTGTCGGCCGCGCGATGCTGGCGTTCCTGCTCGACGCCTACGTCGAGGACGAGGCGCCGAACGCCAAGGGCAAGATGGAGAAGCGCACGGTGCTCCGCCTGGACCACCGCCTGGCCCCGGTCAAGGTCGCGGTCCTGCCGCTCTCCCGCAACCCCGAGCTGTCCCCGAAGGCCAAGGGCCTCGCCCAGGCGCTGCGCGGGCACTGGAACATCGAGTTCGACGACGCCGGTGCGATCGGGCGCCGCTACCGCCGCCAGGACGAGATCGGTACGCCGTACTGCGTGACCGTCGACTTCGACACGCTCGAGGACAACGCGGTCACGGTGCGCGAGCGCGACTCGATGAAGCAGGAGCGGGTGTCGCTGGACCAGATCGAGGGCTACCTGGCCGGCCGCCTGCTGGGCTGCTAGGTCCGCGGCCCTTACGTCTTCTCGCCCACCCTCGCACCCGACTCGGTCGGCTGGGAGGGTGGGCGTCGCGGTTTCCTACAGGTCCAGGTCCGCGTAGAGCGCCGCGTGGTCGGAGGCTTCCGTCGTCTTCGACTTCACCGTGTCGAAGTGCTGGATCCCCTTCGCGTAGATCCCGCGTGTCTCCAGGCCGACGGACTGCACCTTGTCCCACAGCATCGGCGGGAACAGCAGGTAGTCGATCTTGTCGTGCTCGCTGCGGCACTCCCCGTGGGTGCCGGGCTTCCCGTGGTACGTGCGGTGGCTCATCGCGTCCCGCAGACCGGTGTCCCGCAGCACCTCGGCCGCTTCGCTGTCCGGTTCGTCGTTGAGGTCCCCCGCGACCATGACGTGGTCGGTGCGCTTCAGCGCCTCCCGGTAGATCTCCGCGACCCGCTTCGCCTGCGCCAGCCGCAGCTCGGGATCGTCGTGGAACTTGCTCTTGAGGTGGTTGCCGAGAATCACCAGCGGGGTGCCGTCGAGCTGGATCTCGAACTCGGGGCAGTCCCGGCTGAACAGGTTCTTGTCGGGCTGCTCCGGGTCGGTGTCGAAGATATGGGACCGCACGGAGGTGATCGGGTGGCGGCTGAGGATCCCGATGTCGATGCCCCGGGGATCGTTGCCGTCGATCAGCATGTCGTAGGGGTACGGCCGCCTGCCGAGCGCCTCGCCCAGGACCTGCGTGTTGAAGCGCTCCAGGGTGAGCCGGTCCTCGACCTCCACCGTGAGCAGGACGTCGGCGTCGACCTCGGCCACCACCCGGCCGGTGTTGCGCACCACGCTCATGTCGAGGTCGTCGTAGCCGAGTTCGGCCCAGCCGGTCCAGGAGCCGCGGCCGCCGGCGACGATCTCGATATGCGGGTCGTCGTCCGGTCCGGACTTCTCGAACAGCCCGGTCGGCTTGTGCTCGAAGTCCTTGCCCGGACGCAGTTCGTTGATGAAGATCGCCGGCGGGTCCTTCGGGTTGCTGTCGTAGGCCTTGTACGTCTTGATGAGCGCGGCGATCTTCGTCTTGTCGTCCTCCCGGTACTCCGGCAGGTCGAGAAGGGTGACCAACTGGGCGAAGTCGTCGAGGACTTTCTCGCGCTCGGCCGGGTTCGAGAGCTGGAACGCCGTGGGCCGGCGGAAGAGGTTCTCCATGTTGAAGGTGGCGATACGGGTGCTCATCGAGGGCCTCCTCGGCGGCGCGAGTGCACCGCGCGGCCGACGGCAGGCGCCGCCTGAGACACTGCGCGCCGACAGTTCCATTCTCCGGGCCTGATCGGGACCTGTCGAACGGAGGGCGGCCGCCGGTCGGCCCGTCGGAGCGGCGCGGCGAGGCGCGGCGAGGCCCCGGCCGCCGGATGCGGCCGGGGCCTCGCCGGAATGCCCGGCGGGCGGCTCAACGCCCCTGAAGCGCCTTGACGTTGTTGCCGAAGGTCCAGCTCTTCGAGCCGTCCCAGTTGATCGACCAGGTCATCAGGCCCTTGAGGGACGTGCCGTAGTGGTTCCAGGCCTGGGAGACCAGGGACGGCGACATGTAGCCGCCGCCCGCCCCGGACTGCGCGGGCAGGCCCGGGACCTGCTTGTCGTAGGGCACCTTGATCGTCGTACCCTGCACGACCAGGCCCTTGTTGAGGCAGTCGGTCTGCGCGGTGAAGCCGGCCACCGTGCCGGCCGAGTAGGAGTCGCCGGAGCAGCCGTACATGCTGCCGTTGTAGTACTGCATGTTGAGCCACCAGAGGCGGCCGTTGTCGGCGTACTTCTTGACGATCGGCAGGTAGGCGCCCCAGATCGAGCCGTAGGTGATGCTGCCCCCGGTGACGTACGCCGTCTCCGGGGCCATCGTGAGGCCGAAGTTGGACGGCATCTGGGCGAGGATCCCGTCGATGATGCGGACCAGGTTGGCCTGGGAGGTGGAGAGCTGGGTGATCGAACCGCTGCCCACCAGGCCGGTCTCGATGTCGATGTCGATGCCGTCGAAGTTGTACTTCTTCAGGATCGGGACGATCGTCGAGACGAACTTGTCGGCCACGGTGGCGGAGCTGAGGTCGATGCCCGCGGCCGCGCCGCCGATCGACAGCAGGATGGTCTGGCCGGAGGCCTTCGCCGCGCACATCTCCGCGGGCGTCGCCACCTTCACGCCCGTGTCCATGCCGTCCTCCCAGAGGGCCGTTCCGTCGGAACGGATCACGGGGAAGGCCGCGTTGATCACGTTGTAGCCGTGGGCGGCGATCGCGGAGTTGGTGATCGGGGTCCAGCCGAAGGGCGGGTGGACGCCGTTGGCGGAGCCGTCCCAGTTCTCCCAGTAGCCCTGGAGGACCTTTCCGGCGGGCCGTGACTTCACGGCGCAGGTGTCGGCGGCGGCGGCGGAGCCGGCGGCGGGGAGCTGGACGAGTGCCGCGGTCGCGAGTGCCGCGGCGAGCAGGGCGAGGGTGCGGCGGATCATGCGGGGCCTCCCGGTGGGGTCGGGTTGGGACGCGCGGGTGTCGTAGTCATGACAATGCGGGCGGTCCAGACCTCTCGTCAATAGGTCTGGACCATTCGGGACGGCTATGGAATGACAGATATTGAAATCTGTCATCTGTCATGCCAAGGTGGAGCCATGACGACGCACACCCGCTCCCTCGGATCCACCGGCCCCCAGGTCTCCGCCCTCGGCCTCGGCTGCATGGGCATGTCCGCGATGTACGGCGAGGCCGACCGCGCCGAGTCGATCGCCACCGTCCACGCGGCCCTCGAAGCCGGCGTGACCCTGCTCGACACCGGCGACTTCTACGCCATGGGCCACAATGAGATGCTGGTCGGCGAGGCCCTGCGCACCGCCCCCGCCGCCCTCCGCGAGAAGGCGCTGACCAGCGTCAAGTTCGGCGCCCTGCGCGACCCGGACGGCGGCTGGACCGGCTACGACGGCCGCCCGGCCGCCGTGAAGAACTTCGCCGCCTACTCCCTGCAGCGCCTCGGCGTCGACCACATCGACGTCTACCGGATCGCCCGCGTCGACCCGGACGTGCCGATCGAGGAGACGGTCGGCGCCATCGCCGAACTGGTCGAGAAGGGGCACGTCCGGCACATCGGCCTCAGCGAGGCGAGCGCGGACAACATCCGGCGGGCCGCCGCCACCGCGCCCATCGCCGACCTGCAGATCGAGTACGCGATCATCACCCGCGACATCGAGCGGGAGATCCTGCCGACCACGCGTGAGCTGGGCATCGGCATCACCGCGTACGGCGTGCTCTCCCGGGGCCTGATCTCCGGCCACTTCACCCGTGACCGGCAGCTCGGCGCGGGCGACTTCCGGGCCTTCTCGCCGCGCTTCCAGGGCGACAACCTCCAGCACAACCTCGACCTCGTCGAGGCGCTGCGCAAGATCGCCGACGAGAAGGGCGTGACGGTCGCGCAGATCGCCATCGCCTGGGTGCTCTCCCGCGGCGACGACATCGTGCCGCTCGTCGGCGCCCGCACCCGCGAGCGGCTCGCCGAGTCCCTGGGCGCGCTGGACGTCACCCTGGACGCGGCCGACCTGGCGGCGATCGAGGAGGCCGTACCGGCGGACGCGGCGGCGGGCACCCGCTACCCGGCCGTGCAGATGAGCCATCTCGGCACCGAGCACTGACCGCGGCGCCAGGTACCGTCTAGGCCATGGCAGCGACGTCCCCGACCCCGACCCCGGCCCTGACCGCCGAGCGCATCCTCGAGGCGACCGAGGAGGTGCTGCGCCGGCACGGCCCGGCCAAGGCCACCGTGGTGGACGTGGCCCGCGCGCTCGGCGTCAGCCACGGCAGTGTCTACCGGCACTTCCGGACCAAGGCGGCGCTGCGGGAAGCGGTGACGAAGAGGTGGCTGGACCGCACCTCGGAGCAGCTGTCCGGCATCGCGGCCGGGGCCGGGGACCCGGAGGCCCGGCTGCGCGACTGGCTGCAGGCCCTGTTCGACGCGAAGCGGCGCAAGGCCGGCGTCGACCCGGAGCTGTTCGCCACCTACATGGTGCTGGCCGACGAGAACGGCCCGGCGGTCACCGAGCACATCGCCGACCTGACCGGCCAGCTGACCGGGATCATCCGGGACGGGGCCGGGACGGGCGCCTTCACCGTGCCCGACCCCGCCGCCGCGGCCCGGGCCGTCTTCCAGGCCACCGGCCGCTTCCACGACCCGGGCTACGCGCGCGAGTGGGTGCGGCCGGAGGCCGGGGCGGACTTCGGGTCGCTGGTGGAGCTGCTGCTGCGGGGCCTCAGGTCACGTTGACCGTCACGGCCGGGGAGTAGACCTTCTTGCCGACCGCCGAGACCCGCAGATGCTCGGTGCCCACGGTGTTCAGCTTGGCGGTCAGCGAGTAGGAGCTGCCGTTCTTGGTCCTCGTGGTCGCCTTCAGCGGGATCCACTTGCCGGCCTTCTGGTGCTGGAGCACCAGCGGCCAGCCGACCTTCAGGCCGGAGGTGCGGCCGGTGAAGGTCACCTCGCCACCCGCCTTGACCGAGGTGGTGCTCGCCTTGATCGAGATCGAGGCCATGGCGGACGCGGACGGGGACGGGCTCGGCTTCGGTTTCGCCTCGCCGGCGAGGGCCCCGGTGGTACCGGCCGACAGCAGGGCCACGGAGAGCGCACCGGCGGCGAGGGCTCGGGAGATCTGGCGCTGGGTGGTGTGCATGGACGTACTCCTGTCGAGTGACGGGGGGACTCGTCAAGGGTTGGCCGGGTCACGCCCGGCGGCGACCCGAGCCGTCCCGGCAGCGGGTGGGCGCCGCCCCTCGCCCCGGTAAAGTCCGCAGGTGGCGACGGGTGCCTGACCTCGCGCTTCCGCCCCGGAGGATCACTCGAACGGCGTAATGCGGGCGCTAGGCGGTGACCTGCCAGAAGTCCCGCATCAGCGGGGTCGGCGTGGGGCTCGTCATGGCCGTCTGGGTCATGAGGACCGTGACCGTACCGGTGGCCGGCACGATGTGCGCGGTGGTGCCGGTGCCGCCGACCCAGCCGTAGCGGCCCGGCACCGACCAGGGGGCGGCCGGGGTGACGTCGACCTGGCCGCCGTACCCCCAGCCCTGGCCCTCCAGGAACAGGGTGGCGTTGTCCCGCTGGGCCGCCGTCAGGTGGTTGGTGGTCATGCGGCTGACCGAGGTGGCGGTGAGGAGCCGGCGGCCGTCCGGGGCGGCGCCGGCGTTCAGCAGCAGCCGGCCGAACGCCAGCCAGTCGTCGGCCGTGGAGACGAGGCCGCCGCCGCCCGAGTGGAAGCGCGGCAGCCGGCTCCACGCGCCGTCCGGGGTGTCCGTCAGGCGCAGCGTGCCGTCCTCGGCGGGGGAGTAGGAGGAGGTGAAGCGGTGCCGTTTCGAGGCCGGTACCGCGAACGCCGTGTCCCGCATGCCCAGCGGCTCGAAGACCCGCTCCGCCAGGAAGTCGGGGAGAGTGCGGCCCGACACCCGGGCGACCAGGATGCCCTGGAGGTCGGACGAGGTGCCGTACAGCCAGGCCTCGCCCGGCCGGTGCAGCATCGGCACCTGGGCGAGCAGGCCCAGCCACGTGTCCTGGTCCGGCCAGTCCTGCAGGGCGCGGCCGTCCCGCTGCACGGTGAACAGGGCCTGCACGGCGGGCCGGGAGAAGTCGTCGGGAAAGCCCCAGCCGGTGCGGGAGCTGAGCAGGTCCTCGACGGTGACCTGGCGGTCCGCCGGCACCACGTCGTCGACGTGGCTCGCGGGCGTCCGGACCACCATCGGCTTCGCGATCTCCGGCAGCCACTCGGCCACCGGGTCGCCGAGCCCGATCCGGCCCTCCTCCACCAGCATCAGCACCGCGGCGGCGACGATCGGCTTGGTGATCGACGCGATCCGGAAGACCGAGTCCCGGGCCATCGGGGCGGACCCCTCCACGTCGGTGTGCCCGACGGCCACCACCTCGACGTCGTCGCCGCGGGCGACGAGCCCCACGGCTCCGGTGACGGTGCCGGCATCGACGTGGCGGCGCAGGGCGGCATGCAGCGGGGACACGGTCATCGGTCGTCCTTCCGGTGGGCGGGGTCTGGGACGGTACGACTCCCACGCCGGCGGAAAGTCATCGCGAGGGCTGGGCGCCCGCGGGGTCCACGGTGGCCTGGTGGGCCTCGGCCAGGTGCTCCTGGGCCTTCAGCCAGGGCAGGAACTGCGCGCCCTTGCTCCAGCCGCAGGTGTCGCATTTGATCGTGCGCTGCACACCCGTGCGCTGCACCCGGACCACGTGTTCCCGGCCGTGCTGGTCCCAGCGGCTGACCTTGCTCTCGTCGATCTGCGACATGACGCCTCCGGAGTCTGTGCCCGGTCTGCTGTTCGGCACGTGTCGACGGCTGGCCGACGGCAAGGAGTGTGCAGCAAGACCAACATCAACGGGGACTTCTTCACCGGGTTTTACCGAGGACGTCCCGGAGTTCACACGGTGGACAACGCACCTTGTGCACCGCTCCGTCCCAACCGCCGGATCATGAGCCGGACTTGGTCTACCGGCGGAAACCCTGGACAGGGAATTGACCCTGGCTCAAGATGAAAGCGACCTTGTGTGAAGCGGCCACCGGCACGGAGAGGCGATGCTGCCGGATCCTCAACGTTTCCTGGCCGTTGCCGGCCGCCGGATCGCCCGCGCCGAGGGCGCGGACCAGGCCGTCCGTGAGCTGTACCGTGTGACGGTCCCGGACCTGGCGGACGGGATGTTCGTCTACCTCGGCGACCGCTCGCCGGGCCGTTCCGAGCCGGAGCGCCTGGAGTTGGACGGGCTGCCTCCCGAACTCGGCGGCCTCATGGGCGGGATGCCCCCGCGGTCGAGACCGGTGGCACCCGACGGCGCGCTCGCCGCGCTGCTGCGGTGCGGCAGGGCGCGCGGCCGGGGCCCGGACGACGTGGACGGGGCCCTCGCCGAACTTCTCGGCACGGCGATCCGGCTCCCACAGGGGAACCGGGTCCTGCTCGCCCCGCTGCGCGCCCCCGACGCCGTCGTGGGCGTGGTGGTGTTCCTGCGGCGCCCGGACCGGGAGGACTTCGTGGAGGACGACATCGCCCTGGCCGACGCGCTGTCGGCGCAGACCGCGCTCGGCGTCCGAGAGGACACCCTCGCCGCCGGGCCGCCCGCCGCGCCGAAGGCCCCGGACGAGGACCGCCTCCGCTACGTCGGCGCCGCCACCCGGCGGATCGCCCGCGGCTTCGACACCGACGAGATCGTGCTCGGCCTGTGCCGGGCCGCCGTACCGACGTACTCCGACGCGGCCCTCGTCTACCTGCGCGACCCGCTGCCGGTCGGCGACGAACGGCCCACCGGCCCGGCCGTGCTGCGGCTGCGCCGCACCGACCGGCTCAAGGGCCCCGGCACCGAGGGCCTGGTCTGGCCCGCGGAGACGGTGGACGACGAACAGGACGACCTGGACGCCTCCGACTGGAGCGAGGTGGTGCCCGGCGGCGCCCTCGCCGAGGTGCTCCGCGGGGTCCGGCCGGTGTTCGCCGACACCCCGCCGACCCGCGCCGCACTGGGCGAACTGGTCGGCCCCGACAGCGCGCTGAACGACTGGGTCGGCACGCACGCGATCCTCGCCCCGCTGCGCGGCCGCCGCCGGGTCACCGGCGCGGTGGTCTTCCTGCGCCGGCCCGAGCGCCCCGCGTTCGAGCCCGCCGACCTCCTGGTCGCCGCACAGCTCGCCACCCACACCGCGCTCGGCGTCGACAAGGCCGTGCTGTACAGCAGGGAGGCGTTCATCGCCGACCGGCTGCAGCGCGCCATGCTGCCGCACTCCCTGCCCCGGCCCACCGGCGTCCGGCTGGCGGTGCGCTACCTCCCGGCCGCCGAGACCGCGCGCGTCGGCGGCGACTGGTACGACGCGATCCCGCTGCCCGGCAGCCGGGTGGCGCTGGTCGTCGGCGACGTCATGGGCCACTCCATGACCTCGGCCGCCGTCATGGGCCAGCTGCGCACCACCGCGCTGACCCTGGCCGGCCTCGACCTGCCCCCGCAGGAGGTGCTGCACCACCTCGACGAACAGGCCCAGCGACTCGGCACCGACCGCATGGCCACCTGCCTGTACGTCGTGTACGACCCCGTCTCGCACCGCATGACCATCGCCAACGCCGGCCATCCGCCGCCGATCCTGCTCTATCCGGGCGGCAAGACCGAGGTCCTCGCGGTGCCGCCGGGCGCCCCGATCGGCGTCGGCGGCATCGACTTCGAGGCGGTGGAGCTGGACGCCCCCACCGGTGCGACGCTGTTGTTGTACACCGACGGGTTGGTCGAGTCCCGGCTGCGCGACGTGTGGACCGGCATCGAGCAGCTGCGCGAGAAGCTCGCCGCCACCGCCCAGCTGACCGGCCCCGACCGGCCCCCGCCGCTGGAGGCCCTGTGCGACGAGGTGCTCGACATGCTCGGGCCGGGCGACCGGGACGACGACATCGCGCTGCTCGCCGCCCGCTTCGACGGCATCGCGCCGAGCGACGTCGCGTACTGGACCCTGGAGCCGGAGGTCGGTGCCCCCGGCCGGGCCCGCCGGCTCACCCGGCAGGCCCTGGCTGGCTGGGGCCTGGAGGATCTCACCGACACCGCCGAGCTGCTGGTCAGCGAGATCGTCACCAACGCGGTGCGGCACGCCACCCGCCCGATCAGCCTGCGGCTGCTGCGCACGGACGTGCTGCGCTGCGAGGTCGGCGACGACGTGCCGCAGCTGCCGAGGCTGCGGCAGGCCAAGGCCACCGACGAACACGGTCGGGGCCTGTACCTGGTGCACCGGCTGGCCCGGCGGTGGGGGACGACCCGGCTCGGTACCGGCAAGATCGTCTGGTTCGAATTGGGGGGCAGCGGCGGGTGAGTGCGCCGCTGGGGGTGCCGCTTCGGGTCGTCTGGCGGCTGCGGCGCCGTTGGGGCTGGTCGCGCAGTTCCCCGCGCCCCTTTGGGGCGCTGCAGAACCGGGGACCGGTCAGTTCACGGTGCGGGGCAGGCGGAGGCTGAGCAGGCCGGTGACCACCACCAGGGCCAGCTGGACCAGCAGCGTGACGACCAGGGCGTCCCGGACGCCCTGGTGCGGGATCAGGGAGAGGAACAGGGTGCCCAGGGTGGCCACGCCGAGGGCGAGGGCGGACTGCTGGGTGGTGACCATCACGCCGCTGCCCACCCCGGCCCGCGCGGGCGGTACCTCCGACATCACCAGGCGCAGCACGTTGGGGAGTTGCAGGGCCTGACCGGCACCGGCGACCGCGACCCCGGGCAGCAGCCCGGCGAAGTCCAGGTGCGGCCAGTCCCGGCGGGCGGCGAGCACGATGAGGACGATGCCGACCGCCTGGATCACGGACCCGGCGGTCACCACCCGGCTGCCGTACCGGGCGATCAGCCGCGGCCCGGCGAGCGAGACGAACAGGAAGGCGACGGCCATCGGGGCGAGCGCCATCCCCGCCGCGACCGGGCCCAGGTGCTCCCCGCTCTGCAGGGCCACGGCGATCACGAACATGAACCCGCTGAACCCGATCGAGAACGGCAGCATCAGCACCAGACCCCGGCGCAGCGAGGCGAGTTCGAACAGGCTCGGCGGGACCAGCGGGGTGCGTCCCGCCCGGTCGGCGCGGCGCTCCACGGCGTAGAAGGCGACGGCCACGCCCGGGAACGCGGCCAGCGACAGCCAGGTCCACAGCGGCCAGCCCGCCGCCCGGCCCTCGGTGAGCGGGGCGAGCAGGGCGAGGAGGGAGGCCGCGAGCAGCACGGTGCCGGGTCCGTCGACGGGTTCGGGCTTCTGCGACTTCGTCTCCGGTACGAACCGGGCGCCGAGCACCAGCCCGACGACCACGACCGGCACGTTGACGAGGAACACCGAGCGCCAGCCGGTGCCCCAGATGTCGGCGGCGACCAGCACCCCGCCGAGTATCTGCCCGGCGACCATGGAGAGGCCGGCGGTGGCGCCGTACAGGCTCATGGCCCGCGCGCGGCGGCCGCCGGCGGTGGCGGCCTGGATGGTGGCGAGGACCTGCGGGAGCATCGCGGCGGACGCGGCACCCTGGGCGACCCGGGCCGCCACCAGCGTCCAGGCGCTGGGTGCGAGTCCGCAGGCCAGCGAGGTCAGCCCGAACGCGGCCATGCCGCCGAGGAAGAGCCGGCGGCGCCCGAACAGGTCGCCGAGCCGGCCGCCGAGGACCAGCAGCACGGCGTAGGCGACGCCGTACCCGGCGACGACGAGTTCCAGGACCGCCTCGCCCGCGTGCAGGTCGGCGCCGATGGTGGGCAGGGCGACGTTGACGATGAAGAAGTCGACGAGGGGAAGGGCGGCGGCCAGCAGGACGGTGAACAGTCCGGGGCCGCCGAGCGCCGGTGGCGCGGACGGGGACCGTACGTTGGCGGTGGTGACGGTTTCGGTCATGCACCCGAGCCTGCGGCCTGGCTGAGACTGGTACCAGAGTCTCCTTGTCCTGGTAGTAGAAGTACCTGGCAACAGGATCGGCGGCGCGGCAGTCTGGACGCATGACGACCACGGCGCAGGAGACGACGAGCCCTCGGCGGACAGCAGCGGCCCCCGCCCCGGGCCGGGGTGCCGACATCCGGCGGCACGAGCTGGCCGCGTTCCTGCGCAGCCGCCGGGAGCGGATCACCCCGGAGGAGGTGGGCCTGCCCCGCGGCACCCGCCGCCGCACGCCCGGCCTGCGCCGCGAGGAGGTCGCCCAGCTCTCCGCGGTCGGCGTCACCTGGTACACCTGGCTCGAACAGGCCCGGGACATCCAGGTCTCCGTCCAGGTCCTGGACGCCCTCGCCCGCACCCTGCGGCTCGACGGCACCGAGCGCGCCCACCTCTTCCAGCTGGCCGAAGCCGTCGACCCGACCCCCGCCGCGAGCTGCACGGGCGTCACCCCGGCCCTGCACGAGATGCTCCGCGCCCTGGAACCCCTCCCGGCCTCCGTCCAGAACAGCCGCTACGACATCCTCGCCTACAACCGCACCTACGCCCGCCTGATGGGCGACCTGGACGCGGTCCCGCCCGAGGACCGCAACTGCATGATCCTCGTCTACACCAACCCCGAATGGCGCCGCTCCATCGTGCACCTGGAGGAGACCCGCCGCCTGATGGCCGCGAAGCTCCGCGCGTCCATGGCCGGCCATCTCGCCGAGCCGGCCTGGAAGATGCTGGTCAAGCGGCTGGCGGCGGAGTCCGCGGAGTTCCGCGAGAACTGGGAGCGCTACGAGGTGGTGGACCTGCGCGCCAGGACCAAGCAGTTCCTCAACCCGTACGTCGGCTTCCTCACCCTGGAACACACGGACCTGTTCCTGAACCCGGGCTCCGGGGCGCGGATGGTCACCTACGTCCCGGCGGACGAGGACACGCGTGAGCGCCTGGAGCGGCTGCACGACCTGGCGCAGGCGGGAGCCGGGATGTCGAACTACTGACCGGGACACGGGAATTCGTTCGCACAACTGAGTACGCGTACTCAGGACCGGGACGCGGTCCGGCCCCGACGATGCAGTGAGCGTGAGGAAACGACGACCGGCCACGGGGGAGACGACGATGGAAACCGGCCCGGCCCGCACCGTTGTCCGGCTGATGCTCACCAACCGCCTCTCGGTGGCCTACCTCGTCCTGGTCGCCGTCGTCATCGCCAAGGCCGCCGTCGACGCCGCCGACACCGACGACCACGGCTCCGACTACGCCTGGCTCTGGCCGCCCCTGGTCACGTTCCCGGTGTTCCCGGTGCTCTCGGCGCTCGGCCGGACGGCCTGGCGCACGGACACCCCGAACTGGTTCTTCGTCGGCACGGTCGTCGTCTCGGCGCTCCTCCAGTCCCTGGTCCTGGGCGCCCTCAGGCAGGCCGTCCTGGCCCGGCACCGCCGCTCGGTCCGCTCCGCCGATCTCGGCGTCCCCTGCCGGTGACGGGCCGGGCGGGCCGTCAGGTCCCGGCCGCCGCCCCGCCGAGCAGCTCCCGGGCGGCGGCGAACGCGGCCCGTACCGTCGTGGGGTCGGCGCCGGGGCGGGCGAGCGCGCTCATCGGGATGGGGGTGACGGCGGGCAGGCCGTCGTACCGGGTCAGGCCGTCCGGGGCCGCGCCGACCGCGGCGATGAGGGCGACGCCCTGCCCGGTGCGGGCGATGTCGAGGACCCCCGCGAGATAGCCGGCGTCACCGACGACCGTGGCCGGCACGCCCTGCGCGGCGAGCGTGGCGATGGCCCGGCGGCGGATCGCACAGGGCTCCTCGATGGCGACCAGCGGCACCGGGGAGGGGGCGTCGGGCCGCCGCCAGCCGGGGGTCGCGTGCCAGGAGAGCGGAAGACCGCCGACGGGCGTGCCCTCGGTGGCGGCGGCCTCCGTGACGTACACCGCCACGTCCACGCTGCCCCGTTCGACCGCCTCCACCAGCCGTGCGGAGCGGTCGATGCGATAGCGGACCCGGCAGCCGGGCCGGACCTCCTGGACGGCGGCGGTGAGCCGGGGCAGGAACTGGTCCGCCGCGTGCTCGGTGGAGCCGATGGTGACGGTGTCGCCGTCCGCGTCCAGCAGCACCCGCACGGCCTCGTCGTGGACGGCGAGGATCCGCCGGGCCTGTTCGAGGAGCAGGCGTCCCTCGGGTGTGAACCGGGTGCCGCGGCCCTCGCGTTCGACCACGGGGTGCCCCAGCGCCTTCTCCAGTCTGCGCACGTGCTGGCTCACCGCCGACTGGCTGAGGGCGAGCGCGCGGGCGGCCCGGTGGAAGCCGCCGCAGTCGGCCACCGCGGTCAGGCTGCGCAGGGCCACGATGTCGAGGACGGGTCGGGACATGGCGGTGACGGTAGCCGTTTCCCCGACCGATCGCGATCCCTGATCGGTTTCGATGCGGAATCATCGTTGGACGCGTTCGGTCACCGCCGCTCATGATGGAGGCATGTTCGCGACCGCCACGGCTGCCCTTCTGACGCAGCGCCGAGTCATCGACTTCGGCGTGGCGTGCAGCGCCCGCTGTCGCTGATTCCTCGATTCCTCCGCGCGTATCCGCGTCCTTCCGCCGCCCCCGGCGAACCCGCCCCGTGGCCGGCACGTGCCGGTGACGGCCGCCTCTCCTCCCCCCTTTTTCTTCTCTTCCCCTGCTCCGGAACGGGAGTTGCCCCCTCATGTCGTTCTCCTGGGACGAACCCGAAGGCCTCGCCGCGCGCGGCACGCTGATCGTGCTGGCCGGCCGCGGCGAACACGGCGGTGTGTACGAGCGGTTCGGCCGCCGGCTGGCCTTCGACGCCTACCGCGTCCGCGCCCTCGGCGACCCGGCCGCCGACCCGGCGGTCCTCGACGAGGCCGCCAAACTCCTCGCCGACGAGTCACTGCCCGGACCGAAGGTCCTGGTCGGCGCGGACACCGGCGCCCGGTACGCGGTGGAGCTGGCCGCCGGGCCGGCCTCCGGCGCCGACGCGCTGATCCTGGCCGGCCTGCCCACCGGCCCCTGGGCGGCCGGCGGCTGGGAGACCGAGATCGAGGCGCGTACCGCCTGCCCCACCCACCAGGCCCGGCTGACCGGCGACCCCGCCTTCCGCCGCGGGGCCCTCGACATCACACCCGACCTGCCGGAACTCCGCCTGGACCGGGTACGGGTGCCGGTGCTGGCCCTGCACGGCAAGGACGACCGGGTCAGCCCGGTGACGGCGGCCCGCGCGGCCTACGCGGATTCCCCGGTCCACCTGGTGGAGTTCACCGGCGGCCGCCACGACGTCCTCAACGACGCCCTGCACCGCACGGCCGCCGCCACCGTCGTGCTGTTCCTGGAGCGGCTGCGCCTCTCGCCCGGGCTGCCCCTGATCGCGGAGGGCCTCGCATGAGCCGCCGGGTCCTGACCACCGCCGCCGGACTGCACGCCCTGCTCGGCTCCGGCCGGCCGCCCGCCGTCCTCGACGTCCGCTGGGCCCTGGGCGACCCGCACGGCCGCGACCACTACGCCGACGGCCACCTCCCGGGCGCGGTCTACGTCGACCTCGACACCGAACTGGCCGCGCCGCCCTCGCCGCGGGCCGGCCGCCATCCCCTGCCCGGCCTCGACACCCTCCAGGCGGCGGTACGGCGCTGGGGAGTGCGGGCGGACCAGCCCGTCGTGGTCTACGACGACCTGGGCAACACGGCGGCCGCACGGGCCTGGTGGCTGCTGCGGTACGCGGGCCTCACCGACGTCACGCTCCTCGACGGGGCGCTGGGCGCCTGGCGGGCGGCCGGGCTGCCGCTGGAGACCGGGATCCCGGCCGCTCCGGCGCCCGGAGACGTCGTACTGCGGGCGGGCGCGCTGCCGGTCACGGACGCCGACGGCGCCGCCGGGCTCGCCGCCGACGGGCTGCTGCTGGACGCGCGGGCCGGGGAGCGGTACCGGGGCGAGGTGGAGCCGGTGGATCCGCGGGCCGGGCACATCCCGGGCGCGGTCTCCGCGCCGACCGGCGAGAACCTCGCGGCCGACGGCACCTTCCTCCCCGCCGCCGCGCTGCGCGAACGGTTCGGGAAGGCGGGCGCGGGCGCGGCGACGCGGATCGGCGTCTACTGCGGCTCCGGGGTCACCGCCGCCCACCAGATCGCGGCCCTGGAGATCGCCGGGTTCGAGGCGGCGGTCCTGTTCCCGGGCTCCTGGTCGGCGTGGTCGGCGGATCCCGACCGTCCGGCCGCGACCGGACCACTTCCGTCCGGGTCGCCCACGGCTGTGGGGGGGTCCTCATGACCACCGAATCGCTGAAGGCCGCCGTCCCCGCGCCGCAGGCCGCGCCCCCCGCCGGGCGGGTCACGATCCGCGGCACCGTCCGGCAGGGCCGTCGGCCGGCCGTGCCCCGTTCCGTGCGCCGCGCCGCCGGACCCGTCGGGCTGATCCTGCTCTGGTTCCTGGCCTCCGCCACCGGCGTCCTCCCGGAGTCCGTGCTGGCCTCACCGGTGGACGTGCTCGGACAGGCCGTCGACCTCACCAAGGACGGCGAACTGCCCCGCGCCATCGCCGCGTCGGGCCGCCGGGCCGGCATCGGCTTCCTCATCGGCGCCACGGTCGCCCTCGTCCTCTCCCTCCTCGCCGGGCTGTTCCGGCTCGGCGAGGACGTCATCGACTCCTCGATGGGCATGTTCCGGGCGATCCCCTGGGTCGGTCTGATCCCGCTGTTCATCGTCTGGTTCGGCATCGAGGAGACCCCGAAGATCGCCCTGGTCGCCCTCGGCGTCACCTACCCCCTGTACTTCAACATCTACGGCGGCATCCGCTCCACCGACGCCCAACTCGTCGAGGCCGCCCGCATGATGGGCCTCGGCCGGCTCGGCCTCGTCACGTACGTGATCCTGCCGAGCGCGCTGCCCGGTGCCCTCGTGGGACTCCGGTACGCCCTGTCGACGGCCTGGCTGGCCCTGGTCTTCGCCGAGCAGATCAACGCGGACGCGGGCCTCGGCTACCTGATGAGCAACGCCCAGCAGTACTTCCGCACCGACGTCATCGTGCTGTGCCTCGTCGTCTACGCCCTGCTCGGCCTGGCCTGCGACTTCGCCGTACGGATCCTGTCCCGCCGCCTGCTGACCTGGCGCGCCAACTTCGAGGGCGAGGCGTGAGCATCATGGCCAACAGCGTGGAGATCAGGGCGCTTTCCCGGGCCTTCGACGGCAACACCGTCCTGCACGACCTCGATCTCGACATCCGCGAGGGCGAGTTCGTGGCCCTGCTCGGGCACAGCGGCTGCGGCAAGTCGACGCTGCTGCGGATCCTGGCCGGCCTCGACGACGAGATCGGCGGCGAGGTGACCGTGCCGGTCCGGCGCAGCGCCGCGTTCCAGTCGCCCCGGCTGCTGCCCTGGCTGAAGGTGTGGCGCAACGTCGTCCTCGGCCTGCCCGGCCGCGCCGACCGCGCGCTCGCCGTGCAGGCCCTGGACGAGGTGGGCATCGCCGACCGCGCCGGGGTGTGGCCGAAGACCCTCTCCGGCGGCCAGGCGCAGCGCGTCTCGCTGGCCCGCGCCCTGGTCCGCGAACCCGAACTGCTCCTCCTCGACGAGCCGTTCGGCGCCCTCGACGCCCTCACCCGCGGCAAGGTCCAGCAACTCGTCGCCGAACTCTGGCAGTCGCACGGCTGCGCGGTCCTCCTCGTCACCCACGACGTGGAGGAGGCGCTGCTGCTCGCCGACCGGGTGCTGGTCATGGACGGAGGCCGGATCGCCCACGAACTCACCGTCGACCTGCCCCGCCCCCGCGACCTGACCACCCCCGGCTTCGTCTCCCTGCGCGCCCGGCTGCTCGGCTGGCTCGGCGTCACCCGCACCCTGGAAGGAACCCCCTCGTGACACGCGCCATACGTGGAACCCGCAGACTCACCGCCACCGCCACCGCCGCGCTGAGCGCCCTCACTCTCCTGGCCCTGACCGCCTGCGGCGCGGACTCCTCGGCGGACGCCTCCGCGAAGGGGCAGGTCACCCTCACCATCGGCGACCAGGCCAAGACCCTGCAGACGATCGTCGCCGCCTCCGACGCCCTCAAGGGCGCCGAGTACAAGGTGAAGTGGGCCGAGTTCGAGGGCGCCGCGCCGCTCTACCAGGCCGTGCAGGCGGGCGCCGCCGACACGGGGTTCTCCGCCGACCTGCCCGCCCTGCAGGCGCTCAGCGGCGGGGTGAGACTGAAGAACGTCGCGGCCCTCAAGAACGACGGCACGCACGTCGGCATCGTCGTCCGCAAGGACTCCGGCATCGACAGCGTCAAGGACCTCAAGGGCCAGAAGGTGGTCGTCTCCTCGGCCAGGGGCAGCGTCTCGGAGTACCTGCTGGCCAACGTGCTGAAGCAGAACGGTCTCAGCTACAAGGACGTCCAGGTGCAGTACCTGCTGCCGACCGACGCCCAGGCCGCCTTCGCCTCCGGGAAGGTCAAGATCTGGGCGACCTTCGGCGTCTACCAGGCCGTCGGCCTGGAGCAGGGCGGCCGGCTCCTCGTCGACGGCGGGGACGGCCGGGTCAGCGGCATCGGCTTCGTCAACGCCTCCGACAAGGCCCTCGCGGACACGTCGAAGAAGGCCGCCCTGGCCGACTTCCTCAAGCGCCTCGGCACGGCCCTGAAGTGGACCAGCACCCACCAGGACGCCTACGCCAAGGCCATCGAGCAGCGCAACGGCGCCGACGCGACCGTGGCCAGGACCCTGGCGTCCGCCGCGTACAGCCAGGTGCTGCCGATCACCTCCGACGTGAACACGACCGTCCAGGGCGTCGCCGACCTCATGAACGGCATCGGCGTGCTCGACCCGAACGTGGACGTGGCGAAGTCCGCCGACACGTCACTTCTCAAGTAACCACGGGAGCCCTCATGCCTGTCGAGTTCATCAGCGCCGTCCACACCGACGCCGGAGCCTCCGGCCCCGCCGCCTCCAGCCGTACCGGCCTCGACGTCGACCACCTGCGCAGGTACGCCCGCGCCCTGGACGACGGCGGCTTCGACCACACCCTGGTCGCCTACCACTCGGCCTCCCCGGACGCCTTCCAGGTCGCCCAGTTCGTCGCCACCCACACCGAACGCGTCCGCCCGATCCTCGCCCACCGCCCCGGCGTGATCTTCCCGACCCACGCGGCCCGCGCCCTCGCCACCCTCGACCGGATCAGTGACGGCCGCCTCACCCTGCACATCATCTCCGGCGGCAACGACGAGGAGCAGCGCCGCGAGGGCGACTACCTCGACAAGGCCGAGCGGTACGAGCGGTCGGACGAGTACATCCAGATCCTCCGGAAGGTCTGGCTGGCCGACGGCCCGGTCTCGCATCACGGCAAGTACTTCACCTTCGAGGGCTACTACTCCGACGTGAAGCCCGTGCACGGCCTGGTCCCGATCTCCGTCGGCGGCTCCTCCCAGGACGCCTACCGGGTCGGCGGGCAGCAGGGCGACATCTTCGGCCTGTGGGGCGAACCGCTGAAGGAGACCGCCGAGCAGATCGCCGCCGTCAACGCGGTCGCCGACGCGGCCGGCCGCCCGCACCCCCGGATCTGGGTCTCCTTCCGCCCGATCATCGCGCCCACCGAGGAACTCGCCTGGGAGAAGGCGCACCGCACCCTCGGCGTCCTCCAGGACCAGGCCCGCACCACCGAACTGCTCCGCCACTACCGCACCAACGGCCGTCCGGCGAACGTCGGCTCCCAGCGGCTGCTCGACATCGCCGAGCGCGGCGAGGTCCACGACCGCTGCCTGTGGACCGCCCCCGCCGTCGCCACCAACGCGGCCGGTGCCTCCACCGCCCTCGTGGGCACCCCCGAGACCGTCGCCCAGGCCCTCCTCGACTACGTCGACATCGGCTGCGACCTGCTGTCGATCCGCGGCTACGACCCGCTCAACGACGCCATCGACTACGCCCGGCACGTGCTGCCCCTGGTCCGCCAGGAACTGGCCCACCGCGCCGCCACCGCCCCCGCCGCCTGACACCCCCGCGAGTAATCCATGGAGACCCCGTGTTGTTGCCCCGCGCCCTGCGCGCGCCCGCCGCCCTGCTCGCCGCCCTCCTGCTGCCCTTCGCCGCGGCCTGCGGCGGCAGCGCCCAAGCCGACTCCGAGGCCGGCGTCACCCTGCGCGTCGGCGCCACCGGCTGGAAGGTCGAGGAGGCGGTCCTCAAGTTCGCCCACCTCGACGACACCCCGTACAAGGTGAAGTGGAGCGTGTTCCAGGGCGGCGACCAGCAGCTCCAGGCCGTCCGCGCGAGCGCCCTCGACCTCGCCTCCTCCAGCGAGATCCCGCCGGTCTTCTCGGCCGCCGACGGCAGACCGAACTTCAAGGTCGTCGCCGTCCAGCAGGGCACGACCCTCAACCAGGAGGTCGTCGTCCCCAAGGGCTCGAAGGTGACCGACATCGCGGGCCTCAAGGGCAGGAAGGTCGGCTACGTCAAGAACACCACCGCCCACTACTTCCTCTACGAACTGCTGAAGCGGGCGGGCCTGACCTGGTCCGACATCGACGCCAAGCCCCTCCTCCCCAACGACGGCCTGGCCGCCCTGAACGGCGGCTCCATCGACGCCTTCGCCTCCTACGGCACCTCGATCATCACCGCCCACCAGCAGGGCGCCACGACCGTCGGCTCCGGCGCGGACATCCTGTCCGGCAACTTCCTGTGGTCGGCCCGCGACAGCGTCCTGAAGAGCTCCGCGCAGAAGGCCGCGGCGGCCGACCTGATCGCCCGGATCACCAAGGCGTACGCGTACGTCCGCGACGGCCACGAGGCCGCCTTCGCCCAGGTGATCGCGGAGAACACCCACCAGCCGGCCGCCCAGGCCGAACGGGACCTGACCGCCCAGCAGAAGCAGCGCCCCACGCGGGCCCGCACGGTCGACGACACGGCGATCGCCTCCGAGCAGGAGGTGGCCGACGCGTTCACCGAGCTGGGCGCGCTGTCCTCGCACCTGGACGTGCGGTCGTTCTGGACCACCGCCCTGAACGCCGACCTGAAGAAGGCCCTGTGACCGCCGCGACCGTCGACCGCATAGCCGAACTGGCTGCCGGGTACGACCACACCGGCACCTTCCCCGCCGAGTCGCTGACACTCGTCCACGAGGCGGGCTGGCTGACCGCGACGATCGGCCGGCAGTACGGCGGCCGGGGCGCCGGAGTCGAGGACACCGCCCGCATCCTGCACACCGTCGGCCGGGGCGACCCGTCCGTCGCCCTCATCACGGCGATGACCCTGGCCACCCACGCCCGCCAGGCGGCCCACCCCCACTGGCCGGAGGGGCTGTACGCGCGCGTGCTGAAGGAGTCCGAGCAGCGCCCGGTTCTCGTCAACCACGCGCGCGTGGAGCCGGAACTGGGCTCCCCGGCCCGGGGCGGCCTCCCGGCCACCCGCGCCCACCGCACCCCGGACGGCTGGTCGATCAGCGGCACGAAGAGGTTCGTGACCGGAGCGGAGGGCCTGGACTGGTTCCTGGTG
>NZ_JBHXMA010000028.1:0-174478 GCF_042721035.1 Streptomyces sp. NPDC058464
CCGTCAAGAACCACATCTCCCGCCTCCTCGCCAAGCTGGGCGTCCAGCGCCGCGTCCAGGCCGCGGTCCTCGCCTCCCACCTGGAACAGCCGGAGACCGGGGGCCGACCGGCGAAGTAGGCCGCCGGGGACCGAGCCCAGGCCCAGGTCACCAGGACACCACGACACACGCGAACCCACTCCCGGCAGCCGAGCGAAGCGGCTCGCCGAGGGTTGGGACGGCGCGGACCGCCGCACAATGGTGGCGAGCGAGTCCGGGACGTCCGAGTCCGAGTGAAGGTGTCCAGGGAGGGCGTGCGATGACGGAGAACACGGGCGGGGCCGACGCCGAGCGGCTGCGGCTGGCGGAGGCCGACGCGGGGCGGGTGCCGTGGCGGCGGTGGGGGCCGTACCTCAGTGAGCGCCAGTGGGGCACGGTCCGCGAGGACTACAGCCCCACCGGCGACGCGTGGTCGTACTTCACGCACGACCAGGCCCGCTCCCGTGCCTACCGCTGGGGTGAGGACGGCATCGCGGGCGTCAGCGACGACAAGCAGCGGCTGTGCTTCGCGCTCGCGCTGTGGAACGGCCGCGACCCGATCCTCAAGGAGCGGATGTTCGGCCTCACCAACGCCGAGGGAAACCACGGAGAGGACGTCAAGGAGTACTACTTCTACCTCGACAGCACACCGACCCATTCGTACATGAGGTTCCTCTACAAGTACCCGCAGGCGGAGTTCCCCTACGACGAACTGGTGGCCGTCAACCGCGACCGGGGGCGCGGCGACTTCGAGTACGAGCTGCTGGACACCGGTGTCTTCGACGAGGACCGCTACTTCGACGTGTTCGTGGAGTACGCCAAGGCCGGTCCCGAGGACCTGCTCGTCGAGATCACCGCGCACAACCGCGGCCCCGACGAGGCCGCACTGCATCTGCTGCCGACGCTGTGGTTTAGGCACACCTGGTCGTGGGCGGGCGGCACCGCGGTGCCCGGCCTGCGGCGCACGGACGGCGCGATCCTCGCCGAGCATGACGAACTCGGCACCCACCGGCTGTACTTCGAGGGCGGGGCGGAGCCCCTCTTCACCGAGAACGACACCGACAACGAGCGCGTCTTCGGCAGCCCCAACGCCACCCCGTACGTCAAGGACGGCATCGGCCGGTACGTCGTCGACGGCGAGCAGGACGCCGTCAACCCCGGGCACACCGGCACCAAGGCGTCCGTCCACCAGGTGCTCACCGTGCCCGCCGGCGGCAGCGCGACCGTCCGGCTGCGTCTGACGCGCGATGAACCCGCCGACCCGTGGGGCGGGTTCGGGCAGGTGATGGACGCGCGCCGGGCCGAGGCCGACTCCTTCTTCGAGGGGGTCGTCCCGGACGGCCTCGGCGCGGACGAACGGCTGCTGGTGCGGCAGGCGCTGGCCGGGATGCTGTGGAGCAAGCAGTACTACTACCTCGACGTGGAGCGGTGGCTCGCCGAGCACGGCGTCGATCCGCTCGCCGCAGACCCTCGGGTCCGCAACAGCGCCTGGTACCACATGGTCAACGACGAGATCATGTCGATGCCGGACACCTGGGAGTACCCGTGGTTCGCGGCCTGGGACCTCGCCTTCCACACCATCGCGCTGTCCATGGTCGACATCGGCTTCGCCAAGTCGCAGCTGGAGCTGCTGCTCCGCCGCCTGTATCTCCATCCCAACGGCCAGATTCCGGCGTACGAATGGAACTTCGGCGACGTCAACCCGCCGGTGCACGCCTGGGCCGTCCTCTTCGTCTACGAACTGGAGAAGCACCGCACGGGGAGCGGTGACCGCGCCTTCCTGGAGAACGCCTTCCAGAAGCTGATGAAGAACCTCTCCTGGTGGCTGAACCGGAAGGACGTCGACGGCAACAACGTCTTCCAGGGCGGGTTCCTCGGCCTGGACAACATCGGGGTCTTCGACCGCAGCGCGCCGCTGCCCACCGGCGGCCACCTCGACCAGGCCGACGGCACCGCGTGGATGGCCCTGTACTGCCAGAACCTGCTGGAGATCGCGGTCGAGCTGGCGGTCGACAACCCCGTGTACATCGAGCAGGCCCAGACGCTGTTCGAGCACTTCGCGTGGATCGCGGTCGCCATGAACCGCATCGGCAAGGACAACGCGAGCCTGTGGGACGAGGAGGACGGCTTCTTCTACGACGTGCTGCGGCTGCCCGACGGCAGCGCGACCCCGCTGCGGGTGCGCTCCCTGGTCGGTCTGATCCCCCTCGTCGCGACCAGCGTGGTGGGCGCCTGGACCGACCAGCGGTTCCCCGAACTCGTCGAGGGCGCGCGGGAGTTCGTGCGTCGGCATCCGGCCGTCGAGGGGCTGGTCGCCTCCCACCCCTCGCTCGGGTCCGGCGCGGCGGGACGGCATCTGTTCGCGCTGTTCGACGAGGACCGGCTGCGCCGGATCCTGACCCGCATGCTCGACGAGGAGGAGTTCCTCGGCCCGCACGGCATCCGCTCCCTGTCCCGCCACCACGCCGCGCACCCCTACACGTTCGAGGTGCACGGGGAGACGTACGGCGTCGGCTATCTGCCCGCCGAGTCCGACTCGGGCATGTTCGGCGGCAACTCCAACTGGCGCGGCCCGGTGTGGTTCCCGGTCAACATCCTGCTCGTCCGCGCGCTGCTGAACCTGCACGCTTACCACGGTGACGGCTTCACCGTGGAGTACCCGACCGGTTCCGGCCGGCAGCTGAACCTGTACGAGGTGGCCCGGGAGATCTCCGGCCGGCTCACCTCGACCTTCCTGAGCGACGACGACGGCCACCGCCCGGTGCACGGCTCCCAGCCCAAGTTCGCCAAGGACCCGCACTGGAAGGACCTGATCCTGTTCTACGAGTACTTCCACGGCGACAACGGCGCCGGCCTCGGCGCCTCCCACCAGACCGGCTGGACCGGCCTTGCCGCGGTCACCGCCACCCTGTTCCATGTCGTCGGCGCGGGAGACTGGGGCGCCCTGCGGGAGGAGCCGCTGTCATGACGGTGATCTACGAGATCAACACCCTGGTGTGGCTCGGCGAGTTGGGCGGACGGTACGGGCGGCCGGTCACCCTCGGGGACGTCCCGGTCGAGGTCTGGGACGAGGTGGCCCGGCCGGGCGTGGACACCGTGTGGCTGATGGGTGTGTGGCAGCGCAGCCCGGCCGGGCTGCGGATCGCCCTGGACGACCAGGAGTTGCTCGCCTCCTTCCGCGCGGCGCTGCCCGATCTCACCGAGGCCGACATCGCCGGGTCCCCGTACTGCGTCCGGAACTACGTGGTCGACGACGCCCTCGGCGGTCCGGAGGGGCTGGCCGCGGCCCGGGCCCAACTCGCCGCGCGCGGAGTGCGGCTGATCCTGGACTACGTCCCCAACCACGTGGCCCCCGACCACCCCTGGCTCACCGAGCGGCCGGACTGCCTGGTCCGGGGCACGCCGGACGACCTGGCCCGGGCGCCGGAGTCGTTCCTGGAGGCGGGCGGGCAGGTGTACGCGCGCGGCCGCGACCCGTACTTCCCGCCCTGGCCGGACGTGGTCCAGCTGAACGCCTTCAGCGAGCGGCTCCGGGCGGCGACGGTCGAGACACTGGTGTCGATCGGCGACCAGGCCGACGGCGTGCGCTGCGACATGGCGATGCTGCCGATGAACGACGTGTTCGCCAAGACCTGGGGCGACCGGGCGGGGCAGGTCCCCGCCGAGGACTTCTGGCCGTACGTCATCCGCGCGGTGCGGGAGCGCCACCCGGGTCTCCTCTTCGTCGCGGAGGCGTACTGGGATCTCGAATGGGCGCTCCAGCAGCAGGGTTTCGACCACTGCTACGACAAGCGGCTCTACGACCGCCTGGTCCACGAGGACGCCGACTCCGTCCGCGCCCATGTGCAGGCCGGTCTCGGGTACCAGCGCGGGCTCGTCCGGTTCCTGGAGAACCACGACGAGCCCCGGGCCGCCGCCACCCTGCCGGGCGAAAAGGAGCGGGCGGCGGCCGTGGCCGTGGCCACCCTGCCCGGCGCGACCCTCTGGCACGAGGGCCAGTTCGAGGGCCGCAGGGTCCGCCCGCCCGTGTTCCTCGCGCGCCGGCCCGAGGAACCGGCCGACGCGTCCCTGCGCGACTTCTACGACCGTCTGGTGGCCGCCGTGGCCCCTGTCCGCGACGGCGACTGGCAGCTGCTGGACTGCACCGGCTGGCCGGACAACGACACCCACCGCAACCTGCTCGCCTGGTCCTGGAGCACGGCCCGGGAACGCTGCCTGGTCGTGATCAACTACTCCGGGCAGCCCGCCCAGGGGCGGGTTCCGCTGCCCTGGGACGGACTGCGCGGGCACTCCTGCCGGCTGACCGGGCTGCTCGACGGCGGCACCTACGACCGGGAGGGCGACGAACTGGCCGACCCGGGCCTGTTCGTGGCGCTGGACCCCTGGAGCCGGCACCTGCTCTCGCTCCCCCGGTAGTCGGGGCGGAGATTCAACTTCGCCCACTCCCGCACCAGTTTCCGTCGCTCGAACGAACGAATGACGCAGCTCTTCGACCATCATGCGTCAGACACGGAGACGCCGTCCCGGCGCCGCTCCCCTCGGCCTACGGTCCCTGCATCGGACGGGGACGCCGAGAGCCGGTCCCGTCGCAACCGACATCCGAAGGGGAGGCGCCGTCATGGCGAGCGTGGAAGTGTCGATGAAGGAAATGATGACCGCGGTCGAGGGGGCCCTGGGGGCCGCGGTGGTCGACTACACCAGTGGGATGGCGCTGGGGACGCTGGGCGGGGGCAAGGACCTCGATCTGACGATCGCCGCGGCCGGGAACACGGACGTCATCCGGGCCAAGGTGCGCACGATGGAGCAGCTGGGCCTCAAGGGCCGGATCGAGGACATCCTCATCACCCTCGAAAGGCAGTACCACCTCATCCGGCTGATCACCGGCCGCAGCGGGAACGGGCTGTTCCTCTACCTGGTTCTGGACAAGGAGCGCTCGAACCTCGCCATGGCCCGTCACCAGCTCAAGCGGGTCGAGGAACAGCTCGAGGTCTAGAGGCGATCCCGAGTCCGGGGCTCCGTGCGCCCACGATGTGAAAACTTCTTCAAGTCACCAAGTGACCACATCAGCATGATTCCAAGTCATGCCTGCACAGGGCTCCGGGCGGCAAGGATCGGCTGTACAGGGCCGGTGCGGCGGTGCCGCGAGGCGCCGCCGCACCCGACACCCCCTCCCGACCCGACCGGCAGAGAGCGAGCGGTCATGCAAGTCCCCCTCTACCAGGCCAAGGCGGACTTCTTCCGCATGCTCGGGCACCCCGTGCGGATCAGGGTCCTGGAACTGCTCCAGCACGGGCCGGTCCCGGTCCGGGACCTGCTCGCCGACATCGAGATCGAGCCGTCCAGCCTCTCGCAGCAGCTGGCGGTCCTGCGCCGGTCCGGCATCGTGGTGTCCATCCGGGAGGGTTCCACCGTCAGCTACGCACTGGCCGGGGGCGATGTCGCCGACCTCCTGCGCGCCGCCCGCCGTATCCTCACCGAGCTGCTCAGCGGGCAGAACGTGCTGCTCGCCGAGCTACGGCAGGCCGACGCGTCCGCCTCGCCCCTGTCCGCGGGCGACCCGGTGAGTTCAAGGCTGGTCAAGTGACGCGCGCAGGTCGAGTCCCATGGGGTTGTCCAGGGGAATGTCGCCCTCGCGCACCACGGCGTGGGTCAGCGGGCGCAGGAGCCGGGTGAGTTCCTCGGTCTCGCCGGTGGTCAGCGCGTCGTAGGCGGTGGCCGCCAGTCGGTCGGTCCGTTCCTCGATCCGGGCCTTGAGCCGGCGTCCACGCACGGACAGCCGGCCGTCCTCCAGGAGTCCTCGCTGTTCGAGGGCGTCGTACCTCGCCCTCCACTCCGCTTCGTCGAAGTCGCGGGCCGGCCCGTAGACCGCGCGCGGGATCCCGCTCGCGGTCGCGTGCAGGACATGCGACTCGCGGCCGCCGATCCCGGCGGCGACCAGAGCCGCGACGTGACCGTCGCCGCGGTGTTCCCGAAGCAGCGTCGCGGCCTGCCACAGCCGGGCAAGGGGCTCCTCGGGCACGGGCAGGGAGCGGTTGGCGGCGAAGAGCGCCCGGCCTTCGCGGGGAGCCGACCGGGCGGCCCGCGTGGCGAGCTCCGCCGCCCGGGCCACCTCCGCGCCGTCGGCCGCGGGGCCGAGTGCCCGGCGGAGCGCACGCACCGATCCTCGTACGCGTGCTTCGAGGGCCTCGTCCGGCGGGGCGAAGCTCCAGGCCGCCGGCAGGGCACGGCCCACCCGCTCGTGGGCGAAGTTGTAGAACAGCGCATGCACGACGTCGGCTCCGGCACTGCCCAGGGGAGCGGCCCGTCCGGCGAAGTAGCCCATCCAGAAACCGCGGTAGCCCGCCGCCCTGAACTCCTCCAGCGGCTCGGGGGCGAAGTAGACGACGGCGTGGATCGGCTCGACCAGCCCCCACAGGTCCCGGGCGGCGCCGGCGCGGGTCGGCATGGATGCTGATACTGACATGGCTCTCTTCTACGCCCCGATCGGGGCCCGTGTCCCGCATCGCGAACAGCGGGCCACGGAAGCGGAACCGCAGCCGACGTGCAGCCCCTGGATACCTCTGCTACTCGCCGCCGTAGGGAAGCGTCGTCCCCGGCAGGTTGTACTCGTCGCGGCGGCCGCACATCCCGAACCCCCCGAGCCGCGTGGGCGCGGTCTCGTGCGCGGTGGCCTCGCCGAGGTACCCCGGCTCGCCGGCCTGCAGCGCGTCCAGCTGGGCGCCAGTGCGCTCGGCGGTGGCCAGTGCGCCGGCCCGCCACAGCTCGCGCCAGCGGGGCACCTTCCCGCGCACCAGCCGGGCGGCGGCCCGCTGGAACTCGGCGTACGGGCCGTCGTCCCCGGCGACCAGCGCCTCGCGCAGCCCGAGGTAGCCCTCGACGGCGAGGTCCCGGCGCCGCCGGGCGGCCTCCTCCACCTCGGCTCCCGTACCGGGTGGCAACGTTGCCACGGCCGCGTACCGTTCGGGGTCGGCGAGCACCTCGGGCGGGAAGGTGAAGACGGCGTCCCCGGCTTCCGGCAGCCCGCTGTTCTGCATCAGCACGGTGATGCGCAGGTCGCCGCCCTGCACCATGCGGTGCACGGTGCCCGGGGTGAACCAGGCGACGGATCCGGGCTCCAGCGGGATGTCCCGGTAGCCGTCGGGGCTGAGGGTCTGCACGGCACCCCGGCCGCCGGTGACGACGTACGCCTCCGTGCACACCAGGTGGAGGTGCGGGCTGCCGCCGCAGACGCCGTCGGCGGCCTCCCAGTCGTAGGCGCTGAGGTGGGACAGGCCGACGGCGCCGGGGAGGGGGTGGGGCAGCGCGGGCTTGGGCGTGTTCACCGCTGCGGGCCCGTCAGGGGTGTTCACCACGGCAGGCCCTCCAGGTGGGCGGCGACGCGGTCGGCGTCCCAGGCGCCGTCGGCGAAGACGATCCGGTAGCGGTAGGCGAAGGACTCGCCGGGCGGCAGGTCGAACTCCTCGAAGAACGCCCAGGAGAACGCGGCCGTGGGGATCGGTTCCGCGCGCACGAACCAGTGCGACTCGTGGACCGGCGTCCGCCCGTCGAGGTTCTCGGGGACGTGCGCGAAGACGATCGTCGAGTGCGCGTCCACCTCGTCGTGCTCGGCGGTGTACGCGAGCCAGGGGCCCTGGGTGCCCATCAGCTTCTCGGCGCCGGTGACGGCGTCCGGGCCGAACGCGGTGCCGCCGGTGAAGTCCCGGGGCCCGCGCCACTGCAGTCCGGTGTATCCGGCCATCTCGCGGCCCTCGGTGGTGGGGGAACCGAAGGTCAGCGGCTCGTCGCGGACGTTGGTGAGATGGATCGACCAGTCGAGCGCCCAGGCGCCGGCCCGCCCGTCGACGGAGTGGACGGTGAGCCCGCGCACCTCCCGCGCCCACTCGGCGCCGCCGTTCGCCACCCAGGTCAGCCGCTCGGTGCAGGCGAACCGGTCGTCCGCGACGGCGAACTCGGTGAATCCGTCGTGCCGCATGGAGCCGACCCGCTCCGGCAGCACCTGGTAACCCCGGCCGTGGACGTAGGTGTTGCCGCCCCAGAAGTTCTGCCCGGACAGGTGGCTGGCCGTCATCTGGAGGCCCTTGTGCCAGCGGTGGTCGCTCGGCCGGTAGCCGGTGACGGTCCGCCCGGCCAGGGTGCGCACCGGGTGGGCGTACGGCTTGCGCGCCTCGTACGCCTCGGGGTCCGGACGGTAGACGTAACGGAGGATCTCGGTGCCGTCCGGTGCCGCGACCGCGATGTGCTCGCCGTGGACGTGGCTGACACGGATGCTCATGCGCGCTCCTCGGTGGGGGCCCAGTGGGGGTGGTCGCCGTGCATGGCTGCGTAGTAGGGGTCGCCGGGGCCGATCTCGCCCGCGTGCACGGGGCGGCCCGTGAAGGCCGACTTGTACAGCGCGGCGGCGAATTCGAGGGTGGCGCGGGCGTCCGGGCCGCTGCCCGGCGGCCGTACGCCCGCGTCCTGGGCGTCGAGCACCGCGCCGAGCTGGGCGGTGTGCGAGCTGGGCACGTCGGCCGAGGGGGTGCGCCAGGCGTCGGCGCGCGTGGCGGGGACGTGCGGGGCCGGGGTGTAGACCCAGTCCTCGTTGCGATGGCCGTACAGGTGGGTGAGCTCGACGGTGGCGTCCGTGCAGTCGACCCGGATGCGGCTCACCTCCTGCGGCGAGAGCACGCTGTTGACGACGGTGGCGAGCGCGCCGTTCGCAAAGCGGACCAGGGCGGTGGACACGTCCTCGCTCTCCGTGTCGTGGACCAGGCGGGCCGCCATGGCCCGGATCTCCGTCCACGGGCCGAGCAGGTGCAGCAGCAGGTCGTACTGGTGGATGCCATGGCCCATGGTGGGCCCGCCGCCCTCACTGGCCCAGGTGCCGCGCCACGGGACGGCGTAGTAGGCGGCGTCCCGGTGCCAGGTGGTCTGGCAGTGCGCCACCAGCGGGGCGCCCAGCTCGCCGCCGGTGATCAGCTCGCGGGCGTGCACGGCGCCGGAGCCGTAGCGGTGCTGGAAGACGACGGAGGCGTAGCCGCCGGAGGCCTCCTCGGCGGCGGCGATCTCGTCGTACTCGGCTAGGGACAGGCACAGCGGCTTCTCGCACAGCACCCAGGCACCGGCCTTGAGCGCGGCGACCGTCTGCTCACGGTGCAGGGAGGGGGGTGTGCCGACCAGGACGAGGTCGGGGCGTACGGCGTCCAGCATGGCGTCGACCGAGGTGTACCCGGCGACCTGGCTGCCGCTGGGTCCGGCGAGTTCGCGGAAGGCGTCGAGGCGGGCCTGGTCGACATCGACCGCGGCAACGAGTTCGGCACGGTCGGCATGAGCGCTGAGGGCGGGCAGATGGCTGCCGCCGACGATCGCGCCGGTGCCGATCACGGCGACGCGGCGGCGGGCGGGGTGGGGGGACATGCGGTCCTCCTGGGAGTGCCGGCGACCAAGACGAGGGGAAAGCGCTTGCCCTGCGGGCGACCCTAGGTCCGGAGGAATGTCAGGACAACCCCCCGCGCAGCGATGGCGCAGAGAAGCTCCCGAAAAGGCTCTGTGCCTGTTTGTCCGCGTCCGGGCATGCGTCGACGCCGGCCGTCCGGAGGGGACGGCCGGCGTGCCCGGCGGACCGGCAGGGGCGGTCGGGTCAGCCGGAGACCTGCACCACCACCGTCGCCCCGGCCTTCACGGTCGGCGTGGCGTAGGTGTACGTCACGCCGTTCACCTTCTTGGTGCGCACGTGCTGCGGGACGCCGTTGACCTTGATCTTCTTGTGGACGCCCGGGAAGCGGGCCTCCCAGTGGTAGGCCCCGCCGCGCGCGTTGTTGGTCAGCGTGGTCCTCGTCGAGCCGTCGTGCCGGACGGTGATCGTGTCCTTGCCGATGGGCACGTCCGCCGCCTGGAGCCAGTCCATGCCGGAGGGCAGCCGGGACTGGGTGGTCACCGTGCGGTCCGCGGCGTCCGGCGCGATGCCCATCAGCCCCTGGACGGTCTGGCTGACCAGGGTGAACGACACCTCCGGGTAGTCGCCGTTCGGGCCCTGACTGGAGTTGACGTGCTGGATGTCCCGCTCGCCGTAGATCTTCTTCATCCACGCCCAGGCGGTGTCGTTGCGGTTGTTGTTGAAGAACATGTCGGGCAGGTACGTCGTGGACTCGATGTTGGGCGAGCCCTGCGGTCCCAGTTCCTGTGCCTCGATGTAGTCGAGGTAGGCGTCGTTGCGCGGGCCGGGGTCGATGATCTGCTTCATCGGCATGAAGACGCTGTTCTCCTTGCCCCAGCCGGTGACCGGGGTGCCGGAGACGGTGTAGGCGCGGACCATGTCGGCGCCGCTTCCGGTGCCGCTCCAGGTGTCGTTGAAGTACTTCTTCAGATCGGCGGCCCGCCGGTCGTACGTCCTGGCCAGCTTGGTGTCGCCCTTGCCGCGGGCGAGCACGGCCATCGCCAGGTACGCCTGGTACTCGGTGGCGATGGTGTCCCCGGCCTCGGCAAGGTCGTCGCCGTCCTGCTCGTTGTAGCTGGCGGCGCCGGCGAAGATGCCCTGGCCGGTGCCCTCGGCGACCTTGACCTTGCCGTTGTCCTTGGCGGAGTTGTGCAGGTCGATGAACTGGTCGGTGGCGTGCCGGTAGAAGTCCCAGAGCACCGGGTCGTCGACGTATGTGCGGTCGCCGGTCCAGAGGTAGGCCTGGGCGGCCTTCTCGACGAGTTCGAAGACTGCCGGCACCTCGCGGACGAAGTTGTCGGGGCTCTTGTAGTCGATGCTCAGGTACGTCTTGGCGTCGAAGTTGAGGGACCACACGGGGAAGTACTTGTGCTCGGCGGTGGCCGATGCCGCGTAGGAGCGGAGCATCGTCTCGTTCTCGGTGTCGAGGCCGAGGAGGTGGGCGCCGGCGAGCTGGTGGGTCATGTCCCGGGAGTAGTAGGCGCTGCGGTTGGCGTATCCGGCCCAGTAGGTGGGCTCGTACGTCGCGGTCCCGGTGCCGCCGGTCTGGTACTCGTCGACGTTGACCGGGCCGGTGGTGCCGGGCAGCTGCACCCAGCTGTTGGCCTTCTTCCTGGCCCAGACGAACATCTCGGCGATCTCGGGGTCCGAGGAGGTGACCTCGGGGTCGGCGGACGCGGCCGGCGAGATCATCAGGTCGTCGGCGTTCACCCAGGCGCTGCCCGAGCCGAAGACGATCTCCAACCGGTCGCCGGTCTTCAGCCGGACGTTGCTGATGGTGTACCTGGCATAGCCGGCGTGCTGCGGCAGCTCGACCGTGCCGACGGTCTCGCCGTTGCGCCGGATCGTGTACGTGCCGCCGGTCCCGGCGCTGCCGATCCACGCGGAGAAGTCGTAACTGCCGTTGCGGGGCGCGACGATGGTCTGCTCGGCGCTCTTGCCCGCTCCGGCGTCGAGGTAGAGGAAGTGGCTGCCGCCGTGGCGGTTGCCGGTGCCGACGCCGGTACCCGGACCGAAGGTCCAGCCTGTCCCGCCGTTCTCGAAGCCCGGGTCCTGGATGGCGAGTTGGGGGGCGGTCGATCCGGCGCCGGACGCGGCGGCCGCGCCCTGTCCCGGCGCCGCCGTGGCCGACAGCGCGGGGGCCGTCGACATGAGGAGGGCAACAGCGGTGAGCAGCACGAGTCTTGAGGGCTTCATCGGAACTCCCGGTCTTCGGTGACGGCGGGTGGGGCGGCCGAGTGGCCGCAAGCTAGCAGGGGCCGATGAGGCGGTTCAATGGTCATGCGGAAGAAACATGCAAGACACGCAGTCCACATGCGATTCCGCATTGCAGGTCGGAATGAAAGTTTTCACTGATCTCTTGCAAGCGGGACGGCGCGCTTGCTAGCTTCCAGCCGCGTCACGCGTTCGTCGCGCATGACCGTCCGTGACGAGCGGGCACGTATCATCGACGGCCGGCGCACGGGTGACGGAGGGAACCGCATGAAGGTCGGCATCACCGAGGTCGCGGTCCGGGCACAGGTGAGCGAGGCCACGGTCAGCCGTGTCATCAACCGGCGCCAGGGCGTGTCGCGCAAGACCCGCGAGGCGGTCGAGCAGGCGATGGCCGAGCTGGGGTACGAGCGGCAGACGCAGGGCCACCTCGTCGCGGTCATCACGGAGTTGGTGTCCAACCCGTTCTTCGCCGACGTCTGCGAGCGGATCGAGACCACGCTCGCCCCGCACGGGCTGAAGACGATCCTGTGCCCGTGCTTCCCCGGCGGGGTGCAGGAGCTGGACTTCCTGACGTCCCTGGCCGACCGGGGTGTCGCCGCCGTCGTCTTCCTCTCCGCCAGCAACACGATCGAGGGCGCGGACCCACAGGCGTACGAACTGCTGCGCTCGCGCCGGATCCCGTTCGTCGGGGTCAACGGCCAGTTCGAGGGCGGGGACGAGGCGCCGGTCTTCTCCACCGACGACCTGCTGGCCGCCGAACTCGCCGTCGACCACCTGTACCGGCTCGGTCACCGCCGGATCGGCATGGCGTCGGGGCCGGTCGGCAACCGCCCGGCCGACCGCCGGGTCAGCGGCTTCGTCTCCTCGCTCGCCCGGCGCGGCGTCGAGGACCCGGAGCAGTGGGTGGTGCGGCAGTCGTACACCGTCGAGGGCGGCCAGTCCGCCGCGATCTCGCTGCTCGGCCGGGGCGCCACGGCCGTCGTCGCCGCCAGCGACTACATGGCGCTGGGCGCGATCCGGGGCGCGCGCCGCCAGGGGTACGACGTCCCGGGCGACGTGTCGGTCGTGGGCTACGACGGCGCCATGATCATGGACTTCGTCGACCCGCCGCTCACCACGGTCCGCCAGCCGGCCGACCGCCTGGCCTCCGAAGTGGCGCGCAGCATCATCGCCCTGGTCGGCAACCGCGACGTCCCCGTCGGTGAACTCCTCTTCGACCCCGAACTGGTGATCCGCGCGAGCACGGCGCCGCCGAAGCAGGAATAGGCGGATCGGGTCTCCCCTGATTCATCGGATCTGTAGGTACTGAACACGTCACTCATGTACCACGCACAGCAGAAATGCCCGGGTGGTCGGCCGACATGGGCATTGATTCGCACATTCATCGGATGTTTCGTGGCTCACGGATGCTCCCGGAGGGGCTATGTCGCGGTTCGTGTTTCTAGGAGTGGCACTCGCGTTGCTGGGAGGTGGTGGAGCCGGTCCGGTCGCCGCGGCGCCGAGACCGTCGGCGCCCGTCGTGGTCGACGTGGACGCCTACGGGGCGGATCCCACCGGCCGGACGGACTCGGCGCCCGCGGTCACCGCGGCGCTGCGGCATGCCAGGAGCCTGCACCGGCCGGTCAGGATCGTGTTCTCGAAGGGCACCTATCAGCTCTATCCCGAGCGGGCCGAGACACGTGAGCTCTACGTGTCCAACACCGTGGGCGCCGACCAGCGGTACCGGGACAAGAAGATCGGACTGCTCATCGAGGACATGCACGACGTCACCGTGGACGGCGGCGGGGCCGAGCTCGTCTACCACGGTCTCCAGACGGCGTTCGCGTCGATCCGGTCCACGAACGTGACCTTCACGAACTTCTCCTTCGACTACGCGGCCCCCGAGGTCGTCGACGCGACCGTGGCCGACGCCGGCGTCAAGGACGGACACGCCTACCGCGTCCTGTCGATCCCCGCCGGCAGCCCGTACCAGGTGAACGGCGCGCACATCGGCTGGCTCGGCGAGACCAGCCCGGCCACCGGGCAGCCGTACTGGTCGGGTACCGACGGACTGCAGTACACCCAGATACACGACCCGAAGGCGCAGCGGACCTGGCGCGGGGACAACCCGCTGTTCAACGACGTCGCCTCGGTCACCGACCTGGGCCACCGGCGGATCCGGATCGACTACACCACCTCGGCGCGGCCGGCGGACGCCGGGCTCGTCTACCAGATGCGCAACATCGAGCGGACGGAACCGGGCGCGTTCATCTGGCAGTCGAAGAACGTCACCCTGCGCAGGATGAACGCCTACTACCTCCAGTCCTTCGGTGTGGTCGGGCAGCTCAGCGAGAACATCACGATCGACCGGGTGAACTTCGCGCCCGATCCGGCGTCCGGCCGCTCCACGGCCTCCTTCGCGGACTTCGTGCAGATGTCCGGGGTGAAGGGGAAGGTCTCGATCACCAGGAGCGTCTTCGACGGCCCGCAGGACGACCCGATCAACATCCACGGCACCTACCTGGAGGTCGTCGGGAAGCCCGGACCGTCCACCGTCACCCTCGCCTACGAGCACCCGCAGACCGCCGGTTTCCCGCAGTTCGCCCCCGGGGACGAGGTCGAGTTCACCGACAAGCGCACGATGACCCCGCTGACGGACGCGCACGCGGTGGTCACCGCGGTCGACGGGCCGAGCGGCATGGCCCACGACAAGCCGCTGACCACGATGACCGTCACCTTCGACCGGCCGGTCCCCGCCGGGACCGAGATCAACGGCACGGTCGTGGAGAACGTCACGGCCACCCCGTCGGTCGTCATCTCGCACAACGTGTTCCGCAACGTCCCGACCCGCGGTGTGCTGGTCACCACCCGCAAGCCCGTCCTCATCGCCGACAACCGGTTCGACGGGATGTCCATGGCGAGCATCTACGTCTCCGCCGACGCCTACCAGTGGTACGAGTCCGGTCCCGTCAGCGACCTCACCATCCGCGGGAACACCTTCACCCGGCCCAGCGGCCCGGTCGTCTTCGTGGAGCCGACCAACCAGGTCGTCGACCCGGCGCACCCGGTGCACCACGGCATCAAGGTCGAGGACAACAGGTTCGACGTCGGTGACGTCACGGTCGTCGACGCCAAGAGCGTCGGCGGGTTCGCCTTCACCGGCAACACCGTGCGGCGGCTGGACAAGGCCGACGCACCGCCGTACACCTCGCCGCTGTTCGTCTTCCACGGCAGTACGGGCATCCGCATCGCCGACAACCACTACGACAAGGGGCTGAACACGTCCGTGGTCACGGACTGAGGCAGCCGGCTCCCCGGCGGCCGACGGCAGTTGCCTCCGTCGGCCGCCGTTCGTGCGCGGGAGGTGCCCCGAGGGTCCGCGCGGGTACCGGTGCGGGGGCCAGGTCCTCTTCGGCCCAGACCACCTTGCCGCCCGGTGCGGAGCGGCAGCCCCATCGTCGGGACAGCCGGGCGATCAGGAAGAGGCCACGACCGTTCTCGTCACTGGTGCGGGCGTTGCGCAGGCGCGGGGAACAAGTGCTCGTGTCGAACACTTCGCAGGTCAGGACCTGGTGCCGGATCAGGCGCAGGCCGATCGGGCCGCTGCCGTGGCGGACCGCGTTGGTGACCAGTTCGCTGACGATCAGTTTCGTGGGGTCCTCCAGCCCCTCCAGGCCCCATTCGGCCAGCTGGCGGGCTGCCATGTGCCGGGCGTGGCGGGCGGCGGTCTGGTCGCCGGGCAGCGTCCAGCAGACGGCCTGGGCGGGGCTGAGCGTGCGGGTCCGGACGAGGAGCAGCGTGGAGTCGTCGCAGGGTGCCCGCCCCTGCAGGGTCCCCAGCGCGCGGTCGCAGAGGTCTTCCAGGGACCGGCTGGGCTGTGCCAGGGCGGTGCCGAGCCGGTGCATGCCCTCCTCGATGTCGTCGTCGCGGGTCTCGATCAGGCCGTCCGTGTACAGCGCGAGGAGACTTCCCTCGGGCAGCTCCAGCTCCACGGCCTCGAAGGGGACCCCCAGCCCGACGCCCAGCGGGGTTCCGGTGGGCAGGTCGGGGAAGCTGACCCGGCCCTGCGGGTCGACGACCGCGGGCGGGGGGTGCCCGGCCCGTGCCATGGTGCACCGGCGGGTGACCGGGTCGTAGACCGCGTACAGGCAGGTGGCGCCGAGGGGCGCGGGGCACCGTTCCAGGGTGTCGGTGTCCGCCTCGGCCAGTCGCTGGACCGTGTCGTCGAGGTGGGTCAGCAACTCGTCGGGGGGCAGCTCCATGTCGGCGAGCGTGCGTACCGCGGTGCGGAGCCGGCCCATGGTCGCGGCGGCGTTGATGCCGTGTCCGACGACGTCGCCGACGACGAGCGCCACCCGTGCGCCGGACAGCGGGATCACGTCGAACCAGTCGCCCCCCACGCCGTGGTCCATGTCGGCGGGGAGATAACGCGAGGCGGTCTCGACCGCCGTGCCGCCCTTGAGGCGGTGCGGGAGCAGGTTGCGCTGGAGGGCGAGGGCCGTGGTGTGTTCGCGGGCGTACTGGCGCGCGTTGTCCAGCGACAGTGCGGCGCGGCCGACGAGTTCCTCGGCGAGGAGCACGTCGACCTCCTGGAACGGCCGCGAGTCCGTGGTGCGGACGAACACCGCCATGCCCAGCAGGACGCGCCGCGCCCGGATGGGTATCACCATGAGCGAGTGCATGCCGTTCTCGCGGATCTTCCGCGCGCGTGCCGGGTCGTGGTCGATCCAGGTGCCCGGAGCGGTGTCCAGGACCGGCTCCAGATGGGGCCTCCCGGTGCGCAGGACGTCGGTGAACGGTGCGGCGGGCGGCCAGGGGACCGCCTCGCCGCGGCCCCACGGGGACTCCGGGATCCCGTGCCGGATCGAGGCCAGACCGGCGCGCCGGAACACGGGAAGGCTGCCGTCCGACGGGCCGACCCGGACCGGGGACCCTTCGCCGTAGGTGACCGACTGCTCCAGGTCGACGGCGACGTAGTCGGCGAGCAGGGGTACGGCCAGGTCGGCCAGCTCCTGGCTGGTCCGCATCACGTCCAGGCTGCTGCCGAGCCGGGTGCTGCCCTCGCTGAGGATGGCCAGGCGATCACGCGCCCGCCGGCTCTCGGTGACGTCGACGTTGATGACGCACACCCCCAGCGCGCGGCCGTCGGCGCCCTGGAGACAGAAGATCGAAGCCGCGAACGTGTGCTCCTCGGGCGGGCTGGACGGCAGCCACGCCCGGTAGTCGTGGACCGTGGCGGGCCCGCTCCGGACGACCTCCCGCATCGCGGCCTCGAGTGTTTCGGCCTCGCGGCCGGGCAGCACATCGGTGAACCGGCGTCCGAGGCGCCGGTCGCGGGGGACGCCGTCGTGGCTCTCCATCGTGTCGTTCACCCAGGTGCACCGCAGGTGCGGGTCCCGCACGACGATGCCCATCGGCACGCGGGCGAGCAGGGACTCCCGGACCGATCCGTCCGTCGCCTCCCCCGAGGCCGTGCCGATGTCGGTGACGGACACGAGCCACCGGACCGTGTCGTCCTGCCCCCACAGCATCGAGACCCGCAGGCTGACGTGGAGCCCGTGACCGTCCCGGTGGCGTACCGTCGCCGTGCCCGACCAGCCGTGCTGGGCGCGGCACTGCTCGACGAACTCCGGTGTCGTCGGGGCTTCCTCGCAGGACAGCAGTACGACGGAGGCCGAGCGGCCCACGACGTCGGCGGCGGAGTGCCCGACCAGCCGCTCGGCGGCCCGGGTCCAGCCGACCACCGTCCCCTGCTGGTCGAGCATCGCGATCGCCGACTCCGCGGGCTCGCGGATGTTCGGATGGTCGCCGGGGGTCATTTCATCAGTGCTGATCATCGAACCGTTGTCCTCGGAGTAGCCGGCGGCGGGGCGGACCCGCACGACGGAAGCGAAATCAAGTAGCGATTTGCCCCTTTTCACCGCATTGACCGAACACTGCGGCGATCCGTGACAACGCGGACCCCCTGCGGGGGGCCGGTGCGGACATATGGTGCCGCCGCGTGCGCCATGCGGGAGGACGGCGCGACGCAGCCGCGCCTCGCCTCGCCTCGCCCAGCCCTCGAGGAAGGAGACCGTCTCGGCGAGCGGCCGGCCGGTCACGACGTAGGCATGCCACGGCTGGGGGTTCGAACCGGACGGCGCCCAGGCCGCGGCGGACAGCGCCCGCTCCGGCGCCTCCTCCGGGACCTGCCGGTCGCCGCATCCGCGCACCCCCGCCGGCTCACGACCGTTTCGTAGGCACCCAAGACCGTCCGCCTCCTTGTCCGCGCCTGCCGGTCGCGTCGACACATCGGCCGGCAGCGATCGGAAAATGCGACAGGGAGCCCGGCTCGCCATGAGGCGGCAGCCGCGTCAGGGCCGCGGCGTCGGCGGAACCGGGCCCATCGGCCCGTGGACGGTCACGCGTCGGCCTGTATGAACCCGTGGCTCCGCTCGACCTTCGCCACATGCAGCGTGTAACTCCGGTACCACTCGGCCCGCCCGCGCTGTTGCGCCGCGCGGTGCTCGGCATCGCGCCGCCACCGCGCGAGGGCGTCGGCGTCGCGGAAGTACCCGACGGTGATGGACAGTCCACCAGGAGTGTGCGCCTGGTCCATCCCCAGGAACCCGGGGACGTCCTTCACCAGGTCCTCCATACGTGCGGCGGTCTCGCTGTAGCCGCTCTGGTCCTGGGTGCGCACCGCAGTGAACACGGCCACGCAGTACGGGGGTTCATAGGCCTCGACGGGCACGACAGGCGCTTCGGCGCGATCACTCATGGCGTCACTGTAGGGCAGCACGCACCCGCCGATCCGGCGGAGCACCGGCCCGCCCGACCGCTTGCCGAGACTGGATCGGCATAAGGTATATATCGGACAGTAGGCCTCGAGGAAAGGTGCATGCCATGAAGTTCGCAGTCATCGGCGGAACCGGGCTGATCGGGTCACGGGTCGTGGCGGACCTCAACGCGGCCGGGCACGAGGCCGTGCCGTACTCGCTGTCCACGGGCGTGGACATCCTCACCGGTCAGGGACTGGAGGAGGCCGTCGCGGGCGCCGACGTCGTCGTCAACCTGACGAATTCCCCGACCTTCGACGACGCCTCGTTCGCCTTCTTCCAGACCTCGATGGACAACCTGCTCGGCATGAGCGAGAAGGCCGGGGTCGGGCACTTCGTCATCCTTTCGATCGTCGGCGTGGACCGCGTGCCCGATCTGGACTACTACCGGGCGAAGGTGCTTCAGGAAGACCTCCTCAAGGCCGGGCCGGTCCCCTACTCCATCGTCCGCGCCACGCAGTTCATGGAGTTCATGGACGGCACCCTGGCCATGACCACCGACGGCGACACCGTCCGCCTGCCGCGCACGCCGATCCAGCCGATCGCCGCCGCGGACGTCGCCGCCACCGTCGCCGATGTCGCCGCGGGCAAGCCCCTGAACGGCGTCCTCAACGTCGCGGGTCCCGACGTCTACCCGCTCGACGAACTCGGCCGAGTCACCCTGTCGGCCAAGGGCGACAGCCGTTCCGTCGTCACCGACGACACCGCGGGCCTGTTCGCCGCCGCCCAGGGGGATGTCCTCACCGCGCCGAAGGGCGCCCGGATCGCCCCCACGCACTACACCGACTGGCTCTCCTGAACCAGCGACCCGACGCCGGCCGGTGAGCGGCGGTTTCCGCGCCGTCGGCAAAGATCGGTGCGCTGCGTCATGTGGCCGGCCTGCCTGCCAAGTTCACATGCCCGAACCGCGCTCAGGCCATCACCGTCGTCGGACTCGGTCTCGAAGGTGGCGTCGAGCCAAGCCGCCGCTCCCGCCAGGCGATGTGGCGATGAGTATCCTGCTCCACCCGAACGGGGGCAGTCACTGGGCCAGTTGTAGGGCAGGAACTTCCCGTCGAAGGTGATGACGACATGCTCGGCCCCGTCGTGGGTCGCGCGCCCGATGTCCAGCTTGAAGTTGATCGCGCTCATGATCCCGTCGCCGAACTGCTCGTGGATCAGCTCTTTCAAGGCCGGGCCGTAGACCTGCAGCGCCTCGTAGAGGCGGTAGATCGTCGGATCGGTCGGTATCGCGGTGGGAAGTGCGCCGCGATACGGAACGGCGGCGAGCACCGGCACGGCTTCCGCCGGCAGGTCGAGCAGTTCGGCGACCTGCCGTGCGCTGTCCGGTGGAAGTGGGTGCTGCCCGAGCAATGCCGCGGTGGTCCACACCAGCGGCCGGCCGATGGCGTCAGCCAACTGCTGCCACGTGTAGCCCTTGGCCAGTCTGCTGGAAACGATGGCAGCCGTTGCCTCGTCGCGGGTCATGCCCGGTCGGTGGTCGCTCGGCGCCGGTTGCGCACCGCCGTGCGCCGTGTCTTTCCCCGCGTCGTTCATCGCTGTGAGACCTCTCTGTCCAAGGGTCCGGTGGATGCTCGGGCCGCGACCGGTGTTCAGACGAGCGCCGGTGCGGGAGCGGGCAGGTACGGGTTGATGTTGCGCCAGGCGCGCTCCATGTATTCCTCCTTCTCGCCGACCGGGGCGACGTAGTGCAGCGCGCCGTCAGCGGCCTCCTTGCCCGCGAGGCGGGCGATGATCCAGGCGGCGAGGTAGTGCGAGGCCAGGCAGCCGCCGGCGGTGGCGATGTTGTCCCTGGCGTAGAAGGGCTGGTTGAGTACCTCGACGTCGGCGGCGACGACCCAGGGCTTGGTGATCAGGTCGGTGCAGGCGGGGATGTCGTCGAGCAGGCCGAGCCTGGCCAGCACCAGCGCGCCGGAGCACTGTGCCGCGATGAGCTGGCGCGTGGGGTCCAGGCTGCGCAGGACGTCCATGATCGCCGGGTCTTCGACGACCTCGCGGGTGGCGATGCCACTGCCGACGATGACGGCGTCGGCGGCGCACGCCTCCTCAAGAGTGGACATCTGCTCGATGGTCACCCCGTTCATCGACGTCACCCTGGGGCTGGGGGTGGCGATGGTGACGCGCCAGTCGTCGGACTTGATGCGGTTGAGCACACCGAGTGCGATCAGGGAGTCGAGCTCGTTGTAGCCCTCGAAGGTGAGGATGGCGATGTGCACGGCGGCTGTCCTTCCGGGTGGGTGGGTCTTGACCGTAGGGACCGGCGAGCAGGACAGTCAAAGAATTGTCATGCGTACAATCCGGTGCATGGCAGCCTCGCGGTACAAGACGCTGGTCGACGCGCTCGCTTCCGACATCCGGGCCGGGCGGCTCGCCGCGGGTGTACGGCTGCCGACACACCGCGGGCTCGCCGCCCGTGAGGGCATCGCCGTGGTGACCGCGACCCGTGTGTACGCCGAGCTGGAGACGATGGGCCTGGTGAGTCGGGAGCAGGGCCGCGGCACGTTCGTGCGCGACCTCGCGGTTCCCGCCGGCCACGGCATCGATCAGCAGGTCGTCGCCACGGACGCGGTCGACCTCAACTTCAACTATCCGTCGCTGCCCGGCCAGGCCGACCTCCTCCGGCAGGCCCTGCGCGAGGTGGCCACCTCCGGTGACATCGACTCGCTGCTGCGCTACCAACCGCATCGAGGACGCCCCCAGGACAGAGCCTCGATCGCACGGCACCTCAGGCGTCGGGGAATCACCACCGACGCGGACCGGATCCTCATCGCCAACGGCGCGCAGCACGGCCTGGCCATCACCGTCATGGCCACGCTCAACGCCGGCGACGTCGTCGCGGTCGACGCACTCACCTACCCGGGTTTCAAGGTGCTCGCGCATGCCTTCCATCTCGACCTGGAGCCCATACCCGCAACCGCCGACGGACCGAATCTCGATGCCCTTGAGAAGCTGTGCGCGACCCGCCCTGTGCGCGCGATCTACACCATGCCCACCCTGCACAACCCGCTGGGCTGGGTCATGCCGGCGACCGACCGGACCCGCCTGATCGAGATCGCCCGACAGCACGGTCCGCTCATCATCGAGGACGCCTCCTACGCCTACCTGGCCGAGGACCCTCCACCACCGCTGGCCGCAACGGCGCCGGACATCACCGTCTACGTCTCGGGACTGTCCAAGAGCGTCGCCACCGGCCTCCGGGTCGGCTTCGTCGTCGCCCCGCCGTCCGCGGTGCCGTCACTCGAACGCGCGATCCGGGCGACCACCTGGAACACCCCGGCCCTCACCACCGCGATCGCCTGCCGCTGGCTCGACGACGGCACGGTGGACCACCTGGAAGCGCGGAAACGAGACGACGCCGAGGCCCGCCAAGCGCTCGCCCGGCAAGAGCTGGCAGGTCTGCCCCTCATCGGCCACCCCTCGTCCTACTTCACCTGGCTGCCGCTGCCCGACGACGCACGCGCCGATCGCCTGACGGCCACCCTCGCGCGCCGGCGCATCTCGGTCACCACGGCCGAGCCCTTCAGCACCTCGATCCACACACCGCAGGCGATCCGCCTCGCTCTGGGCTCGACCGACCTGGACAGTCTCCGGTCGACGCTGCGTACGGTGCGACAGGTCGCCGTTGAGGACGCCTACTCCTGAACGGCGCCGGAGGCCTGGTCAGCTCGCCGGGTCCAGGCTGCCGACGAACCTCGCCCGCATCTCCCCGAAGGCCGCGTCGTCCGTTCCGAGCGATCCGAGCGTGGACTCCACCGCCACGCGCATCATGAACGCCGACGGCGAGGTCGCCGCGGCGCTGTCGGTCGTGGTCAGCAGTGGGTCGGTGGATCTGCACACGCTGCGGCCCGCGGTCATCGCGGCGGGCCTCGCCGTGTCCCGCGGACTCGGCCGGCAGCCATCGGCCGGGGTGTGGCGGGGAGGCGGCTGACGCCGCAGCGGCGCGCCCGACCGCGCGCCGCCATGACCACCCTGAACCAGGGCTCAGCCGCCGCGCCGCACCCGGGCCGCCTGGCGGGCCTCCGCGAGCTTGCGGGCCTCGCTGCTCTTGCGGGACGGCCTGCCACCGGAGCCGTCCCTCGCGTCCTTGGTGCTGCCCAGGCCACGGAACGGGGCGTTGTGGTTCTTGGGGCGCGGTGCGGCCGGCCCGCCGTCGAGGGGTATTCCGGAGGGGGCCTTGGCGCCGGTGATCCGGCTCAGCTCCGCCTCACCGGACCGCACTTTGGTGACCTTGGGGGCGACGTCGGCGTCCGCCATGACCTGGCTCGTCTCGCGGCGCTGTCCCGGCAGGACGAGCGTCACCACGCTGCCGGAGCGGCCGGCCCGGGCCGTGCGGCCCGCGCGGTGCAAATAGTCCTTGGGGTCGGTGGCCGGGTCGACGTTGACCACGAGGTCGAGGTCGTCGATGTGCAGGCCGCGCGCGGCGACGTTCGTCGCGACCAGGGCAGTGACCTGCCCGTTCTTGAACTGGGCCAGGGTCCGGGTGCGCTGCGGCTGGGACTTCCCGCTGTGCAGGGCGGCGGCGGCCACGCCGCTGGCCCGCAGATGCCGGGTGAGCAGGTCGACGCCGTGCTTGGTGTCCAGGAACAGCAGGACGCGGCCGTCCCGGGCGGCGATCTCCGTGGTCACGGCGTACCGGTCCGGGCCGTGCACGACGAAGACGTGGTGCTCGATCGCCAGGACCGCGCTGGACGAGGGGTCCACGGAGTGGACGGCGGGGTCGCGCAGGTAGCGCTGCACCAGCTGGTCGACGTCGCGGTCGAGGGTGGCGGAGAACAGCATCCGCTGCCCGTCGGGACGCACCTGGTCCAGGATCTCGGTGACCTGCGGCAGGAACCCCATGTCACACATCTGGTCGGCCTCGTCCAGGACCGTGATGCGCACGTGTCCCAACCGGCATCCCTTGCGGTCGACGAGGTCGTGCAGTCGGCCGGGCGTGGCGACGACGATCTCGGCGCCGTCCCTCAGCGCGGCGGCCTGCCGTCCGATGGACACACCGCCCACCACGGTCGCGAGCCGCAGCCGCAGCGCCTCGGCGTACGGGGAGAGCGCCTCACCGACCTGCTGGGCCAGCTCCCTGGTGGGCACCAGAACGAGCGCCAGCGGCTCCTTGGGCTGCGCGCGCCGTCCGGCCGTCCGGGCGAGCATCCCCAGGCCGAAGGCGAGCGTCTTACCGGATCCTGTACGGCCCCGGCCCAGGACGTCCCGTCCCGCGAGCGCGTTCGGCAGCGCCGCCGCCTGGATGGGGAAGGGCACCGTCACACCGTGCTCGTCGAGCGCCCGCAGAATCTCGGCCGGCAGCCCCAGCTGCCCAAAGGACGCGGCCGCGTGGGGCGCAGCAGTGGCGCCCGACGCCTCGGACACGTGGTTCCGCTGCCGGGCATCGGCACGTGCTGATTCGCTCACAGAAAGCCTTCCTCCAAAGGAACCGTACCGAGGAAGGCGCGGCGGGGACGCGGCCACCGGCCAGGGACTCCGAACCGGATACCGACACAGCGACGCTGCAAAGATTTAACGCTAGCACAGGGCACGCCACCCCCAGCGCCCCATGGCCGCGCCGCTCGGCCGAGGAACGACAGCCCGACCTGTCTGTGCACATTGTCTCGACGCGCTGAACCACAAGGTCTCTGTCTGCGAAAGCCCCCGCCGCCCACCGAGATCCGGACCAGGGGCGGACCAACTTCGCCTCTCGTCCGACGAATTCACTCATTTCTGCAGACGAGGAGGCGGCCAGGCCGCTCATCGAGCACCGAGGCGTATCCAGACCGACCCTCTGAACAGGCCTTTCACGTCCAACCTTCCGTGAGACGGAAGCCTTATTGCGCCCCCGTGACGTCCTTCCGGACGATGTCGCCACCACCCAACGACGGGAGCCGCAGCCATGCCTCACATGACCGCCTTCGCCAGGAACCAGTGGTACGTCGCCGCCTACAGTCACGAGGTCGGGCGGGAGTTGCTCGGGCGGACGATTCTCGGGGAGCCCCTCGTGTTCTACCGGGCGGCGGAGGACGGTGCGCCCGTCGCCCTGAGCGACCGGTGTGTGCACCGCCGTTACCCGCTGTCGGAGAGCGGGCTCGACGGCGACCGGATCGTGTGCGGGTACCACGGGTTCACCTACGACCGGACCGGCGCGTGCGTGTACGTGCCGGGGCAGAAACGCATCCCGCGCACCGCCCGGGTCGCCTCCCACCCCGTGGTCGAGCAGGACTCGCTGGTGTGGGTGTGGGTCGGTGACCCGGCGCTCGCCGACCCGCAGGCCATACCGCGGGCGCGCCACCTCGACTCCCCCGGCTGGACGACCGTCCGCGGCATGGAGCCGATCGACGCCGACTACGGCCTCCTCGTCGACAACCTCCTCGACCTCTCCCACGAGACCTATCTGCACGGCGGCTACATCGGCACCCCCGAGGTCGCCGAGACCCCCATCACCACCGAGGTCGACGAGGGCGCTGGGATCGTGCGGGTCAGCCGGCACATGGACGACGCCGAGTGCCCGCCGTTCTACGCCCGTTCGACCGGGATCTCGGGGCGCATCACGCGTTGGCAGGACATCGAGTACCACGCGCCGTGCCTGTATCTGCTGCACAGCCGGATCGCCCCCGTGGGCGTGGTGCCGGAGGCCGACGGCAGTGACCCGGACGGCTTCCACACCGAGATCACCTACGCGATCACCCCGTCCGCGGACGGCAAGGTGTACGACTTCTGGATGGTCTCCCGGGACTGGGCGACCGAGGAAGCCGAGGTCACCGAGTTCCTGCGGAGCAACAACCACACGGTGGTCATGCAGGACGTGGACGCCCTCAACCTCCTGCAGCGGACGCTGGGTTCGGAGCGGGCCGGCTACCAGGAGCTGAGCATCAACATCGACACCGGCGGTCTCGCGGCCCGCCGGATCCTCGCCCGGCTGGTCGAGGAGGGCGACAAGCCCGTGGAGAAGGTCCTGTGAGCGCACCGACAGGTGAGATCTACCGCATCGACTGGCTGCCGGGCACCGACGTCCTGCACGGCACCTGTCACTGCGGCGCCGAGCACACCGCCCAGGACCCGGTCGAGATGTGGGAGTGGATGCTCGGCCACCCCGAAGGCCACCGGCCGCGGTCCCAGGTTCAGGAAGAGTCCCCGGAGCGCACCCCATGAGCCTTTACGAAGCCGAACTCGTCGTGACGGAACGCGTGTCGGCGGCCGAGGAAGTGGTCGCCCTGACTCTGCGGCATCCGCTGGGCGAGGAACTGCCGGGCTGGGAACCCGGAGCGCATGTCGACGTCGTGCTCGGGCCGGGGCTGGAGCGGCAGTTCTCGCTCTGCGGGGATCCTGAGGACCGCTCCGGCTGGCGCGTCGCGGTCCTCAGGGAACCCGACGGGCGCGGCGGATCCGCCTACGTCCACGAGCAGTTGGGCGTCGGCGACAAGGTGCGGGTGCGGGGGCCGCGCAACCACTTCCGGCTCGAGTCCGCACCCCGCTACCGGTTCGTCGCGGGCGGTATCGGCATCACCCCGATCCTGCCGATGCTCGCCGCCGCCGAGGCCGCGGGCGCCGACTGGACGCTGCTGTACGGCGGACGGACCCGGCGGTCCATGGCGTTCACCGGCGAGTTGGCGCGGTACGACGGGGAGCGGGTCACCGTCGCTCCGCAGGACGAGAGCGGGCTGCTGGACCTGGCGGCCGTACTCGACGACGTCCCGGACGGCACCCTCGTGTACTGCTGTGGTCCGGGGCCCTTGCTGGACGCGGTGGAGGAGCGCTGCCCGGCCGGCGTGCTGCGGGTCGAGCGGTTCCGGCCCAAGGAGCAACAGGCGGGCGAGGAGGGGGAGTTCGAGGTCGTCCTCGCGCAGAGCGGTCGTACCCTCACCGTCGTGCCCGGTGTCTCCGTGCTCGACACCGTCCGGGCCGCCGGGGTCGAGGTGCTCTACTCCTGCACCGAGGGCACCTGCGGGACGTGCGAGACGGACGTCATCGAGGGCGACCCAGACCACCGGGACTCGGTGCTCACCGAGGAGGAGCGGGCGGCCGGGGAGACGATGCTCATCTGCGTGTCGCGGTGCCGAGGGGCGCGTCTGGTGCTGGATCTGTGATCCGCAGGTCCGCCTCGATCCGCGCCACCGCCGCCAGCAGGTGCGGCAGCAGATCGCGGCGGGCCGCCCCGGCGGAGGTCCGGCCGGAGTGCATCGCGAGCACCGCCCCGGCCACCACCCGGCCGCTCCGGTCCCGTACCGGAGCGGCCATCGTGCTGACCCCGGCCTCGGGATCGCCTTCCAGCAGGACGCAGTCGGGTGGAGGCTCCCCGGCCAGCAACAGCCTCCCCGCCGCCGTCCCGTACGCCGGCAGGCGCGCTCCCACCGCGATCGTCGCCGCCATCACCCGCCGGGGCCGGGCGGCGGCGACCGGTACGACGGCGTCGCCGTCCAGCAGGTACAGCGCCGCCGACTCCCCGGCCAGCTCGGCGAGTTGTGCCAGATGCGGCTGCGCGAGGTGCGGCAGGTCCAGGCCCGAGAGGTAGGCGTAGCCGAGTTCCAGGACGCGCGGGGTGAGGCGGAAGCGGCGGCCGTCCGAATGGACGTAGCCCAGGTCGGCGAGGGTGAGCAGCAGGCGGCGGGCGGCGGCCCGGGTCAGGTCGCAGGCGCGGGCCACCTCGCTGAGCGTACGCGCCGGATGTTCCGCGTCGAAGGCCCGGATGACGGCCAGGCCACGCTCGAAGGACCTGACGAAATGCGGTGCGCGGGCATCCCTCGACACATCCCTCGACATCGTCGCCTCCCGGTCCGACTCATGGTCCGACACGGAGAACACGGTGAGAGCGCGGTTCGATAACTGTCAACAATTTTGTCAGCTAAACCCATTGACCGGGTTGCACGGCCGGTTCTACCTTCCCGCTGAGCACCAATCGAGCACCAGTGTGCGCACAGCGCACAGCCTGTCGGAACACCGTTGTCTGCACAGGAGGAGCCATGCGTCGTCTGCTTGCCGGTCTCGCGACCGGTACCTTCCTGCTCGCCACGGCGGCCTGCGGCTCCTCCGGGGGTTCGTCGTCCACCTCGCCCTCGTCGGGCGGCACCACCACCGTCAAGGTGGGGATCATCCCCATCGTCGACGTGGCCCCCCTCTATCTCGGCCAGAAGGAGGGCTTCTTCAGCAAGCGCGGCCTGAAACTGTCGATGACACTCGCCCAGGGCGGCGCGGCCATCGTGCCCGGTGTGACGAGCGGTCAGTTCCAGTTCGGCTTCAGCAACATGACCTCGCTGATGATCGCGCAGTCCAGCGGCGTGCCGGTGCAGGCGATCGCCAACGGCGTGGCCTCCACCGGCGTGGCGGGCAAGGACTTCGGCGGGCTCGTCGTGAAGAAGGGCAGCAGCATCACGTCGCCGAAGCAGCTGGAGGGCAAGAAGGTCGCCGTCAACACGCTGAAGAACATCAACGAGACCGCCGTACGCGAGTCCGTGCGCAAGGCCGGCGGCGACCCGGACAAGGTGCAGTTCGTCGAGCTCGCCTTCGACCAGATGCCAGCCGCCCTCGACAAGGGCCAGATCGACGCCGCGATGGCGGTCGAACCGGCCCTTGCGACCATGAAGCTCCAGGGCGCCACCGAGATCGCCTCGCCGCTCGTCGACGTGGCGGCGAACCTGACCGTCGCCATGTACTTCACCTCGACGTCGTACGCGCAGAAGAACCCCGGCGTCGTGACGAAGTTCCAGGCGGCCGTGGCCGAGTCGCTGTCCTACGCGGACGCGCACCCGGACGAGGTCCGGCAGATCGTCACCACCTACACCAAGACCCCGGCGGACGTCCTGGCCAAGGTGACCCTGCCCAAGTGGCCCGCCGAGGCGAACCGTTCCTCGATCGAGACGCTGGAGAAGCTCAGCGAGCAGGACGGCCTCTTCAAGACGGCACCCGACCTGGACAAGCTGCTGCCGTGAAAGAAGTGAAAGGGCTGAACACCGCACTCGGTGCGGCCGGGCTCGCGGCCTTCCTCGCCCTCGGCGAGGCGGTGCCGCGGCTCGGCCTGGTCAAGGCCGACTACTTCCCGCCGACCAGCAGGATCGCCCGCGCCCTCGGCACCGAACTCGGCGACAAGGCCTTCTGGTCGGCGCTCGGCGACACCCTGACCGGCTGGGCGGTGGGCCTGGCCGTCGCGGTCGGCGCCGGGATCGTGGCCGGCGTCGTCCTCTCGGTCGTCCCGCACCTGCGCGAGGCGACCGCCTCCACGATCGAGTTCCTCCGCCCGATCCCCTCGGTCGCCCTGATCCCGCTCGCGATCCTCCTCTACGGCACCGAACTCCGCTCGGTCCTCCTGCTCGTCGTCTACGCCTCCTTCTGGCAGGTGCTGATCCAGGTGATGTACGGCGTCCAGGACGTCGACCCGGTCGCCGAGGAGACGGCACGGTCGTACGGTCTCGGCACCTGGGCCCGGGTCCGCCATGTGCTGTGGCCGACCGCGCTGCCGTACGTGATGACCGGTGTCCGGCTGGCCGCCGCGGTCGCGCTGATCCTCACCATCACCGCCGAACTGGTCATCGGCGCACCGGGGTTGGGGCAGCAGATCGCGGTCGCCCAGGCCTCGCAGGCGGTCCCGGACATGTACGCCCTGATCGTGGTGACCGGGCTGCTGGGGCTGGTCATCAACGTGGGCGCCCGGTCGGTGGAGCGGCGGGCGCTGGCCTGGCACCAGTCGGTGCGCGGGGAGGTGGCGGTGTGAGAACAGTACTGCTGAGGGTGGGATACGTCCTCGCCCTGCCCGCCGTCCTGGTCGCGCTGTGGTGGCTGGCCTCCGACGGCAGCACGAACGTCTACTGGCCGCCGCTGCGCACGATCCTGCAGACCTTCCCGGACGTCTGGACCGGTCAGCGGCTCCACGACGACCTGCTGCGCAGTGTGCTGCGGCTGCTCGCCGGATACGCGTCGGCGGCCGTCCTGGGCGTGGCCCTGGGCACGGTCATCGGCTCGTACCGGCGGGTGCGCGCGGTGTGCGAGCCGGTCCTGGAGTTCCTGCGGGCGGTGCCGCCGCCGGTGCTCGTCCCGGTCATCATGCTGTTCGCGGGCATCGGCGACGGCATGAAGATCCTGGTGATCGTCAGCGGCTGTGTCTGGCCGATCCTGCTCAACACGGTCGAGGGTGTACGGGCGGTCGACCCGGTGATGGCGGAGACGGCCCGTTCCTACGGCATCACGGGCGCGGCCCGGCTGCGTACGCTGGTACTGCGTTCGGCGAGTCCGCAGATCTTCGCGGGCCTGCGGCAGGCGCTGTCGATCGGGATCATCCTGATGGTCATCAGCGAGATGTCCGCTGCCAGCAACGGGCTCGGCTTCACCATCGTGCAGTTCCAGCGCAGCTTCGCGATCCCCGACATGTGGACCGGGATCCTGCTGCTTGGCCTGCTCGGCTTCGCGCTGTCGGTGGTCTTCCAGGTGGTCGAGCGCCGGGTGCTCGGCTGGTACCACGGGCTGCGCGCGACAACCCGGCGGTCCTGAATGAACCTCGTGAAGGGGCGGTCCATGCTCGACGTACGCGGCCTGCAGAAGGTCTACGACGGATCCGGCCGCCGTGTCGAGGCGGTGCGGGACCTCACTTTCACCGTGGAGGCGGGCGAACTCGTCTGTCTGGTCGGCCCGTCGGGCTGCGGCAAGACCACGCTGCTGAAGTGCATGGGCGGCCTGCTCACCCCGACCGGCGGTGAGGTCCTCCTGGAGGGCCGGAGGGTGAGCGGTCCGCCGCCCGGGATGGCGTTCGTGTTCCAGGAGTACGGCCGCAGTCTCTTCCCCTGGATGCGGGTCGCCGAGAACGTCGAACTCCCGCTGAAACAGAAGCGGTTGCCGCGTGAGCGAAGGAAGGCGCTCGTCGCCGACGCGCTCGGCTCGGTCGGTCTCGGGGACGCCGCCGGTGCCTACCCGTGGCAGCTCTCCGGCGGTATGCAGCAGCGGGTGGCGATCGCGCGCGCCCTCGCCTACGAGCCCCAGGTGCTGCTGATGGACGAGCCGTTCGCCGCCGTCGACGCCCAGACCCGGGCCGATCTGGAGGACCTGGTCCGGGGGTTGTGGCGGGAGCGCGGGATCACGATCCTGTTCGTCACGCATGACATCGACGAGGCGGTCTACCTGGGCCAGCGGGTGATCGTGCTGTCCGCCTCCCCCACGGTCGTCCAGGAGCAGCTGAAGGTCGATCTGCCGGACGAGCGCGATCAGTTGCACACACGGGTCGCCCCGCGCTTCGCCGAACTGCGGACCCACGTCTACGAGCAGATCCAGGCGGCGAAGCGCGGGGTTCCCCGGGGGGAGGACCCGGTCACGAAGTCAGATACGCCTCCACTTCACTGAACTGGCCCGCCGGCCAGCCGTTGTTGGCGGTGACGGTCAGCCGCAGATAGCGCAGGTTGGTGGAGCCGGGCAGCGCCACGGTGACGGTGTTGCCGGTGGCCGGGTCGAAGCGGTAGCCCGTGGAGCCCACCACGGTCGAGTAGGTGGAGCCGTCGGTGCTGCCCAGCACGGTGATGGTCTGGGTCCGCGCGGCCCAGGCCGAGGACGGGGGCAGCTTCAGCACCAGGCGGCGGGCCGCGTAGGAGGCGCCGAGGTCGACGGTGAGCGACTGCGGGAAGGCGTTGTTGGCGGACTCCCAGTAGCTGTTGGCGTCGCCGTCGACGGCCCTGCCCGGGGTGTAGACGTCCTGCGAGCCGGTGGCGGTCGCCGGGCGGCCCTTGGCGAGGTTGCGGTTCGGGTCCGGGTCTGGGTTGCCCTGCCCCGGCGTCGGCCAGCTGGAGCAGTCGGCCCAAGTGCTGGACCAACCGGAGTTGCCGCCGCCGTCGGTGAGCGCGAAGGAGCCGGAGTTGGCCGGGTAGGGGCAGTTGTAGATGCCGGCCGCGCCGACACCGGTGGCGGTGACGTTACGGAAGGTGGCGGCGCCCTGTGCCTCGGCCTGGACCACGACCGTCCCGGTGTTCTGCACGGTCGCGCCGGTCACGTTGACGTTCCGGACCGCATACCCCTGCCCGCCGCCGGAGACGAACTCGAAGGCGCTGTACGGGCTGTTGGTGATCGTGGTGTTGGTGATGTTGACGGTCGCGTTGATGGCGCTGTCGTAGGAGTCGACACGCAGCGCACCCATCGGGTGGTTCCAGTTGGGGTTCATGGCGCCCGTGCGCACGAGCGTGTTGCCGTCGACCGTGATGGTGCCGGCCAGCGGGGAGAACGGGTCGAGGAACTTCTGGTTGGAGATGGCGATGCCGCTGCCGAGGGCGTTGGTGTCGGAGATCAGGTTGTTCTTCACCGAGAGGTCGGTGCCGCCGTAGATGGCGATGCCGTTGGCCAGGTTCGGCTGGGAGATGGTGTTGTTCGAGAATCCGGAGTTGGTGTCGGGCGAGTTCAGGGACCACATGGCGAGGGAGTCGTCGCCCTGGTTGCGCAGGAAGTTGTTGCGGACCTGGACGCCGTGGGCGTTCCCGTTGAGGTTGAGGCCGTCGGCGGTGGTGTCGAGGATGCGGTTGCTCTCGACGACCAGGTTGTCGTTGTTGCCGGTCAGCCAGAACCCGCACTTGAGGTGCTGGATCCACATGCCGGAGACCGAACTGTTCGGCCCGAGCGAGCCGTTGACGAAGTTGTCCGGGTTGGAGTCGACGCGCTCGGTGACCTCGCCGATCACCGCGAAGTTGTTGATGTGGACGTTCCCGGAGGAGCTGGACTGGTCGATGAACCGGGAGGTGTGCACGACCGAGTACCAGCTGCCGGCGCCGAGGAGGGTCACGTTCTGCACGCCGCTGAGCGAGGACGTGAGCTTGTAGTCGCCCGGCGGGATCCACACCGTCCCGCCCTGGGCGGCGGAGACGGCGTCGCGGAAGGCCTGGGTGGAGTCGCCGTTGCCGCTGGGGTCGGCGCCCTTGGAGACCACGGAGACCGATCCGGCGGGCTGTGAGGCGGCCCCGGCGACCTGCTCGAAGTCGGCCACGTCGACGGTGACTTGAGTACCGGTGGACTCGAAGGCGACCTTGTCGCCCGCCTGGATGTTCTGGCCGGGCAGCAGCCGGGCGTTGTCGAAGAAGTGGTGCTGCTTGGCGCCCGCGATCCAGCCGGTGTCGACGTAGGAGTACTTCGACGTGACGGCCAGGGTCTTCGCCAGCTTGACGCCGTTGACGTACACGTTCAGGGTGCCGGTCTGGCCGTCGGGGACGCTGTAGGAGAGGTTCACGGCGTTGGCCGCCTGGGGTGCGGTGAACTCGACCCGCTGCCCGGAGGTCAGACGCACGGCCTGGCGTCCGGAGGCCTCGGAGGCGAGGGTGCCCTGGGTGTAGTCCGGGCCGATCTTCGTACCGGTGGTGGTCGCCGACTCCGCCTCCACGGAGGTGAAGGGGAGGCTGGCGCCCGCGGCCGCGTGGGCGGCGGGCGCGACGGCGACGAGCATGCCCGCGGCCAGCGCTACGGCGGCCGCGACGGCTGGCATGCTCCTGACAGTTCTACCTGTGGTGCCCTGCATGTGCTGATCCCTTCGGTGTGGGGGGACGGGATAGCGCGAGCGGTACCGGCGGCTCAGTTCGTCAGCCAGGCCGCCGTGTCCTGCGGCAGCCGGCCGGCGTCGTCCAACGGGCCGCTGCTGAGCAGGAGTCGGGAGTGGGCGGGGAGTTCGGCGGGGGTGGCGGCGAGATTGACCACGCAGGTCACGCCCTCGGCGCGGGTGAAGGCGAGGACGCCGTCGGGGGCGGGCAGCCAGGTCAGCGGGCCGTCGCCGAAGTGCGGGCGCAGGGCGACGGCGCGCCGGTAGAGGGCCAGCATGGAGTCGGCGTCACCTTGTTGGCGGTCGACGGCGTACGCCTCCCAGCCGGTCGGCTGCGGCAGCCACGGCTCCTCGCGCGAGCCGAAGCCCGCGTACGGCGCCCCGGCCGCCCAGGGCAGCGGCACCCGGCAGCCGTCCCGGCCGGGGTCGGTGCCGCCGGACCGGAAGTACATCGGGTCCTGGATGCGGTCGACGGGGATCTCGGCCTCGGGCAGCCCCAGCTCCTCGCCCTGGTAGATGTACACGGCGCCGGGCAGGGCCAGGGACAGCAGCGCGGCCGCACGGGCCCGGCGGGTCCCCAGCTCCAGGTCCGTCGGGACGCCGAAGGCCTTGGCCGCGAAGTCGAAGCCGGTGTCCTCACGGCCGTACCGGGTGGCCGTGCGGGTCACGTCGTGGTTGCACAGCACCCAGGTGGCGGGGGCGCCGACCGGGGCGTGCTCGGCGAGGGTGGTGTCGATCGAGTTCCGCAGCCGGGCCGCGTCCCAGGGGCAGGACAGGAAGGAGAAGTTGAAGGCGGTGTGGAGTTCGTCGGGGCGCAGGTAGCGGGCGAAGCGTTCGGCGTCGGGCAGCCAGACCTCGCCGACGAAGACGCCGTCGTAGTGGTCGGCGACCGCGCGCCAGGAGCGGTAGATGTCGTGGAGTTCGTCGCGGTCGACGAAGGGGTGGGGGTGCGGGTGCGAGGCCAGGTCGGGCAGGTCCGGGTCCTTGGCGAGCAGGGCGGCCGAGTCGATGCGGACGCCCGCGACGCCCCGCTCGAACCAGAAGCGCAGGATGTCCTCGTGTTCCTGGTGGACGGCCGGGTGGGCCCAGTTGAGGTCGGGCTGTTCGGGGGTGAAGAGGTGGAGGTACCACTCGCCGTCGGGCAGCCGGGTCCACACCGGTTCGGTGGAGCCGACGAACTGCGACGGCCAGTCGTTGGGCGGGAGGTCGCCGTTCGGGCCCCGGCCGGGCCGGAAGTGGAACAGCCCGCGCTCCGGGCTGCCCGGCCCGGCGGCCAACGCGGCCTGGAACCAAGGGTGTTGGTCGGAGACATGGTTGGGGACGATGTCGACGATCGTCCGGATGCCCAGCTCCCGGGCCTCCGAGATGAGTTTCTCGGCCTCGGCGAGGGTGCCGAAGGCCGGGTCGATCGCCCGGTAGTCGGCGACGTCGTACCCGCCGTCCTTCATCGGTGACGGGTACCAGGGGCTGAACCACAGCGCGTCCACGCCGAGTTCGGCGAGGTACGGCAGCCTGGCGCGGACGCCCGCGAGGTCGCCGGTGCCGTCGCCGTCGTTGTCGGCGAAGCTGCGGACGTACACCTGGTAGATGACGGCCGAGCGCCACCAGTCGTGGTCCTCGTGGTCCTCGTGGTCCTTCGGGGCATGGCTGGGCTGTCCCACGGTGCGAACCTTTCTGTCGGAGGAAGGGCCGTCAGCCCTTGGTGCTGCCCGCGCTGATCCCGGCGATGATGTGCCGCTGGAAGACGAGGAACAGCGCGACCATCGGGATGCTGGCGATCACCATCGCGGCGATGAGCACGGTGAGCTGGATGTTCTGCGACAGCTGGACCAGGGCCACGCTGATGGGCTGCTTGTCGGTGTCGGAGAAGACCATCAGCGGCCACAGGAAGTCCTGCCAGACCGCGACCAGGGCGAAGATCGACACCACCCCGAGCACCGGGCGGGACATGGGCAGCACCACGGACCAGAGGATGCGCAGCTTTCCGGCGCCGTCGATCTCGGCGGCCTCCAGCACGTCGCGGGGCAGCTGGTCGAAGAACCGCTTCAGCAGATACAGGTTGAAGGCGTTGGCGACGGCCGGCAGCCAGATGCCGAGCGGGTCGTTCAGCAGGCTGGTGTGGATGAACGGCAGGTCGGCGGCGGTCAGGTACTTGGGTACGACCAGGGCCTGGGCCGGAACCATCAGGGTGGCCAGGATGCCGCCGAGGATCACGTTGCCGAACGCCGGTCTGAGTCTGGACAGGGCGTAGGCGGCGGCCGTGCAGAACACCAGCTGGAAGGCCCAGGCACCGGCCGCCTGCACCACCGTGTTCCACAGGTGCTCCGGGAGCTGCATCAGGTCCCAGGCGTCGGTGTAGCCGGACAGGTGCCAGTGCTCGGGGACGAGGGTGGGCGGGGTCCGGGCGACCTCGTCCGGTGACTTCATCGCCCCGGTCACCATCCAGTACACGGGGAAGAGGAAGGCGAGCGCGAAGAGCAGGACGACACCGGTGAAGACGGTCCAGTAGACCGCCCGCCCGCGCGGGCGGGCCAGCGTCGCCGGCGAGATCAGGGTGCGGGTGGCGCTGCTCATCCGTCCTCCCCGGAGCGGGTCAGCCGCAGGTACCCGGCCGAGAAGGTGCCGAGCAGCACCAGGAGCATCACGCTGAGCGCGCAGGCGCCGCCGAAGTCGTTGTAGAGGAAAGCGTACTTGTAGATCAGGTAGAGCACGGTGACCGTGGCGTTCTCCGGGCCGCCCCCCGTGATGACGAACGGTTCGGTGAACACCTGCATGGTGGCGATGATCTGAAGGAGCATCAGCATGAGGATGACGAACCGGGTCTGCGGGACCGTCACGTGCCGGATGCGCTGGAGGAGGTTGGCTCCGTCCAGTTCGGCGGCCTCGTAGAGCTCGCCGGGGATGGACTGGAGGGCGGCCAGGTAGATCAGGACCGTGCCGCCCATGTTGGCCCATGTCGCCACGATCACCAGGGAGATGAGCGCGGTGCCGGTGCCGTTGGTCCAGTTCGAGGTGGGCAGGTGCAGGAAGCGCAGGGTCTCGTTGGCGAGGCCGGCTCCCGGATCGTAGAACCACTTCCACAGCAGGGCGCTGACCACCGGCGGGATCATCACCGGCAGGTAGACCACGACCCGGAAGAACGCCTTCGCGTGCCGCAGTTCGTTGAGGACCAGGGCGAGGACGAACGGGATCGCGAAGCCGATCAGCAGGGCCAGCAGCGTGAAGGTGAGGGTGTTGCGCCAGGCCGCCGAGAACTCCGGGTCGTGCAGGACCCGGGTGAAGTTGGCGGTGCCGACCCACTCGGCGGAGGAGCCCGGCGTGTACTTCTGGAAGGAGATGACGACCGCGCGGATCGCCGGGTACCAGGAGAACAGGGCGAAGCAGATCAGTCCGCCGAGCAGGAAGCCGTAGGCGCGGACCTGGTCGGTGATCCGGCGCCGCCTCCGGTCCCCTGCCGGGGGCGGCGCCGGGGCCTGTCGGGCGCCGACCGCCGCGCGGGCGGGTCGGCGCTCGGCCGTCTTGGTCATCGTGGTCAGCCCCGGGCCAGGATGCCGTCGATCTTGTCGTTGGCGTCCTTGAGGAGCTGGTCGATGTCGGCGTCCTTCTTGGTGAGGACGGCGGAGACGGTGCCGTCGAGGACGGAGTAGATCTGCTGGGCGTCCGGCGGCTCGATCTTCATCTGCAGGGACTGGTTGCCGTCCAGGAACGCCTGGTAGTTCTCCACCGGCACGTTGGCGTTGGCCTTCTTGACCGCCTGGTCCTTGGCGTCGGCGGCGCCGGTGAACAGGCGCGGCTCGGGCAGGCCGACGGGCGCGTTGTTCTTCTTGGCGCGGGCGTAGTCCCCGAGGAAGCCGTCACCAGGGGTGAGGAACATGGAGTCGAGCCACTTGAGGCCGGCGCGGATCTGGGCGGGCGTGTCCTTCTTGTTGAACATGTAGCCGTCGCCGCCGATGAGCGTGCCCTGGCCGCCGGGCATCGGGCCGAGGGCCAGGTCGTTGTAGTTGCCGCCCTTCTCCTTGACCAGGATCGGGATGTTGTCCGGCGCCGAGAGGTACATGCCGAGCTTGCCCGAACCCATCATCTGCTGCACGTCGTTGATGATGAGGAGCTGCTTGCTGCCCATCGAGTTGTCGGTCCAGCGCATGTCGTGCAGGTTCTGCAGGACCGCGTGGCCCTGGGGGGTGTCGACGGTCGCCGACTTGCCGTCGGCCGACACCACGTCGCCGCCCTGCGAGTACATCTCCGCCGTGAAGTGCCAGCCGCCCTGGTTCTGGGCGCTGTAGTCGGCGTATCCGACGGTCCCGTTGCCGAGCGCGGCGATCTTCTTGGCGTCCGCGCGGACCTCTTCCCAGGTCGTCGGCGGCTGGTCGGGGTCGAGGCCGGCCTGCTGGAAGAGCTTGCGGTTGTAGATCAGGCCCATCGAGTAGCCGGTGCGCGGGATGCCGTAGACCTTGCCGTCGACGGTGTAGATGTCCCGCAGCTGCTTCTGGATGGTGTCGTAGCTCTTCAGCTCCTTGAGGTACGGCGTGAGGTCGGCCGCCTGGTTGATGTCCACGACGTGCTTGGCGTCGGTGAAGTACGTGTAGAACACGTCCTCCATCTGGCCGCCGGCCAGCTTGGCGTCGAAGGTCTTCGGGTCCTGGCAGGGGAACGCGTCGTGCGCGACGACGTCGATGTCCGGGTTCTTCTTCTCGAAGGCGGCGATGTCCTGGTCGAAGAACGACCGGTCGACCTTGGCGCTCTTCGGCGGCTCGCAGTTGACGGTGATGCGTGTCTTGCCGCTGCCCGCGTCGTCGTCGCCCGACCCGCAGGCCGAGGCGGAGAGCGCGAGCGAGGAACAGACGCCGAACGCGACGAGAGCACGGCGGAACCCGGTGCTGGACATCGGTGACCCCCCAGAACAGGAGCAGTTGGGCGCCGCACCGGGACCGGTGGGCGCCGCACACTCAAGCACCGGCAGCACCGCCGCGCAAGATGTCACGCAGAATCTGTAATTATTCGACAGGGGATTGGATCTGGTGCGCCTCAGGCTTTCGGCGCTTGCGCGGTCGACCCCCTGACAACCAGCTCCGGCTCGAACAGCAGCTCCTCCGCCGGCACGACCGCGCCGCCGATCTGTGCGTTCAGCAGCTCGACGGCGGCCCGGCCCATGGCCTCGATCGGCTGGCGGACGGTGGTGAGCGGGGGTTCGGTGCAGTTCATGAACGCCGAGTCGTCGTACCCGACGACCGAGACCCGGGCGGGGACCTCGAGCCCCTTGCGGCGGGCCGCGCGGACGGCGCCCAGAGCAAGGGGGTCGCTGGCGCAGATGATGCCGGTGACGCCCCGGTCGATGAGCCGGGACGCGGCCGCGTGACCGCCTTCGATGGAGAAGATCGCGCGGGCCACGAACTCGTCGGGCACATCCCCGATGGCCCGCGCGGCGGCCAGCTTCCGGGCCGAGGGGACGTGGTCGCCGGGGCCGAGGACCAGGCCGATGCGCTCGTGCCCCAGGGAGGCGAGATGCCGCCAGGCCTGCTCCACCGCCACCGCGTCGTCGCAGGACACGCCCGGGAAGCCGAGGTGCTCGATGGCCGCGTTGACCAGCACCACCGGGATGTTGCGGTCGGCGAGCAGCCGGTAGTGGTCGTGCGGCGCCTCGGCCTGGGCGTAGAGACCGCCGGCGAACACCACGCCGGACACCTGCTGTTGCAGCAGCAACTCCACGTAGTCCGCCTCGGAGACCCCGCCCTTGGTCTGCGTGCACAGCACCGGCGTGAGGCCGAGCTGGGCCAGGGCGCCGCCGATGACCTCGGCGAACGCCGGGAAGATGGGGTTCTGCAGCTCGGGCAGGACCAGACCGACGAGCCGGGCGCGTTCACCGCGCAGCTGGGTGGGGCGCTCGTAGCCCAGCACGTCGAGGGCCGAGAGCACCGCCTGCCGGGTCGCCTCGGAGACGCCCGGTTTGCCGTTGAGCACCCGGCTGACCGTGGCCTCGCTGACCCCGACCTTTTTGGCCACTTCCGCAAGTCGTCGTGTCATGCCCGCAAGACTAGCGCAAGATACGCAAGCTTTTTGCGTAACGTCACAAGGCCCGGATCACACCCGGCTGGCGGTCGCCGTGTCCGCCGACAGTCTTTGCGCAACGTAGATCGGGACGACGGACAGCAGGACGAGCACGGCCGCCACCACGTTCACCACCGGTGCCTGCTGCGGGCGGGTCATGTTGTCGAAGATCCACAGGGGCAGGGTCTGGACGCCCGGCCCGGCGGTGAAGGTGGTGACCACGATCTCGTCGAAGGAGAGCGCGAAGGCGAGCAGCCCGCCCGCGAGCAGCGCCGAGCGCACCAGCGGGAAGGTGACGTCGACGAACGCGCGGAAGGTGTCGGCGCCCAGGTCGGCCGCCGCCTCCTCGTAGCTGCCCGAGGTGCGGCGCAGCCGGGCGACGACGTTGTTGAAGACGATCACGACACAGAAGGTGGCGTGCCCGACGACCACGGTGAACAGGCCGAGCCCGACGCCGAGCGGCTCCAGGACCGTGCTGAACGCCGAGTTGAGGGCGATGCCGGTGACGATGCCGGGCAGCGCGATCGGCAGGACGACCACGAAGGAGAGCGCGTCGCGGCCGAAGAAGCGGTACCGGGCGACCGCGAACGCGACCAGGGTGCCGAGCACCAGGGCGATCGCGGTGGCGCCCAGTCCCGCCTTGACCGAGGTCCACAGCGCCTCGCGGGCACCGGAGCTGTGCCAGGCGGCCGACCACCAGCGCGTGGTCAGACCGGGCGGTGGCCAGCTCGCGCTGCGGTCGGGGTTGAGGGAGTTGACGAGGACCAGCAGCAACGGCACGTAGATCACGGCGAAGCCGAACCCGGCGGCGACGCGCAGCGCGATCCGCGCGGAACGGGAGAGTTGCACGGCGGGCTCCTCTACAGGCTGCTCAGTGCGCCCGTACGGCGCATCGCGAGCAGATACAGCACGATGACGACGACGGGGACGGTGGCGAGCGCGGCGGCCATGGGCAGGTTGAGTTCGATGTTGGCGTAGACGAGGTTGCCGATGAGCTGGGTCTTGCCGCCGACGATCTGCACGGTGATGTAGTCACCGAGGCTGAGCGAGAAGGTGAACACCGACCCGGCGGCGACCGACGGCAGCACCATCGGCAGGACGACGGACCGGAAGGTCCGCCCGGCCCGGGCGCCCAGGTCCGCCGACGCGTCGAGGAGGTTGTCGGGCAGCTGCTCCAGGGCGGTGTGGATCGGCAGGATCATGTACGGCAGCCACAGGTACGTCAGGGTGAGCACGGTGGCCGGCAGTCCGAAGCCCGGGCCGCTCAGGCCGAAGGGCTTGAGCAGCCAGTCGGCGAGCCCGCCCTCGGACAGGATCAGCCGCCACGCGTACACCTTGACCAGGTAACTCGCCCACAGCGGCGTGAGGATGGCGACCACGAGCAGCGGGCGCCGGCTCGGCCTGGCGATGCGGGCGGTGTAGAAGGCGACCGGGAAGGCGATCACCGCGCACAGGGCGGTCACCGCGAGGGCGACGCCGACGCTGCGCAGGATCACCTGCCGGTACACCGGCGTCGTGAACAGCTCGTGGAAGTTGTCCGTCGACCACACCTTCACCACCTCGGAGGTGAAGGAGTCCGTGGTCCAGAACGCGGAGACGAACAGCACGGCCAGCGAGCCGAGGTAGAGCACGGCCAGCCACAGCAGCGGGGCGGTCAGCAGCAGGGCGAGGCGGAGCCGGGGGCGCCGGTGCAGCGCCCCCGCGGTCCGGGTGAGCAGGGCCATGGGTCAGCCCTTGATCTCGGTCCAGGCCTGCACCCACTTCGCGTACGGCACGCACTTGACGTCGGTGCGGCCGTCCAGGCACTGCTCGATGGGCGTGTTCCAGAAGGCGATGTTCTTCCAGTAGGTCTCGTCGGCCGCGTGGTAGGTGGTGCAGAAGTTCTTGTCGCTGGTCAGGTCGCAGGCCTTGGCGTTGGCCGGGGCCTCGCCGAAGTACTCGGCGACCTCGGCGTTGACCTTCGGGGAGACGATCCAGTTCAGCCACTGGTAGGCGCAGTTGGGGTGTTCGGCCTTGGCGGAGACCATCCAGGTGTCGGACCAGCCCGTCGAACCCTCCTTCGGCACGAAGGCCTTCACCTTCGCGCCCTCGTCGGCGGCCAGGTTGGCGATGACCTGCCAGGTGGTGCCGATGACGGAGTCGCCGCTCTTGAAGGCGGAGATCTCCTTGAGGTAGTCGCTCCAGTACTCGCCGATGTCCGCGTTCTGCTTCTTCAGCAGGGCGACGGCCGCGTCGAACTGCTTCTGGTCCAGCGCGTAGGGGTCCTTGATCTTCAGCTCGGGCTTGGTGGCCTTGAGGTACAGGGCCGCGTCGGCGATGTAGATCGGTGAGTCGTACGCGGTGACATGGCCCTTGTACGTCGCCGCGTCGTCGAAGACGGCGGACCAGGAGGTGGGCGCGGGGCTGACCTTCTCGGTGTTGTACATCAGCAGGTTGGCGCCGCGGCCGTGCGGGATGCCGTACATCTGGCCCTTGACCGAGTTCCAGGCGCCGTTCTTCAGGCCGCTGAAGATGTCCTTGTAGTTCGGTACGAGCTCGGTGTTGACCGGGGCGGCGTCGCCGGAGGCGATCAGGCGCAGGGAGGCGTCGCCGGAGGCGGAGACGGCGTCGTACTGGCCGGTCTTCATCAGCTTGACCATCTCGTCGGAGCTGGCGGCGACCTTGGAGTTGACCTGGCAGCCGGTCTGCTTCTCGAAGTCGGTGACCCAGTCCACCTTGGGGTCGTCGGAGCCGTCCTCGACGTAGCCGGCCCAGGCGATCAGGTTGACCTCGCCCTCGGACTTGCCCAGCTTGGCGAGGGGTTCGAGGTCGGGCGGGTTGAGTCCGGACGAGGAGCCGGAGCCGGAGGATCCGCAGGCGGTGGCGGCCAGCAGCAGCGCGGCGCAGGCGGCCGCGGCGCGAAGACGGTTGAGGCGCACGACGTACTCCATGACGTGAGGGACGGCGGGTCAGTCGGGGACGTGGACGGTGTGCCGGCGCTGCCAGCGCAGCCGGACGCGGGTGCCGCGGTAGGCGGCGACGTCCTCGGCGGAGGTGTCGAGGTTCTGCTGGAGCGCGGTGAGCCGGCCGCCGCCGTCCAGGTCGACCAGGAAGCGGGTGGCGTCGCCGAGGTAGACCACTTCGGCGACGGTGCCCACGGCGGTGGCGTGCCCTTCCTCGTGCGGGGTGGTGGTCTCGTCGAGGACGCGGATCTTCTCGGGCCGGATGCTGTGGGTGCCACTCTCGCCGAGCACGCGCAGGGCGGCCTCGCCGGTGAGCAGGTTGGAGGTGCCGACGAAGGAGGCGACGAACGCGGTGGCGGGGCGTTCGTAGATCTCGGCGGGGGTGCCGACCTGTTCGATGCGGCCCTGGTGGAAGACGGCGACGCGGTCGCTCATCGTCAGGGCCTCCTCCTGGTCGTGGGTGACGAAGACGAAGGTGATGCCGACCTCGCGTTGCAGGGCCTTGAGCTCGATCTGCATCTGCTCGCGGAGCTTGAGGTCGAGGGCGCCGAGGGGCTCGTCGAGGAGCAGGACGCGGGGGCGGCCGACGAGGGCGCGGGCGAGGGCGACGCGCTGGCGCTGGCCGCCGGAGAGCTGGGAGGGGCGGCGGCCGCCGAAGCCTTCGAGGCGGACCTCGGCGAGGGCCTTGCGGGCCCGGACCAGGCGTTCGGCCTTGGGGACCCGGCGGACCTTGAGGGAGTAGGCCACGTTCTGCTCGACGGTCATGTGCGGGAACAGGGCGTAGTCCTGGAAGACGGTGTGCACGTCGCGTTCGAAGGGGGCGCGGCGGGTGACGTCCTGCCCGGCGAGTTCGATCGTGCCCGAGGTGGGGCTCTCGAAGCCGGCGACCATGCGCAGGACGGTGGTCTTGCCGGAGCCGGAGGGGCCGAGCATGGAGAAGAACTCGCCGTCCCGGATCTCCAGGTCGACCCCGGCCACGGCGGTGGTGTCGCCGAACGACTTCCGCAGATCCCGCAACCGGATCGCGCTGGCCTCCATGGGCGGGAACCTTTCTGCCGCTCTCTTGCGTTGCACCTGGTGACCGGAAAGATATGAAGTCATAGTTCAAAGCTCAAGACCCTTCTGAGGTAAAGCTTGGGTCAACGCATAGGGTGGTGGGCCGTGAGACAGCAGCAGACGGACGGCGGCGCCCGAAAGGCCGTCTTCGCCCCGGTGGACACCGGCGCGCGGGTGGACGCCGTGGTCCGCCGGATCGGTGACGCCATCGAGCTCGGCCTGCTCGCCGACGGGGAGCAGCTGCCCGGCGAGACCGAGCTGGCCGGACAGCTCGGGGTGTCCACGGTGACCCTGCGGGAGGCGCTGATGGCACTGCGCCAGCAGGGTCTGGTGGTCACCCGCCGGGGCCGGGGCGGCGGCAGCTTCGTGTCCTCCCCCGAGGTGCCCGACCTGGAGCGGCTCACGGAGCGGCTGCGCGGCTGGAGCCCCGAGGAGCTGCGCGACCTCGGCGACCACTGGGCGGCCCTGTCCGGCACCGCCGCCCACCTCGCCGCGCAGCGCACCGAGGACCACGACCTCGACCAGCTCCGGCGCACCACCGAGGAGTTGCGCGGGGCGCCGGACGCGGCGGCGCGCAGCCGGGTGTACGGCCGCTTCCACGTGGAGCTGGCCGCCGCCGCGCAGTCGGCCCGGCTCACCCGGGAACAGGTCGCGCTCCAGACGGAGATCGGGGCGCTGCTCTGCCTTGTGCTCGGTGACGACGAATATCGTGAAGAGGTGGCGGACCGTCACCGGTCCGTAATCTCGGCCGTGCAGGATGGGGCGCACACATCGGCCAGGGAGCTGGCCGAGCGGTGCGTACGGGACTCGACGGCACGGCTCATCGCCCTGCGGCTGGCCCTGTAGCCGCGCCGTACCCGCTCCCCCGTCCGCCGGAGGACACCATGAGCCGCAGCACCGTCCCCTCCGGCCCGGTGACGGCCACGCTCGACGCCGCCGAGGAGTACGTCGCCGCGCGGGTCGGTGACGCCCTGGAGGCGGTGTTCGACGCCGTGGCGGCGACCCGCGCGGACACGGCCGCGCTGCTGGCCCGGGTGGCCGCCGAGGGCCGCCGGGCGGTGACCGCGGACCTGGCCGCGCTCCGGCCCGGGCTCCATCTGCGGCTGGTCCGGCAGGAACTGGTCTCCGGTGTCGGGTTCGTGGCCGCGCCCGGGATGCTGGCCGACGTCCCGGCCTGGCTGGAGTGGTGGCAGAGCGACGCCTCCGGGGACGTGCGGCCGCTGCTCCTCGACCTCGACCCGCGCACCTCGGCCTACTCGGACTACACGCACTGGGACTGGTTCGCGCTGCCCCGGGACACCGGGCGGCGGGCGGTGGCCGGGCCGTACGTCGACTACCTCTGCTCGGACGAGTACAGCCTCACGCTGTCGGCGCCGGTGGAGGTGGGCGGCCGGTTCCTGGGCGTGGCCGCCGCCGACGTGTACCTGCGGCACTTCGAGGCGGCCGCGCTGCCGCTGCTGCGCCGGCTGCCGGGACCCGCACGACTGGTCAACGCCCGCGGCCGGGTGGCGGCGTCGTCGGACCCGGCACAGCTGGCCGGTTCACTGACCAAGGGGCCGGACTTCGCGGCGGTCCTGGAGAGCGGGCGGCCGGGCACGTTCGGCGGACTGCGGCTGGTGCCGTGCCTGGGCGTGCCGCTGGTCCTGGTCGTGGCAGGCGGCTGAGACGGGGCCGAGGCTGAGGCAGCGGTTGTGACGGGGCCGAGGCTGAGGCAGCGGTTGTGACGGGGCTGACGTACCGGCGAGGCAGCGCTCGATGCGGCACAGCGGCACGGGCAGGGGCGAGACGGCGGGCCGGACGTCACCGGCGTCCGGCCCGGCGCCGTCGGCGACCTGAACGCCGACGGTGCCGGGTCAGCCTTCGGGGGCCGGGACGACGGTCAGATGGGCGCCCAGGCCGCCGGGCCGCCGGGAGCGGCGCGGGGCGGCGGGGCGGGGTACGGCGCGCAGCACCAGGGTGTAACGCGCGTAGCCCATGTCCTGAAGGGTCTTCGGGGTTTCGCCTACGACCCGGCACTCGACGGCGCCCAGCAGCGGGTCCGGGTGCAGCAGCGGCCGGACGGCTCCGTCGAGCTGCGCGCCGTCCTCTCCGACCACGCGCAGCCAGTGCGGCAGGCCCTGCCGGAAGGCGGCCTCCATGATGGGGTCCTGGGCGATCTCCCGGCGGATCGTCTGGAGTTCGTGGTCGTGGCCGTACCGCTCCAGGGTGGTCTTGAACTGCGCCAGCATCGGCAGGCACCAGCCCGCCTCGTGGGCACCGAGGACCGTTCCGGCGTCCGGGTGGAACAGGACGAAGCGCAGGAAGTTGTCCCCGGGCATCGCGGTCGGATGCGGGGCGACCTCCCGGAAAAGTGTCTCGAACGCGTCGTTGGCGAGCACCACGTCCCAGCGGTGGTCCACCACCAGCGAGGGAAAGGGGACGGCGTCCAGCAGTAACGCGTAGTCCTGGAGATACGCCTGGGCCTCCAGGCCCTCGGGGACGGGCCGCGGCGCCGGCCGCCGCCCACCTGCCTGATATGCCATCGGGAGGTCACCCCTCTTGCCTATGCGGCCTTCTCGCGGCGATGTGATCCTGCTGCTCCACCCTGAGTCATGTCAACTATCGTGGCATTTCATGCCTGTTGACGTCCGAAATTGGCCACAGTTGTGGCGAGACCTGGATGTGAGTTCGAACCACCCGCTAATCTCCGGGGGGTTCATGCGGGGAGGTTCACGGCAGTGCCTGTGAGAAGTCCCTGATTCCCCTTATTTTCCTGATTTCCCTGAGAGACGTAGGAGTTCTGTCGGTGACGGATGGCTACGAGGATCCGGGCGCCACGGCGACCGCCCAGCTGCCGGCCGCCGTCGCCCGCGTCACCGCGCTCGCCGACCGGCTGGGCGTGCCGCACGCCGAGGTGTTCCACGTCGGACGGCTCTCCTTCGCAAGCGGTGTCCCCGAACCCGTGGTCCGGGCCCTGCTGACCGGCCGCCCAGCGGGCGAGCCCGATGTCCAGGCCCGCTTCCTGCAACGCCTCGACCTGCTGCGCCGCACCCGGCTCAAGGCGAACGGCCGCAAGCACACCCAGCAGGAGATCGCCGACGGCGCGGGCATGTCCCGGCAGCAGGCCGGCGCCCTGATCAACGGTGACCGGCGGCCGACCATGGAGCACTGCGACGCCCTCCAGCGCTTCTTCCGCGTGCACGCGGGCTTCCTCACCGCCGAGGACCCCGAGGCGCTCGCCGGTGCCCTGCAGCGCGTCGAGCAGGAGCTGCTGCAGAAGCTGGCCGACCGGGAGCGGGCCGCGGCGGAGGCGGCCGAGGACCCGCTGGAGCGGCTGCTGCAGGACCACGGGGTGCGCGGGATCGCCTGGCGGGCCGCCCAGCTGCCCACCGACCAGCACCGGGACAAGGTCGCGGAATGGCTGGACATGCTCCTGGAGAGCGTCAAGCGACCCGAGTCGTGAGCCGAGAGTCGTGAGCCGAGGGAGAAGAGTGGGCATCGGCAAGGACATGCGCCGGCTGAGCGGTGAGCTGGTCGGGGAGCTGACCCTGCCCGCGCCCGCCCCGCCGCAGGAGCTGTACCGGGCGCTCTGCGACGCGATGGGCCGCCGCCGCGGCCGCCGCGTCCAGTTCCGTACGGCGGTCTTCCCGCCCGGCACGGCCAGCGGACTCTGGCTCGACCTGGCCGACCGCGATCTGGTCGTCGTCGAGGAACGCACCGTGCCCGACCACCAGTTGGTGATCCTCGGCCACGAACTGTGGCACATGCACGCCGAGCACTGCGGCCATGACGTGGAGGGGGTCGGGGTGGCCGCACGGCTCCTCGGCGCTGCGGTCGGCGGCGGCGCGGGCACCGGCACCGGCACCGGCACCGAGGCCGACCAGGCCGCGCTTCAGGCCGCCGTCCAGCGGGTGGCCGCCCGTACCCGCTTCGACCGGGCCGAGGAACGGGACGCGGAGACCTTCGGGCTGCTGCTGGCCACCAAGTGCCGGACCTGGCTCGCCGGTTCGGCCCTGCGCGGGCCGGTGCGCCGGCACGACGTGGCGGGCCGCATCGAGGTGTCGCTCGGGTACCTGGGGAAGTAGGCGGCACGGCCTGGGGGCCGCCGTCGGCGCGGCACGGGCTCAGGTGGCGCTGCGCTCGCTCGCCTCGCGCAGGTCCTGCTGCGCGGATGGCCCGTGGCCGGTGCCGGGGCGGCCGTCGCGGAGCAGGGTGCGCCAGTGCTCACGGCTCCAGTCCGCCGGGGCGGTGGTGGCCGTGAACTCCTGGACCAGGGCGACGAACCGGGCCGGGTCGGCGTGGAACGGGAAGTGCCCGGCGCCCTCGAAGATCTCCAGCCGGGCGCCGGGCATCGCCTCGTGGGCGCGGTGGGCGTGCCGTACCGGGACCACGCTGTCGCGGTCGCCCCACAGGAGCATGGTCGGCATGCCCTCGGTGAGATAGCAGCGGTCCAGCATGGTGACGACCTGGCCGCGCCAGTCGACGACCGCGCGCAGGGTGCGTACGAAGGCGTTGCGGGAGGTCTCGTCGGGGAGCGCGTCGACCAGGGTGAGCAGTTCCGGGGCGTCCTGGCCGAGGCCGGTATCCAGGAGTTTCAGCAGGCGTACGGCCAGGCCCACTTGGAGCCGCATGCCGGGCAGCCGCAGCGCGGACAGCATCAGGTGGGCGCCGGGGAGCGAGACGAGCCGGAGCACCGGGTTGACCTCACGGCCCACCCCGCCCGCACTGACCAGGATGAGCCGTTCGGTGCGCTCGGGGAACTGGTAGGCGAACTGCATGGCGACTCCCCCGCCGAGCGAGTGCCCGACCAGGGTCGCGGACTCGATGCCCAGGGTGGTCAGCAGATCCCGCACCCCGTTGGCGTAGGCGGCGACCGAGTAGTCGGCCCGCGGTTTGTCCGACTCGCCGTGACCGAGCAGGTCGGGGGCGATCACGGTGTGGGTGCGGGCGAGGTCGGGGATGAGCCGGGCCCAGGTCGCCGAGGAGTCCCCGATGCCGTGGATGAGGACCAGGGCGGGCCCGTCCCCGGCGATGCGGTAGGCACGCCGGTAGCCGTGCACGACCCGGTGGCGCGCCACCAGTTCCCCGTCGCCCACCGGGCGCAGGTGCGCGGAGCGCTGCGGACGGCTGGGCACCGCTTCTGCCACGGCTCGGCCTCCCCCGCTGTCCCGGGCTCGCTGCGGCCCGGCCGGATTCCTCTCCTTCCAGGGTAGGAAGCCTTTTCCCCAGGGCGTTTCGGTGAGGTTTCGCCTCCGCTAAGCGAGCGAACCGAGGCCTGGCGCGGGGGCGTTGTCAGTGGCGACCGGCAAGCTGGGGGGTGTGCACCGCACACGCGGTGTGCCCGCGCCGTCCGGGCGCGTGACCTCGACGACCGACGGGGAGAGCCGACCGATGCACACCGCCGTACTGACCGACCGTGAGCGCGCCGCCGTCCAGGCCTATCTGAGGCTGCTGCACACCGTGCGCGCGGCCTTCGACGGGCCGCCCGACGCGCCTCGCCCCTTCATGGTGCCGCCGGCCGTGCTCGCCGAGGCCGAGGAGGCACTGGCCGGGGCCGGACTGGCCGGCAACGAGAAGGCGTTCTTCCGGCTGCTGCACGACTGGTGTCCACCCACCTGAGCCGGCGCGGTGCGTCAGGGGTGCGGCACGACCACGGACGAGGTCAGTATGCCGTGCCCCACGCTCCAGCGGCCCTCGAAGAGCTGCAGCCGCCGCCCGCCGACCTCCGGTCCGGGGACGAGGAGGCGGGCGCGCAGGATGCCGTGCGGCCGCTCACCGGGCTCCGGGACGAGCTCGATGTCGGCCTCCATGAAGTCCAGCCACTTTCCGGTGAGGGGGAACCACGCCTTGTAGACGGATTCCTTGGCGCTGAACAGCAGGCGGTCCCAGTGCACGCCGGGCCGCTCGGCCGCGAGCCGGGCGAGCCGCTGCCGCTCGGCCGGCAGCAGCACGGTCTCGGCGACGCCCTCGGGGAGCGCGGCGTGCGGTTCGGCGTCGATGCCGAGGGAGGCCAGGTCGGCGGCGCGGACCAGGGCGGCGGCGCAGTAGCCGTCGCAGTGGGTCATGCTGCCGGCCAGCCCGTCCGGCCAGCGTGGGGCGCCGCGCTCGCCGCTCACGACGGGCTGCGGCGGGACTCCGAGCTTCTCCATGGCGCTGCGGGCGCAGGCGCGCACGGCGGCGAACTCACGGCGGCGCTTGGGCACGGCCCGGGCGACCAGCGCCGCCTCCTCGGGGTAGAGCGGGGCCTCGCGGATCGCCTCGTCACCGAGCATCTCCACGGCCACCACCGAGTCCGGGAGCAGCTCCTCGATCACCGGTTCCGACCTCCATCGGCAGAATGCGGCGCAGCCGGCCCGGTTCCCCGGACCGCTTGCGCCACTCGCGGGGGTATCCCACGGAGACCTCTTCGAAGCGGACCCCGTCGTGCCAGGTGGTCCGGGGGATGTGCAGATGACCGTAGACCATGGTCGCGACGCGGAACCGGCGGTGCCAGTCGGCGGTGCGGGTGGTGCCGCACCACATGGCGAACTCCGGGTACCAGAGCACGTCGGTCGGGTGCCGGTCCAGCGGATAGTGCCCGGCCAGCACGGTCGGCAGGTCCTCGGGCAGTTCGGCGAGCCGGCGTTCGGTGGCCTCGACCCGGGCTTGGCACCAGTCCTCGCGGGTCGGGTAGGGGTCGGGGTGCAGCAGGTACTCGTCGTTGCAGACGATGCCGGTGCCGTGCGCGTAGGCGAGGCCCTCCTCCTTGGTGGCGCAGCCGGCCGGCAGGAAGGAGTAGTCGTACAGCAGGAACAGCGGTGCCACGACGACCGGGCCGCCGGGGCCCTCCCAGAGCGGGTACGGGTCCTCGGGGGTGACCACGCCCAGTTCCCGGCAGAGGCCGACGAGATGCTCGTAGCGGGCGACTCCGCGCAGGGTGACCGGGTCCTTGGGATGGGTCCACAGGTCGTGGTTGCCGGGCGCCCACAGCACCTTGGAGAAGCGGCCTGCAAGGGTCTCCAGCGTCCAGCGGATGTCGGCGACGGTCTCCGCGACGTCTCCGGCGACGATCAGCCAGTCCTCGTCCGATTCCGGACGCATCTTCTCGACGAGTTCGCGGTTCTCGGGGTACGAGATGTGCAGGTCGCTGATGGCCAGCAGCTGCCCGGCACCGGCCGTGGACTCCACCCCGTACCCCTTCCGATCATGTCGTCGGCCCCCACCACAACACACTTCGGGGGCCGCGAACAAGACCACCCGGCCGACGGCCCGTCAGCCGTCACCCGGCCGGTTCCGTGCCGGTTCCGGGCCGTCAAGGAAACCGGCGCGGACGGTGCAGGAAAACGCGCGTGGACAGTACGGGGAAATCCGTAACACTGGCGTTGCACGCGGGGCCCCTTGAAAGCCGTATGATCCCCCCTAACACCACCGCCACGAACTTCCCTTCGTCCAGGGCGGTTTGGTGACCCTCCAACCACCCTGCCCGGGCACGGGCCCGCTGACCCCTGCCCGAAAACCCCGAAAGGCGGCTTTAATGCGCTCTCGCGTACGCGTCTGGCTCAACCGCACGTACGCGGAGAACGTGTTCTTCATGGATCAGCTGCGGAGAAATCCCAGCGACCGGGCGGTCGACATCCATGCGACGCACGGTGACGCCGACTCCCCCGTGCTGGCCGCCGCCGACACCGCCGACCTGGAGCCGGAGGGTCTGTCCCCGGCCGGCTATGTCGAGTACGCCCTCGACCAGTGCCAGCGCCGTGGCATCGACGTCTTCGTGCCCCGGCTGCACCAGTCGACGATCGTGGCCCACCGGGCCGACTTCGAGGCGGTCGGCACGGCCCTGCTGGCGCCGACGCCGGAGGCGACCGCAGTCTTCGAGGACAAGGCGACCGCCTACGAGGCGGTGAGCTCGGTGGGCGTCCCGGTGCCGCCCTGGTCGCGGGTCCGCACGGCGGACGAACTGGTCGCGGCGGTCGAGGAGTTGGAGGCCGGCGGCCACAAGGCCTGCTTCAAGCCGGCCGCCGGTGCGGGCGGTGTGGGTTTCCGGGTGATCACGCGCGCCCCCTTCTCGCTCTTTCACCTCAACGGGTTCCCGGGGCCGTACGTCCAGCTCGACCTGGTCGTGGACGCGCTGCGCCGCGCCGACCAGCCGGTGGACTGGCTGGTGATGCCGCGGCTTGAGGAGCCGGAGGTGTCCGTCGACTGCCTCACGGGGCCCGACAACCGGATCCGGATGGCCGTGGGCCGCACCAAGAAGGGGCGCCGGCGCGGGTTCACCCTCGACGAGCAGTGGCTGAAGCCGGCGCGGATCATCGCCGAGGGCTTCGGGCTGCACTACCTGTCCAACATCCAGTTCCGCATGTACGGCGACCAGCCCGTGCTGCTCGATGTCAACACGCGTCCAGCTGGGGGATTGCACCAGCTGTCGCTCTGCGGGGTCAACGCGCCGTGGGCGGCCGTGCAGCTGGCACTGGGCGAGGACCCCGGGGTGATCGAGCCGCCGTTCCTGGGGCAGGACTATGCGGTGGTGTCGGGGCCGCGGCACGTGCTGAGCGGGCCGGTGGCCCGCGAGGAGGCCGACGTGGTGTTGGCGCCCGCGTTGCCCATGGAGGTGGAGCCGGTGGACGCTGCGGCTGCGGTGTTGCCGCTCTAGGTCGTCGGCCGGGTGCGGCGCCGTCGTGGTTGCTCGCGCACTTCCCCGCGCCCCTGGGTTTCTCATCTCACCGGTATGGACCAATTTCCGTTCGTCTTCTTGACAGGGAGATTGGTCCATACCAACTTGGTTGCGCACCCCCCTGCACGTTCGTGCACTCCCGAACACCCCCATTCCTTCAGGGAGATCGTGTGCGCAACTCGCTCAGACGTTCCAGACGTCGGATATTCGCTCTGCTCGGGTCCGCCGCTCTCGCGCTCGCCGGGGCCATCGCGCTGCCCGGTACCGCGCAGGCGGCCAACATCCTGTCCAACCCCGGCTTCGAGTCGGGGAGTCTCTCACCGTGGTCCTGCTCCGGGAACCTCGGCTCGGTCGTGTCCTCCCCCGTGCACGGCGGCTCCAAGGCGCTCGCGGGGGCCGTGAGTTCCAGTGACACCGCCCAGTGCACGCAGACCGTCGCCGTGCAGCCCAACACGACGTACTCGCTCAGCGGCTGGGTCCGCGGCTCGTACGTCTATCTCGGGGTGACCGGCGGCGCCTCCACCTGGACGACCTCGGCGTCCGCGTACAGCCAGCTGACCGTCTCCTTCACCACCGGGGCCTCGCAGACCAGCGCCCAGATCTACGTCCACGGGTGGTACGCCCAGGGGACGTACTACGCCGACGACATCAGCCTCGACGGGCCCGGCGGCAGCTCCGACACCCAGGCGCCCACCGCGCCGACGAACCTCACCTCCACCGGGAAGACCTCGTCGAGCGTGTCGCTGTCGTGGTCGGCCTCGACGGACAACGTCGGGGTGGCGGCGTACGACGTCTACCGCGGGTCGACCCTGGCGACGAGCGTCTCCGGGACCTCCGCCACGGTGAGCGGCCTTTCGGCCAGTACGGCGTACTCGTTCACGGTGAAGGCGCGGGACGCGGCCGGGAACGTGTCGGCCGCCTCCAACTCCGTGTCCGTGACGACGAGCGCGGGCAGCGGCGGCGGGACCGGCTTCAAGCAGGCCGCGCCCTACCTCTACGAGGGCTGGGGGGATCCGCCGAACCCGACCACGGTGATGAACGCGACCGGCATCAAGAACTTCACCATGGCCTTCGTGCTGGACTCGGGCGGCTGCACGCCGGCCTGGGACGGCAGCCGGGCGCTGACCGGTGGCGCCGACCAGACCGCGATCAACCAGATCCGGGCGGCCGGCGGTGACGTCACCCCGTCCTTCGGCGGCTGGCAGGGCAGCAAGCTCGGCGCCAACTGCTCCTCGGCGAGCGCGCTGGCCGCGGCGATCCAGAAGGTGATCGACGCCTACGGCCTCAAGTCCGTCGACATGGACATCGAGAACACGGACGAGTTCGAGAACGAGGCCGTGCAGGCGAAGATCCTGACCGCCCTGAAGACGGTCAAGGCCAACAACTCCGGCCTGAAGACGATCGTCACCTTCGGCACGTCCACCACCGGGCCGACGTACTACGGCAACCGGCTGATCGAACAGGCTCAGTCGATCGGCGCGGACATCGACGTCTTCACGATCATGCCGTTCGACTTCGGTGGCGGCTCGGACATGTACGGCAACACCGTCGCCGCGGCCGAGGGGCTGAAGACCAAGCTGAAGTCCACGTTCGGCTGGGACGACGCGACGGCCTATGCGCACATCGGGATCTCCGGCATGAACGGCCTGTCCGACCAGCAGGAGAACACCACTCCGGCGATCTGGACGCAGATCCGCGACTGGGGGAACTCGCACCACATCGCCCGGCTCGCGTTCTGGGCGGCGAACCGGGACCGCGGCTGCGCGGGCGGCGGAGTGGTGAGCAACTGCTCCGGGATCAGCCAGAGCGACTGGCAGTTCACCTCGATCACGGCCGGCTTCACCGGCTGAGCGAGCGCTGAGCGGACGGAGACCGTCGGCGTGGGGGTGCCTAGACCGGGTACCCCCACGCCTTCGCTATCTCGGCGAGCCGGGGCGGGAGTTCGGCGGTCGGGTCGGCCTGGCGGGCGGCCTGGATCTTCCCGGACTTGATCTCCTTGCTCCAGTCGCCGAGCTTCGGCCTGAACGTGCCGTGGTCCTGCTTGCCGTAGTCGAGCATGCCGCTCTCCCACGGGACGCCGAGGTACGCGCACAGGCCGCGGGTGACGCTCTCCGGGTCGGCGGTGAGGTCCTCGTAGGTGATGACGTGGGCGCCGGTGAGGCTCTGCCGGGCCTCTTCGAGCTTCTCCGCGTAGTTCAGCACCTCGGCGCGGATCGCCTCGTGGTTGGGTTCGGCGCGGCGGCTGGTCAGGGACTGGATGACGGCACCGGGGTGGCGCAGCAGCAGGACGAACCGGGCCTCGGGCCAACATCGGTGCAGCCGCGGCCAGATGAGCGTGTTCGGCGGGGTCTTGTCGACGATGACGTCCTTGCCGCTGCGGCTGAGCTCCAGGTGCAGCACCCGGTCCCACAGCACGTGCTCCAGCTCCTCGCGGTCGAGGGCGAGCTCCTTCATGGCGTCCGCGGTGAACTCCCGGGACATGCGGACGTGGACCGTGCGCAGATGCATCTCGTGCGGGGCGCGGATACGGCTGTGGCTGTTCAGCAGGACCCGCAGCAGCGTGGAGCCGGAGCGCACCGAGGAGAGCACGAAGGCCGGGGACTGCACCAGGCGCGGGGCGAGCGGGGCCGTGTAGCCGTCGTCGGAGGCCTGCTTCGGCCGCTCGGCCGGGCGCTGGGTGGGGATGGCGTCCAGGGTCTTGCGGGGCGGGCTCACCGCCTGCGCCATGAGCCGGCCCCGGCGCCTCAGCCCCTTGGCGATCGCAGACATTCGCGGGTCTCGCACGGTGATGCCTTTCTGTCGTCCCTGCCGTCCCGCATCCCAGGCGTGCCAGGCGAACTCAAGGTGTCCAGGAGGGAAACCAACAGGGTCACGGCGACCCGAAAAGCCGCCGTGACCTGCCTACTTACCCTTCTCTTAATTCTTCATATGAGAAATCCAGACTTATGGTTCGAATCTGGTCAGAACCGGCCGGATCCGCGGTACAGCTCCAGCTCGCCGTCCAGTTCGACGGCGAGGACGGTGGCGTACGGGTCGAGATCGGCCGCGGCCGGCGGGTCGATCCACAGCACGCCGACCGCGTCGTGCAGCCCGCCGATCACCCGGTGGCCGAGTTCGGTGCCGGTGCCGAGGACCGTGACCCGGTTCACCTCGGTCGCCAGGCCCCGGACGCCGATCTCGGCGCGCGGGGCGTCGAACAGCGTGAGGTAGAGGGTGCGCCGGTCGGCGGAGAGGGTGCTCGGGCCGTAGTGGTGCCCGGCCGGCAGGCCGCGCCCGGTCCCGTACACCGCCTCCGCGTGCCTGCGGATCCACTCCCCCAGCCCTTCGAGGCGCTCGACCTGCGGCTGCGGGACGGTGCCGTCCTCCATGGGACCGACGTCGAGCAGCAGGTTGCCGCCGCCCCCGATGGTCTCGGTGAAGTAGCGGATCAGCTGGGCGAGGGACTTGTGGTTGTGGTCGTGGTGCTGGTAGCCCCACGAGTCGTTGATCGTCAGGCACAGCTCCCAGGGGCCGTCCGGCGGCACGATGGGGGCGCCCTGCTCGGGAGTGGCGTAGTCGCCCTCGCTGAGCATGCGCGCGTTGAAGACGACGTGCGGGACGTACGACCGGACGAGCGCGGCGAGTTCGGGGATCCGCCACTGCTCCTCGCTGCGGTCCCACTCCCCGTCGAACCACATCAGGTCCGGCCGGAAGCGGGAGGCCAACTCCCTTATCTGGCCGTCCCGGTAGGCGAGGAAGCGTTCCCAGGCGGCCAGGTCCTCGTGCTCGGCCGCCACCTCCGAGTACCGGTTGTCCTCCAGCTCCGGCGGGCGGCCCGGCTTGCGCGTGGAGGCGTAGTCGGGGTGGTTCCAGTCGGAGTGCGAGTAGTAGAGGCCGACCTTGAGGCCGTTCTCGCGCAGGGCCTCGGCGTAGGGGCCGAGGTAGTCCCGGCCGAGGTTGAGGTCTCCGTACGCCGTGTCCCACAGGGCCACACCGTCGTGGTGACGGCTCGTCAGCACGGCGTACTTCGCCCCGGCTCGGGCGAACAGGTCCGCCCACGCCTTCGGGTCGTAGTGGGCGCCGGTGAAGCGGTCCAGCTGGGACATGTACTGCTCGTGCGGCACGATGTCGTCGTAGAAGGACCAGGATTCCTGGACCCCGTCCACGGCGTAGATGCCCCAGTGCACGAAGATCCCCAACTTGGCGTCGGTGAACCAGGGTTGCATGGCCATCCGGTCAGCTCCTGCGCAGGCGGAGGGTGAGGATCTGGAAGGGGCGCAGCGTGACGGGGACGCTGTCGCCGTCGGTGGCGGCGTCCTCCAGGGGGCGCTCCAGGAGGTCGGTCACCTGGGCGCCGGCCAGCGGGAAGCCGGTGCGCAGGACGCCCTCGGCGCGGCCGCCCCGGGACTCGTAGAGACGGACCACGACATCGCCGGAGGCGTCGTCGGCGAGCTTGACCGCCTCGACGGTCACGCCCGCGCCGTCCACGGAGACGACCGGCTGCGGCTCGCCCGCCGCGTCGGCCACCCGGAGCGGCAGGTTGAGGGCGTAGCCCGCCGCGACCGCGTCCTCGATGCTCGCGCCGGGGAGCAGGGAGTAGGTGATGCGGTGGCGGCCCTGGTCGGCGCCCGGGTCCGGGACGCGCGGGGCGCGGACCAGGGAGAGCCGGACCGTGGTGGTCGTACCGCCGTCCTCGCGGACCGTGCGGGAGACGTCGTGGCCGTACGTCGAGTCGTTGACGACGGCGACGCCGTAGCCGGGCTCGGCGAGGTGCACCCAGCGGTGGCCGGAGACCTCGAAGCGGGCCGCCTCCCAGGTGGTGTTGGTGTGCGTGGGCCGCTGGACGTGGCCGAACTGGATCTCGGCGGAGGAGTGCGCGGCGCGGATGTCCACCGGGAAGCCGGCCTTGAGGAACTTCTCGGCCTCGTGCCAGTCGATGTCCGTCTCGAAGTCGATCCGGGGGCTGCCGGCCCGGACGGTGACCGTCTGGGTGATCGTCGAGCCGTTGCCGAACGGGCGCGTGATCCGGATCGAGCCGAGCAGCGGGTCCGTGTCGACGACCGTGATCTCCGAGGGGTCGAGCAGGTCGGTGTAGCGGTTCTTGTAGTGCTTGTCGACGTCCCAGGCGTCCCAGTAGTTCGGGAGGTCGGTGTGCAGGCGGAGCAGGTTGCCCTGGCCGGCCAGGACCTCGCGGTTCGCCCGGTGGTCGTACACGGACGACAGGGTGCCGTCCTCGGCGATCTCCACCCGGACGAGTCCGTTGTCGATGACCCGGCCCTCGACCGTCACCGGCTGCGGGGCCTCGGCGGCGGCCGTCAGGGGCGCGCTGCCGCTCGCGGGGACCTCGACGTAGACGGGGGTGCCCGCAGAGTCCCGGACGACCTCGGCGCGGGCGTAGGGGCTGGTGTTGAAGACGCGGGCGGTGCCGCCGCCCAGCGCGGTGACCGCCTCGGCGGTCAGCGTCTCCAGTTCCTCTGCGACGCGGGCGTACTCGGCCTCGGCCTCGCGGTGCACCCAGGCGATCGAGGAGCCGGGCAGGATGTCGTGGAACTGGTGGAGCAGGACCGTCTTCCAGAGCCGGTCGAGCTTCTCGTGCGGGTAGGCGTAGCCGGGCGCGTGCAGCGCGGCCGTCGTCGCCCACAGCTCGGCCTCGCGCAGCTTGTGCTCGCTGCGCCGGTTGCCCTGCTTGGTGCGGGCCTGCGAGGTGTAGGTGGCGCGGTGCAGCTCCAGGTAGAGCTCGCCGACCCAGACCGGGGCGTCCTCGTACTCGGCGCGGGCCTTGGCGAAGAACGCGTCCGGGTGCTCGACCTCGACCTTCGCGGAGCCCTCCAGGTCCTTCAGGCGGCGGGCCCGCTCCATGATCTCGCGGGTGGGGCCGCCACCGCCGTCGCCCCAGCCGAAGGGTGCCAGCGAGCGGGTGGCGGCGCCCTTCTCGGCGTACTGGCGGACCGCGCGGGACATCTCCTCGCCGCTGAAGCGGGCGTTGTAGGTGTCGACCGGCGGGAAGTGCGTGAAGATGCGGGTGCCGTCGATGCCCTCCCACCAGAAGGTGTGGTGGGGGAACGTGTTGGTCTGGTTCCAGGAGATCTTCTGGGTGAGGAACCACTCGTTGCCGGCCAGCTTGGCGAGCTGCGGGTAGGCCGCGTTGTAGCCGAAGGAGTCGGGGAGCCAGACGCCCTTGGTCTCGATGCCGAAGTGCTCGATGAAGAACCGCTTGCCGTGCACGAGCTGGCGGGCGATCGCCTCGCCGCCGGGGAGGTTGCCGTCGGACTCGACCCACATGCCGCCGACCGGCGCCCACTGGCCCTTCTTCACGGACTCCTGGATGCGGGCCCAGACCTGCGGGTAGTTGTCGCGCACCCACTCGTACTGCTGCGCCTGCGAGCAGGCGAAGACGAACTCCTCGTACTCCTCGGCGAGGGAGGTGACGTTGGAGAAGGTCCGGGAGGTCTTGCGCTTGGTCTCGCGGATCGGCCAGAGCCAGGCCGAGTCGATGTGGGCGTGGCCGACGCCGGAGATGCGGTGGGCGCTGGCGTGCGCGGGCTTGGACAGCGCCGGCTTCAGGGCCTCGCGGACGGCGGCGGCCGAGCCGGAGATGTCGTCCAGGTCCAGCAGGTCCATCGCGTGGTCGAGGGCGTGCATGATCTCGTGGCGACGCGGGTCGTGCTCGCCGAGCTCCAGCATCAGCTCCTTCAGCACCTGGACGTCCAGATCGAGGTGCCAGACGTCCTCGTCGAGGACGGCGATGTCGGCGCGCTTGAAGGTGTAGAGCGGCTTGTCGCCGGCCGTCAGCACGTCGCCCAGGAGCGTGGGCTCGGCGAAGTCGTTGGCGAGGATGTCGGGGTTGGAGGCGGCCTCGACCAGGTAGTCGATCACCTCGCCGCCGGCCGCCGGGTTCGCGATCCGTACGTACTGGTTGAGCGGGTTGACCGCCTTCAGCGGGGTCCCGTCGGTGAGGTGGACCAGGGCCTCGGCCTGGTTGCCCGGCCAGTCGCCCGTGAACCCGAGGTCGATGACCGCCTCGACGCGGCGGCCCGCGAACTCGGCGGGCACCTGACCGCGCATCCGGAACCAGGTGGTGCCCCAGGGCGGGCCCCAGGGGGTGTCCATGGCGAACGGCTCGTACGCGGCGGCCGCGGCCTCCTCGAAGGACACCGGCTCCCCGGGGGCCTGCCAGGCGGACACCTCGAAGGGGACGGTGGCCGCGTAGACCGCGGGCTTGATGCGCTGGTTGTGGAGTCGCTCTACGCGCTCCTCGATCCGGCGGCGTTCGTCGTGCATGGGAAGTCTCCAGAAGAGGTTTGGAAAGCGCTTTCCGGGCGGCTGGTCACTTAAGATACGCGAGGCCCGGGTGGACCTCGGTGTATCCCTCCACCAGCCGTCGGGCCACGTTCACCGAGTCGACCAGCGGGTGCAGCGCGAACGCCTTCACGGCCGTCGTACGGGAGCCGGACTCGGCCGCGGCGAGCACCTCGCGCTCCACCGCCTTGACCGCGCAGACGAGGCCCGTGGCGTGGTCGGGCAGCGGGGCGACGGCGACCGGGTGGGCGCCGTTGGCGTCGACCAGGCAGGGCACCTCGATGACGGCCTCGCCGTCGAGCACCGAGAGGGTGGAGCGGTTGCGGACGTTGAGGATCAGGGTGGTGCGCTCGTCGCGGGCGATGGCCCGCATCAGGGCGAGGGCGACCTTCTCGTAGCCGCCGGACAGGTCGTCGGCGTCGCGCTCACCCGCGCCGGCCGTCTCCCGGTTCTCGGCCATGTAGGTGGCCTCGCGCTCGGCGCGGGTGCGGTCCCAGACGTCCAGGGCCTTCGCGCCCGGCTCGGCGACCGCCCCGTAGAAGTGCGCCTGCTGGTCGCGCAGGAACGCGCCGCGGGTCTTCTCGGCCTGCTGGTAGGCGCGGACGGCCTCGCGGTTGAAGTAGTAGTAGTGCAGGTACTCGTTGGGGATGGCGCCGAGGGACTGGAGCCAGTCGACGCCGAAGAGCTTGCCCTCCTCGAAGGAGCCGAGCAGGTCGGGGTCGGCGAGCAGGCGCGGGAGCTCGTCGCGGCCCGCGATGTGCAGGCCGCGCACCCAGCCGAGGTGGTTGAGGCCGACGTAGTCGATCCACGCTTCCTTCGGGTTCCCGCCGAGTACGCGGGCGATCCGGCGGCCGAGGCCGACCGGGGAGTCGCAGATGCCGATGACGCGGTCGCCGAGGTGCCGGGACATGGCCTCGGTGACCAGTCCGGCGGGGTTGGTGAAGTTGATGACCCAGGCGTCGGGGGCGAGCCGGGCCACCCGCCGGGCGATGTCGACGGCGACCGGCACGGTCCGCAGGCCGTAGGCGATGCCGCCGGCGCCGACCGTCTCCTGGCCGAGGACGCCCTCGGCGAGGGCCACCCGCTCGTCGTTCGCCCTGCCCTCCAGGCCGCCGACCCGGATCGCCGAGAAGACGAAGTCGGCGCCGGTGAGGGCCTCGTCCAGGTCGGTCGTGGCGGTCACGGCGGGGGCGCCCGGGACGCCGGCCGCCTGTTCCGCCAGGACCCGGGCGACCGCGGACAGCCGGCCGGCGTCGAGGTCGTACAGCACGACCTCGGTGACCCGCCCCTCGGCCCGGTCCGTCAGCAGTGCGCCGTACACGAGCGGCACGCGGAACCCGCCGCCGCCCAGAATCGTCAGTTTCACGCTTGAGCCTTTCCTGCCAGGACCACCTCGACACCGGCCTCCTCCAGGGCGGCTCGGGTCGCCGGATCCACCGGCGCGTTGGTCACCACCATGTCCAGGTCCCCGGGACCGCAGACCTTCGCCATGCCCGTGCCCGGGAACTTGGCGGTATCGGCGAGCAGCACGACCTTGTCGCTCGCCCCGATCATGGCGCGCTTGACCGGCACCTCCACGACCGTCGTGTCCATCACCTGCCCGCCCGGGCGCACCCCGCTGGTACCGAGGAACAGCCAGTCGGCGTGCAGCTGGCGCAGGTTGTCCTCGGTGAGGAAACCGACCAGTGAGCGGTACTCGCGGCGGAGCATGCCGCCGAGCAGCACCAGCTCGATGCCCTCGTCGTCGGCGAGCTCCTCGTAGACCACCAGGTTGCTGGTGATGACGGTGAGGCGGCGGCCGTGCAGCTGGCGGGCGAGCCGGAACGCGGTGGTGCCGATGTCGAGCAGCACCGACTGGCCGTCCTCGACCAGCGCCGCCGCCCGCGCGGCTATCGCGTCCTTCTCGGCCACACGCACCTCGGCCACCTCGGCGAAGGGCTGGTCGCCCTCCTCCACGACCGCGCCGCCGTGGACACGTGTGAGCAGCCCGTCCTCCTCCAGCTTGACCAGGTCGCGCCGGATCGTGGCCGGGCTCACGTTCAGTTGCTCGGAGAGGTCGGTCACAGAGGCGGGGCCACCGGCGCGCAGGGCCCGCAGGATGAGTTGGTGTCGTCGTTCTGCCAGCACGCGGCGAACACTACTCGTCATCTTCAATCAAATCCATGCTCAGTTCTGCTCGGGTATTGACCAATCTCTCGGAGCAGCGCACGATTCCCGCATCAAAATGACGAGTTTTGACGAGAGGCTGTGCGTGTGGACGACGACAGGCCCGATGTCCTGCTGACCGGGCTGCTCTTCTACGACCTCGTCCTCACGGGGCTGGGAAAGCCCCCGACACCGGGCGAGGAGATCTGGACGGCCGGCATGGGCTGCGGCCCCGGCGGCATCGCGAACCTCGCGGTGGCCGCGGCCCGCTTCGGTCTGCGCACCTCGCTGGCCACGGTCTTCGGGGACGACTTCTACGGCGAGTACTGCCGGGACGTCCTGTGCGACCAGGAGGACATCGACCTCTCGCTCTCCCGCACCGCGGACGGCTGGCCCACCCCCGTCACCGTCTCGCTCGCCACCGGCCAGGACCGGGCCCTCGTCACCCACGGCCAGGAACCCCCGTACTCGCAGGACGCGCTGATGGGCGACCCGCCCGAGGCCCGCACGGCACTCGTGCACATCGAGGCCGAGCCGCGCGAGTGGATCGCCAAGGCGGCGGCGAACGGCACCCATGTCTACGCCGACGTCGGCTGGGACCCCACCCAGGAGTGGTCCCGCGACCTCCTCGACCAGCTCGCTCTGTGCCACGCCTTCCTCCCGAACGAGACCGAGGCGATGGCCTACACCCGCACCGACACTGCGGTGGCGGCCCTCGGCACGCTCGCGGAGCTGGTGCCGGTGGCCGTCGTCACCCGTGGCGGGGACGGCGCGGTGGCCGTCGACCAGACCACCGGCGAGTACGCCGAGGTCCCCGCGCTCGACGTCGAGGTCCTGGACGCCACGGGCGCCGGGGACGTCTTCGGGGCGAGCTTCGTCACGGCCTCCCTCGGCGGCTGGCCGCTGGCCGAGCGGCTGCGGTTCGCCGTCCTCGCGGCCGGTCTGTCGGTCCAGCACCACGGCGGCGCCCTCGCGGCCCCCGGCTGGTACGGCGTCGACCGCTGGTGGCGCTCACTGACCGACCCCGAGCTGAAGAAGACGTACGGCTTCCTCGCCGACCGCCTGCCGGCGGACGTGGGCCCCCCGGTGCACCACGCCCCCGTGACCCCGCCCGCCCGGCCGCACTGACCCGCACCCGCACCCGCCTACAGCCCGACGCCTCACAGCCCCCACAGCCCAACGCCCCACAGCCCCACAGCCCCACAGCCCCACAGCCCCACAGCCCCCACGATCCACAGCACCAACGCCCCTCAGTACCACGAACAGGAACAACAGGAGTGACCCGTGGACCTTTCACGTAGAGGCTTCCTCCAGGCCGCCGCGCTCACCGCGGCCGCGTCCGGCCTGACCGTCGCATGCGGCGGCTCCGGATCGGGCGGCACCAAGAACGGCAAGAACCTCACCCTGTGGTACTGGGGCGGTGCGCTCAGCGACAAGGTGGTCGCGGAGGCGAAGACCCACTTCAGCAGCCAGGTCAAGCTGACCGCCTCGTCCATCGGCGGCGACTTCAAGCAGAAGCTCACCACCACCCTCGCCGCGGGCGGCTCCTCCGTGCCCGACATCACCGGCATCAAGGGCGAGGACATAGCCTCCTTCCTGCCCAACGCCTCCCGCTTCCTCGACCTGAACGACCTGGGCTTCAAGAAGCTCTCCTCGCAGTACCTGGGCTGGAAGACCAAGCTCGCCCAGACCAGCGACGGCAAGCAGATCGGGTTCCCGATCGACATCGGCCCCACCGCGCTCTTCTACCGCGAGGACCTGTTCGCGAAGGCCGGCGTGGCCACCGACCCCGACAAGGTCGCCGCCCTGGTCACGACCTGGGAGGACTACTTCACGCTCGGCACCGAGCTGCAGAAGAAGAACCCCGGCACCTTCCTGGTCAACAACATCAGCTCCGTCTTCAACATCGTGGTCGGCCAGGGCACCCAGCGGTTCATCGACAAGAACAACCACTTCATCGGTGACAAGGACCACATCCGCAGCGCGTGGACCACGGCCGTCCGCCCCTACACCCTGGGCATCGACGCCAAGATCAACGACAACAGCTGGAACGCCGCCGTCGGCAAGAACCTCCTCACCGAACTCGGCGCCGCCTGGCACGCGCTGGACATCGAGCAGGCCGCGCCCCAGACCAAGGGCAAGTGGCGGGTCTGCGCGAACCCGGTGGGACCGGCCAACCAGGGCGGCTCCTACCTGGCGCTGCCCAAGCAGTGCCGGAACCCCGAGGAAGCCTTCAAGATCATCAGCTGGATCCTCAGCCCCGCCAACGACGCCCGCGGCTTCACCGACGCCGCCATCTTCCCGGCCGCCCCGGCCGCCTACACCACGCCGGCCATGACGGGCCCCGACGCCTTCTTCGGCGGACAGAAGATCATCGAGGTCTTCGGCCCGGCCGCCAAGGCCGTCCCGAACAGCTACGAGGCGCCGGCCGACGCGGCCGTCATGGCCCCGTACATGACGGAGCTGACCAACATCGAGGCCAAGGGCAAGAAGCCCGACGACGCCTGGAACGACGCGGTCAGCCAGGCCAAGCAGATCGCGCGGCGCCAGGGGGTGAACTGAGGTGACGTCACCTCCGGTCACCGGTCCCGCCGCGGTGCCCGAGCACCGCGGCGGGGCGGGCCCCGCCCCGTTCCGCCCGCGGCGCCCCCACCCCCCGGGCCCCCCCCCCCGGGCCCCCCCGCGCGGGCGGCGGTGGGTCATGCCCCCGGGGGGGGGCGGGGCCCGGCCCGGTTCGGCCCGCGGCGCGCCACGCCCGCGGGCACCACCGCACGGCCCCGGCGGCGCGGGCTGCTGTCGTACTGGCGGCAGTACCTGGCGATCTCGCCCTTCTACCTGATCTTCGCCGGGTTCTCGTTCTTCCCGGTCTTCTACTCGCTGTACCTGGCCTTCCAGCGCTGGGACGGCCTCGGCGACATGCAGTTCGTGGGCCTGCAGCAGTTCAGGTTCCTGTGGTCGGACCCGGTCTTCTGGCTGTCGATCCGCAACACCCTGGTGATCTGGGTGCTGTCCACCGTGCCCACCCTGCTGGGCGCCCTGGTGCTGGCCACGCTGCTGCACTCGGTGCGCCGCTTCAAGGGCTTCTACCGGATCGCCCTCTACGTACCGAACGTGACCTCGATCGTCGCCGTGGCGATCTTCTTCGGCGCGGTGTTCAGCAACAACTTCGGCCTGGTCAACGCGATCCTGGGCACGGTCGGCATCTCGCCGGTGCCGTGGATGAGCAACCCGTGGCTGATCAAGGTGGTCATCTCGCTGCTGATGACCTGGATGTGGACCGGCTACAACATGATCATCTACCTGGCCGGTCTCCAGGCGATCCCCACCTCGATCTACGAGGCGGCGAAGATGGACGGCGCCGGCCCGGTCCGCACGTTCTTCCAGATCACCGTCCCGATCATGCGGCCGATCATCCTGTTCACCGTCATCATCTCGACGATCAACGGCCTGCAGAGCTTCAGCGAGCCCCAGGTGCTGTTCGCCAGCAACGCCGCCAACGCGAACCTCGGCGGCCCCGGACAGGCCGGTCTGACCACGCTGCTGTACTTCTACCAGTCGGCCTTCCTCAACAACGACTACGGCTACGGCGCGGCCATCGTGTGGGCCTTCTTCCTGCTGATCATCGTCCTCGTCGCCGTCAACTGGCGCATCACCCAACGAGGGAGGAAGCCGTGACCACAGCCGACCCGACCGCCGCTCCGACGGCCGACCCGACGCGGCCGGCCCCGCGCGCGAGGCGGCTGCGCCGCCCCAAGGGCCTGACCGCGCACATCATCCTCATGGCGGCCGTCCTGCTCTCGGTCTTCCCGTTCGTGTGGACGATCGTCATGGCGACCAACACCACCCAGGACATCTACAAGAGCCCGCCGAAGTTCACCTTCGGCTCGCACCTGCTGGAGAACATCCGGCACGTGCTGAACACCATCGACTTCTTCGGGTCGATGCTCAACACGGTCATCGTCGCGACCGTCACCACCGTCCTGGTGCTCTTCATCGACTCGCTGGCGGCCTTCACCTTCGCCAAGTTCGACTTCCCCGGCCGCAAGGTGCTCTTCGGCACCCTGCTGCTGTTCATGATGCTGCCGCTGCAGCTGGCGATCCTGCCGCAGTTCATCCTCATGTCGAACATCGGCTGGGTCGGCATGCTCAAGGCGCTGGTCCCGCCCGCGCTGGCCAACGCCTTCGGCATCTTCTGGCTGCGCCAGTACATCGAGAACGGTGTGCCCGACGAACTCCTCGACGCCGCGCGCATCGACGGCGCCGGGTTCTTCCGCCAGTACTGGAACATCGCGCTGCCGATGATCAGGCCGGCGCTGTCCTTCCTCGCCATCTACGCCTTCGTCGGGGCCTGGAACGACTACGTCTGGCCGCTCATCGTGCTGACCAACCCCGACCACGTGACCCTGCAGGTGGAACTCGCGCAGCTCAACGTCGGCCACACCACCGACTACAGCATGGTCATGGCCGGGGTGCTGATGGCGTCGCTCCCGCTGGTGCTGGTCTTCGCCGTCTTCGCCCGCGGCTTCATCGCGGGCGCCACCGAGGGCGCGGTGCAGGGCACCTGACCCGCGGCCCGGCCCACGCAGCACGCGCAGGACAGAGGAGGAATCCGGTGAGGGACAGCGGCCGGGACGGCAGGGTGCTCGTGGTGGGCATGGACGGGCTGCGCCACGACCGGCTGACCCTCCCCCAGCCTTCGGCCGGGGGGACCCCCATCTCGCTTCGCTCGGGTGCCCGCGCACCCGTCCTGCACGGCCTGCTGGCCGCGGGCGCCCACGGCACCAGCCTGCTGCCCTACGGCGAGGCGGACGGCCAGGCCGAGGACGGGCCGTCGACCAGCATGGCCTACACCGACTCCGGCCCCGGCTGGTCGAGCGTGCTGACCGGGGTGTGGCCGGACCGCCACGGGGTGACCGGCAACGACTTCCGCGGCGCCGACTACACCCGCCACCCCGACTTCCTCAGCCGCGCGGCCACCGCCCGCCCCGGCCTGCGCACCGCCGCCGCGGTCTCCTGGCCGGAGCTGGTGCACCGCGGCACCCTCGGCCCCGCCGTCGGCCGCCGGGTGCACCACGACGGCGAGACCGACGGCTACGCGACCGCGGACGACCTCGTCGCCCGCACCGCCGTCCGCTGGCTCACCGAGCACGACCCGGACCTGCTGTTCGTCTACTTCGGCGCGACCGACGAGGCCGGCCACGCCACCGGCCCGCTCTCCGCCGCCTACGACGACGCCCTGCTCGCCCAGGACGCCCACCTCGGCCGGCTGCTGGCGGCGATCGACGCCCGCGGCTCCGGCGAGCGGTGGACCGTACTGGTCACCACCGACCACGGTCACCTCGACAGCGGCGGTCACGGGGGCGACACGCGTGCCGAACGGGAGGTCTTCGTGATCCTCGCCGAGCCCGGCGCGACCGGCGGCATCCTGCTCGACGCGCCCCGCCTCGTCGACATCGCCCCCACCGTCCTGGACCGGCTCGGCATCCCCGTCGACCCCGCCTGGGGCTGGGAGGGACGCGTCCTGCCCGGGCCCGCCACGTCACCCGTATCACCCACGTCACCCATGCCGGCCACCCCACCCACGTCAGCCGCCCCACCCACGCCACCCACGTCGCCAGAAAAGTGAGCCACCCGCCGATGAACGGTCCGTCGATCCCCGGGCCCCGGCCCGCCGATCCCCTGATCGCCCTCCGCCCCTGGGAGGCACCCGAGGTGACCTCCTGGGGACGGCTCCCCATGAACGCCGTCGACCGGCGCACCGGAGCACTCCCCCTGGACGGCGACTGGCGCTTCCAGCTGCTGCCAGCCCCGGACGCGCCGGTCGGCGGCTCCTGGTCCACTGCGCACGTCCCCGGCGCCTGGACGGTGCAGGACACCGACGACCTGCCCCAGTACACGAACGTCACCATGCCGTTCCGTGAGTTCCCGCCGGACTCCCCCGCCGCCAACCCGACCGGCGTCTACGAGCGTGAGCTGGACGTCCCCGCCGAGTGGGCCGGGCGGCGGATCGTGCTCCAGGTGGGCGCCGCCGAGAGCGTGCTCCTCGTGCACGTCGACGGGCGGCCGGTGGGTGTCTCCAAGGACTCGCACCTGGCAGCCGAGTTCGACCTGACCGACGCCGTCCGCCCCGGCGGGCGGTCGGTGCTCAGGCTCACCGTCGTCAAGTGGTCGGACGCCTCGCACATCGAGGACCAGGACCACTGGTGGCACGGCGGGATCACCCGCCCGGTGCTGCTGTACGCGACCGACCCGTTCCGGCTCGCGGACGTGACCGTACGGGCCCGGCGGGACGGCGAGCTGCGCGTGGACTGCCAGGTGCGCAACGCGGCGGGCGACCGGGCGCTGCCCGGGGGCTGGTACGTCACCGGCGAGCTCGACGGCGAACCGCTCGCGCAGGACGCCGAGTTCGACCGGCTCAACACCGAGGACGACCGGGTCTCCGACTTCCTCGGCGAGGCCCGCATCCACGCCGTCGTGCCCGACGTGCGCACCTGGAACGCCGAGCAGCCCGAGCTGTACGGGCTCACCGTCCGGCTGCACCGCGCCGACGGCACGGTCGCCGACACGTCGTACCACCGCGTCGGCTTCCGGGACGTCGAGATCGTCGGCCGGGATCTCCTCGTCAACGGCGAGCGGGTGTTCGTCCGGGGCGTCAACCGGCACGACTTCCACCCGCTCACCGGGCGGACGGTGTCGTACGACGACATGCGCGCGGACCTCGTGGTGCTGAAGCGGTTCGGGTTCAACGCGATCCGCACCTCGCACTACCCGAACGACCCGGCCCTGTACGACCTCGCCGACGAACTGGGCTTCTACGTCGTGGACGAGGCGGACATCGAGTCCCACGACCACGCCCACGAGATCGCCGACGACCCGCGCTACCTGAACGCCTTCGTCGACCGGGTCTCGCGCATGGTGCTGCGCGACAAGAACCACCCCTGCGTCATCATCTGGTCGTTGGGCAACGAGTCCGACTACGGGGCGAACCACGACGCGGCGGCGGGCTGGGTGCGACGGCATGACCCGACCCGGCCGCTCCAGTACGAGGGGGCGGCCAAGCGCGGCTGGGCGGCCCCGGACGTGGCGTCCGACATCGCCTGCCCGATGTACGCGCCCCTGGAGGACTGTGTGGCGCACGCCCTGTCCGGGGAGCAGACCAAGCCGCTGATCCAGTGCGAGTACTCCCATGCGATGGGCAACAGCAACGGCACGCTCGCCGACCACTGGGCCGCCATCGAGTCCACTCCGGGGCTTCAGGGCGGGTTCATCTGGGAGTTCTGGGACCACGGAATTCTCCAGCGGGTGAGCGACGGAAGACCGGTCGGGCGCACGGGCGCCGGACTGTACGACAACGGTGTCACCGCGCCCGGCCACCGCTGGGCGTACGGCGGCGACTTCGGCGAGGCCCTGCACGACGGGGCGTTCGTCGCGGACGGGATCGTCTTCCCCGACCGCACGCCCAAGCCCGCCATGTACGAGCACCGGGAGATCGCAGCGCCGGTCCGCATCCGGTGCTTCAGGCACGAGGGCATCGTGCTCGCCAACCACCAGCACTTCCGGGGTTTCGACTGGCTGACCGGCACCTGGGAGCTGGCGCTGGCCGACGGCCGTACCCTGACCGGCCCGGCCGAGCTGCCCGAGCTGTGCCCCGGCGAGACGGCGGCCGTACCGCTGCCGTTCGAGGTGCCGGCGGACGGCGGGGAGGCGTGGCTGACGCTGCGGGTGACGGTCGCCGAGGAGCAGGCGTGGGCGCCGGCCGGTACGGAGATCTGCGCACCGCAGATCAGGCTCCGGGCGGCGGACCCGCTCGGGCAGCCGGTGCCGGCGGGGCCTGCCGTCGAGGTGGACGGCGAGGGGCTGCTGCTGCATCCGCTGCTGACGGCCGCGCCGGAGCTGTCGCTGTGGCGGGCGCCCACCGACAACGACGAGCTGGGCGGGATGGCGCTGCGCTGGCGCGCCTGGGGTCTGGACCGGCTGGTGCGCAAGGTGGTGTCCGTGCGCCGGGACGGCGACCGGGTCAGCGTGCTCGCCGAGTACGCCGGCACCGTCGGGGTCGTACGGCACCGGCAGGAGTTCACACCGGTCGAGGGCGGCGTCAGGGTCGACGAGTCGGCCGAACTCCCCGAAGAGTTCGACGACGTGGCCCGGGTCGGCTCGGTCTTCGAGACGGTGGCCGGGCTCGATCTGCTGGAGTGGTTCGGTCAGGGTCCCTGGGAGTCGTACCCGGACCGAGCCGCCGGAGCCCCGGTCGGCCACCACTCGCTGCCCGTGGACGAGTTGTTCACGCCCTACCTGCGGCCCCAGGAGAGCGGTGGCCGGCACGGCGTACGGCGGTTCACGCTGTCGGCGCCGGACGCCACCGGACTCGCGGTCGAGCTGGACGGGCCCCGCCAGGTCTCCGTCAGCCGCTACCGCGCCGAGGACCTCACCGCCGTCACACACCACGACGAACTCGTGCCGCGGACCGGCTGCGTGGTCCACATCGACGCCGCGCACCGGGGCCTCGGCACGGCGTCGTGCGGTCCCGACACCTTCCCCTCCTACCTCGTCGCACCGGGCATCCACCGCTGGAGCTGGACCCTGCGCGTCCTGTGAGATCCGCCCGCCGAGATCCGCCGTTCCGGATCCGTCCTCCGAGATCCCCCCACGCCCTTCGCCGTCACTTCCGCATACCCACGGAGCACACGTGTGTACTTCGCATGACCACCCTCAGGGCGAGGCCGCGCAGGCCGGAGCCGGACGACGCAACTTCCTCAGAGCCACCGCGCTCCTCGGCGCCGCCGCCACCGCCGGGGTCGCGCTGCCCACGGTCGCCGAGGCCTCCTCCTCCGGTTCCGGCCGGCGGCCCGACCCGGAGAGCCGGCGCTTCACCCTCGCGGTGATGCCCGACACCCAGTACCTCTTCGACGGGCCGAGCATCAACGCGGCGCCCATCGAGGCGTCGCTGCGCTACCTGCTGGAGCACGGCGGCGAGTCCGACGACAACATCGTCTTCCTGTCCCACCTCGGCGACCTCACCCAGAACGGGGCGACGGAGGAGTTCGCCGCGATCGGCAAGGCGTTCGAGATCCTCGACCGGCGCGGGGTCGGCTACAGCGTGCTGGCCGGCAACCACGACATCAGGTCGTCCACGGACGACCAGCGCGGTGCCACGCCGTACCTGGACACCTTCGGGCCGCAGCGCTTCACGGACAAGCCGACCTTCGGCGGGGCCTCCTCGGACGGCTACAACACCTACCACCTGTTCCGGGCGGGCGGGCGCGAGTGGCTCGTGCTGGCGCTGGACTGGCGGCTGTCGGCCAAGGGGTACGCCTGGGCGAAGGACGTCATCGCCGCGCACCCGAAGACGCCGGTCATCCTCACCACGCACGAACTGGTCGTGGACGACGACGAGTTGTCGTCGTACGGGCAGCAGCTGTGGGACCAGCTGATCAACGAGCACGACCAGATCTTCCTCACCCTGAACGGCCACTACTGGCCGGCCCGCCGCGCGACCCGCAAGAACGCGGCCGGCAACGACGTGCACCTGCACCTGACCAACTACCAGAACCGGTACTTCGGCGGTGCGGCGATGATCCGCCTCTACCACTTCGACCTGGACCGGAACGTCATCGACGTGGAGACGGTCTCGCCGTGGATCCTCGGCCGGGCCAAGAAGGGCCTGAACGAGCTGGAGCGGCAGGAGATGGAGCTGAGCGGCGACGGGGACCGCTTCTCCGTCGACATCGACTTCGCGGACCGCTTCGAGGGCTTCGACCCGGTGCCGGTCCGTCCGGCGCGGCCCGCTTCGCAGCTGCTGGTCCGGGGCACGGCCGCCTACTGGCGGTTCGACTCGGCGGTCTCCGGTACGGTCCGTGACCTGTCCGGCAACGGCAACGACCTCACCGTGGTCTCGGTGGGCGGCGGCACCCTCGGCTGGTCGGCGGACCACCACCCGGACCAGCCGGGCCACGGCAGCCTGGAGTTCACGGGTTACAAGTCGCCGCTGAAGGGCGCCTACCTGCGGACGGTCGACGGCGCCCCGCTCAACTCGGCGACCTTCAAGGACGGTTACACCATCGAGGCGTTCTACCGGCTGCCCGCCGACTGGAACGCCTCGCACAACGCCTGGTCCGGTCTGGTCAGCCGTACCGGCCGCAACGGCTCCGTCGGCACGGTCACGGACGACCCGGACGAGCCGCTCGCCACGCTCTCCATCTCCGACGGCCCGGGCCCGCAGTGGGCCGTCCACCCGCTCAACCAGCAGCAGCTGGCCACCAACTGGGGCGACGAGACCGACCCGGAGATCTGGTGGCACCTCGCCGTCGTCAACGACGGCAAGCACACCACGATGTACGTGCAGGGCTGCCCGGTGGCCCGCAATCCGCACGCCGCCGCGGTCGGCATCGCCTCGTCCGGGAAGCCCTGGCTGCTCGGCGGCTACGAGTACGCGGACAAGATCGACCAGATCCTGCACGGCCGCCTCGGCGACGTCCGAATCGTCTCCCGGGCACTGCCCGTCTCCTCCTTCATGACCCACTGACCCCCGTTACGAGGATCATCTTCATGACCGAGCAGCAGCTGCCCACCTGGGCCGATCCCTCCGTCTCCGCCGCCGACCTCGACCCCCAGGGCATGTCGAGACGTGGACTCCTGCGCCGCGCGGGCCTGTTCGGCGCCGCGTTCGCGCTCGGGTCGGCGGCGACCCCCGCGTTCGCCGCGTCCGACCGGGGCCTGGGCGGCGAGGACCCGCGCCTCGCCTACCTGGTCGGCGACCACCACGTGCACTCCGTGTACAGCCACGACGCCAAGTACACGTTCTCCCAGCAGGCCCAGGCCGCCGCGAAGTACGGCCTGGACTGGATGGTGTTCAACGAGCACTCCAACTTCGGGCACGCCTACTACGGCGCGAAGCTGGAGCACGCGGAGATCCTCAAGGCGCGTGCCGAGAACCCGCGCCAGCTGATCTTCCAGGGCCTGGAGTGGTACATCCCGGCCGCCGAGCACTGCACGGTGTTCGCCGCGCCCGGCCCGCACGAGACCGACCTGCTCACGCAGTTCGAGCTGGCCTACGACGGCAAGCTCCTGGGCTACACCGAGGGGTCGGCGGGTGCGGCCGACACCGCCCGCAACGAGGCGCACGCCGTCAAGGCCATCCAGTGGCTGGCCGAGCAGCGCCGTACCGGCTACGTCGACGACGTGCTGGTCCTCGCCAACCACCCGCTGCGGCTGGGCATCGACTCCCCGCACGAGATGCGCAACTGGCGGGACGCAGCCGTTGAGATCATGATCGGCATGGAGGGCGCACCCGGCGCCCAGGGTGCCGCGATCCCCGGCTGGCGCGGGGCCACCTCGATCCGCGGCGAGTACGAGAACAAGCCCTCCGCGCAGTCCTGGGCCGGCTACCCGGCGGACGCGTATCTGACGTACGGCGGCTTCGACTGGGCTACGGCGACGGTCGGCGGTCTCTGGGACGCGATGCTGTCCGAGGGTCGCCTGTTCACCATCACCACCAACTCCGACAACCACCGCACGGTCTTCGACACCTGGAAGAACGGCGACTGGCCGGCGGGGCAGAACTTCGACAACACCGGCAGGCTGCCCGACCCGGTGAACACCGACACCCCGCAGCCCGGCAGCGACTTCTGGCCCGGCGAGTTCAGCCGGACCCACGTCGGCGTCACCCGGTACGGCTACCGCGCGGTGATGGCGGGCCTGCGCGCGGGCCGGGTCTGGCTGGACCACGGGCACCTGCTCGACGGGCTGGACGTGCGGCTGACGCGGGACTGCGACCACGGCGCCGGTGTCACGCTGGGCGGCCGGCTGCGGGTCCGCAAGGGCGAGCGGCTCACCCTGAACGTGACGGTGACGACCGCGTCCCGGGTCAACGCCCAGGGAATCCTCCCCCAGTTGGCGCACGTCGACGTCATCCGGGGCGCGGTGCGCGGTGCGGTCGCCGACCGCGACACCTGGAAGGCGCCGGACACGAAGGTCGTGCAGTCGAAGGACGTGTCCGGCCGCAGGGGCACGTACACCCTGCGGATCCCGGTCACCGCGGGCGACGAGTCGTTCTACGTCCGGCTGCGCGGCAGTGACGGCAAGCGCACCGGAACGGGCTATCTGGGCGCGGCGATCGACCCGCACGGCCCGATCCCGCACGAGCCGGGGAACGGCGACCCGTGGGCGGACACGTGGTTCTATTCCAACCCCATCTTCGTGGACGTGGTGGGTTCCTGACGAATCGTCGCCCATTAATCACCTTGCGTAGCCGCCGGGGCCACGGCGGGTGTGCGTGAATCGTGTCCGGCCCGCTACCCAGAGTGGGAGTGCGGGTCGGACACGATTGCGTGCCGCGACCCCGGCATCACCTGTACCGATACGCATCGGGCGCCTTCGAGGTGCGGACGACTTTCTCTCGCCCGGATATTCGGCAGGCGGCCACGCGGGCCACCGAATAAAGGCGAGCAATTCCCTGGGCGCCCTATCCGGGGGCTGATGACTCGACGCCGTCGGGAAATTCCACAGGGTCCATTTCGGGTCACCTGCCCGGTCCGGGCCTTCACGGCGGTGCCCATAGATCTATGCAGCGGGCGACCACATACTGCATACATCGAACCCGAACGCGGACCCGTTCCGTGGCGAACGGACCCGGCACAGACCGGTCTCCAGCGATCCTCAAGCGGTCGTCACTCACCACTGATGCACTTACCCGCACGACGAACAACACAAGGCGCGGAACATATCAACCACAGAGCGACGGATCAGACTTTTCGCCCCGCGCCCTCGCGCGCCGCGTCCAGTCGGCCCGCCGGGGCCAAGTCGCCGGGGCAAACCCCTCCCGCGAGGGGCTCCGGGCCGAGGAGTTGCCACCCGGTGTGACCTTTTCCTAGCAGGTGGTGTTTACTGGGTACCGGTCTGAACCTCGACGGGTCCGGGCCCTTTCCGGAGGCTCCGGGGGTGGTTCCCCGGGGCCTCCTCATTTTATCCGGCGTTTACACCTGGGCCCACCTCCGCTCATCCGCGGGAAATATCCACGCCGAGCGACGCATGGACTTTCAATGATCCGACCCCCCGGAAAACCCGCGCCGATCACCACCTCCCGGGGTCGATGTGATACAGATCACAGCATCGTCGAGCCGGTTCGGGAACTCCCTCCCCCGAGTGATTTCCCGGCGGACGGCGCCCCGACAGGAAACTTCGCTCTCCGTCATCAGTGACTGGCGATTTCCCGGGGCAGGGGGGTAGTTTGTGAAAACGTCTTCGCCTCGCAGCCCGGACTAACCAACCGGATCCCCAACGCGAGAGAGAGGACCTGGACCCGTCGTCCGGGTGTGCCGCAGCCAGTGGCGCACCCGGGATCCCACTCGCACCGGCAAGAAGGACTTCAGACCGATGAACACCGCCATCGCCGATGGCTTCGGCACCTCCCCCACCCACCTGACGCAGCGTGACGACGGCCCCCCGGTTCCACGGCGCGGCCGCCCGACCGCCGGCGCGGCGCCCACGACCGGAGCCTGACCCGTGGTCCCGAAGGTCGACGCCTTCCGGACCGTTGACGTCCTCAACGGACGCCAGACCATGCCCGCCCGCAGCTTTCTCGACCAACTCCCGCCCGGATCTTGGCCGTTACTGGTCGGCGAATGGGGTGCGGAGAGCCGCGTCCTCGAGCGCGACGAGGAACTGCCCCTCGGACCGGCGGACGAGCAGGTGTACATCGTGCTGGGCGGCTGCGTCCGGCAGGAGCGTCACCCCTTCGGCACCGCCGAGGGCGCACCCAAGATCACCCGGTTCCGCGGAGTGGGCCAACTGCTCGGCGAGGCCAAGCTCATCGAACCGGCGGCATCGGTCAGGACGACCTGCCTCACCACCACCTGGGTCATGCCCTGCCCCGTCGCGGGAATGAACAGCCTGCTGCGCAGCCACCCACGCATCCAACTCGCCCTGCTGCGCAGCCTGGAGGACCGCAACCGCACCGACGAGATGATCTACGGCACCATGACCCGTCCGCCGCTGGAACGGGTCTGCGGGCTGCTCGCCCATCTCGCCGAGGTCGCCGGCACCGCGGGCTCCGACGACCCCGGACACCTCACCATCCTGGGCCCGAGCCAGAAGGACATCGCGGACGCCCTGCTGCTGGGCGTCTCGACCGTGGAGCACACGCTCCGTCAGCTGCGCACACCCGCCGGACAGGGCGGTCTCCTCCCGGACGGCGTGCTGCGCAGCGGCTACCGCAGGTTCGTGGTGACGGACCTTCCGTCGCTCCGCACCGTCGCCCGGCTCTCCTAGGCCCCCGCCCACCTGTTCTCCCCGTCCCCACCCGCGGACGTTCCCGGCCCCTGCCCGAGGGGTGTCCGCGCGTTCTCACGAACGGATCACGCCCATGCTCTTCAGCCCCACCGTGTCGGCCGCCGCCGGCGCGGTCGTGGCCGTCGTCGGCGTCCTCACCCTGCGTCACCAGCGGAAGAACTCGGCCTGGGTGAAGCGGATGCGCAGGTCCGACGACGACGCCCAGGACCTCGCGGACGCCGCGACCTACCTCAGGACGCTCGTCGAGATGCTCTGCGACCGGACGCACAAGCCGTGCCGCGCCGGAGACCTGGAGTCGCTGCGCGGCCTGCGCCACCTCCTCGACGACACCGCACAGGCCACGGAAGCCGTCCGCCCCGAACTCGAGGCCGTCGTGGGCTGCCTGGACCGCTACCTGGCCACGGGACTTCCACCGGGACCGGCCACCGGCCAGGTCCGCGGCACCGAGCTCACCGCACAGCTGGAGGCCGCGATGAGACAGGAGCACGCCCGCATCGAGCTGAAGAACGCCGCCGGCACCGCGCAGCGGCACATCCGTACGCTGCGCAGAGCGGCCTGATCAGGCGTAGAACCGCGACAGGCTCTGCAGCACGGCGGCGGGCTTGGTCCCGCCGTCGATCTCGATCGTCCCGTCGACGGCGATCTGCACGCCGCCCGCCACCTCCTCGACCTCCGTCAGGCGGCCGGCCAGGCGGATGCGGGAGCCGACCTTCACCGGAGACGGGAAACGCACCTTGTTCAGGCCGTAGTTGACCTTCGTGGAGACGCCCTGGACGTCCAGCAGCTCGGTGAACAGGGGGATGAACAGCGACAGGGTGAGGTAGCCGTGGGCGATCGGGGCGCCGAAGGGGCCCGCGGCCGCCCGCTCCGGGTCGACGTGGATCCACTGGTGGTCGCCGGTCGCGTCGGCGAAGGTGTCGATGCGGTCCTGGGTGACCTCGATCCAGTCGCTGGTGCCCAGGTCGCTGCCCGCGAGCTTCTTCAGTTCGTCGAGGCCGTTGACGGTGACGGTCATGTGGGGTTCCTTGGCTGGGAGTCGGGAGAGCCGTAGCGCTTGCGCACGCGGGCCTTGAGGAGCTTTCCGGAGGCGGTGCGCGGGAGTTCGTCCGCGAGCACCACGGACTTGGGGACCTTGTACTTGGCGAGCCGCCCGGCCAGCGAGGCGAGCACCTCGTCGGGGTCGAGGACGGCGCCCTCGCGGGGCACGACCACCGCGCGCGGCACCTCGCCCCACTTGTCGTCCGGTACGCCGATCACCGCGCACTCGACGATGCCGGGGTGGGCGAGGAGCACGTCCTCGATCTCGGCGGGGTAGATGTTCTCGCCCCCGGAGATGATCATGTCCTTGAGGCGGTCGACGACGAACACGTAGCCGTCCTCGTCGACCGTGGCCGCGTCCCCGCTGCGGAACCAGCCGTCCGCGAAGGAGGCCGCGGTCTCCTCCGGCAACCCCCAGTAGCCGGGCATGACATGGGGGCCGCGGACCATGATCTCGCCGGGCTCGCCGACGTCGACCTGGGTCAGGTCGGGCCGCACCACCCGTACGTCGGTGAAGAAGTGCGGCACGCCGGCCGAGCCGGCCTTGCTGATCGCGTGCTCGGAGTCGAGGAAGAGGGCGCCGGGTGCGGCCTCGGTCATGCCGTAGCCCTGCAGGAAGGTCAGCCCCCGTTCCTGGTAGAGAGCGATCAGCGGGGTCGGGACCGGGGAGCCGCCGCAGGTGAGGATGCGCAGGGAGGACAGGTCGGCGTCCGGCCAGCGGGGGTGGCGGGCCACCTGGTCGAACATGGTGGGGACCCCGAACATGAAGGTGATCCGGTGCTGTTCGATCAGGTCGAAGGTGGCCTCCGGGTCGAAGGCCTCCACCAGGACACAGGTGCCGCCCTTCAGGAGGACCGGGAGGGTGAGCATGTTGAGGCCCGCCGTGTGGAACAACGGGGCCGAGACCAGGGCCCGTTCGTCGGCGATCAGGTCGGTGTCGACCAGCACGTTGAGCGCGTTCCAGGTGAGGTTGCCGTGCGTGAGCATCGCGCCCTTGGGGCGCCCGGTCGTCCCCGAGGTGTACATGATGATGCAGGTGTCGTCGGGCACGACGGGTTCGTCGATCGGGTCGTCGGCGGCGGCCGCCAGCAACTCCTCGTACTCCGGGCCCACTTCGACGTACGTCCGGATGTCGGTGGTGCCGGGGAGACCGGCGACCAGGCCGGCGTGCGAGGGGCCGTAGAGGAGGGCCTTCGCGCCGGAGTCGGCGAGCTGGTAGGCGATCTCGGGCCCTACCAGGCGGGTGTTGAGCGGGACGAAGACCGCGCCGAGGGTGCCGGCCGCGAACAGGGTCTCCAGGTAGGCGGGGTGGTTCGGGCCGAGGTAGGCGATGCGGTCGCCGCGGCGGATGCCCCGGGCGCGCAGGGCGTGGGCCAGGCGGGTGGTGCGTGCGTGCAGTGCGCGGTAGTCGGTCGGCAGCCCGCCGAACACCAGTGCCGTGCGGTGCGGGGTCTTGCGGGCCCGGCGTGCGGGCCACGACCCCAGTCCCTCGTTGCGCATCTACGGCCCCTTACGACGTGGTCAGCCCGAGCAGGCGGGCGGCGTTCTCCTTGAGGATCTTCGGCCGGACCTCGTCCTTGATCGGCAGCTTCGCGAAGTCGGCGAGCCACCGGTCGGGGGTGAGGACGGGGAAGTCGGAGCCGAACAGCACCTTGTCCTTGAGCAGCGTGTTGGCGTACTGCACCAGCTGCGGCGGGAAGTACTTCGGCGACCAGCCGGACAGGTCGATGTGCACGCCCGGCTTGTGGGTGGCGACGGCGAGCGCCTCGTCCTGCCAGGGGAAGGACGGGTGCGCCAGGATGATCTTCAGGTGCGGGAAGTCGGCCGCCACGTCGTCCACGTGGAGCGGGTTGCTGTACTTCAGCCGGATCCCGCCGCCGCCCGGGACACCGGCCCCGATGCCGGTCTGGCCGGTGTGGAAGAGGGCGATGGTGCCGGTCTCCTCGATCACCTCGTACAGGCCGTACGCCACCGCGCGGTCGTTCGGGAAGAAGCCCTGGATGCTGGGGTGGAACTTGAAACCCTTCACCCCGTACTCCTCGACCAGGCGGCGGGCCTGCCGGACGCCGGCCTTCCCCCGGAAGGGGTCGACGGAGGCGAACGGGATCAGCACGTCGGCGTTGGCCGCGGCGGCCTCCGCCACCTCCTCGTTCGGTACCGGCGCGGTGCCGGTCGCGGACTCGGCGTCCACCGTGAAGATCACGGCGGCCATGTTCCGCTCCCGGTAGTGGGCGGCCGTCTCCTCGATCGTCGGCTTCCGCGCGCCCTCGACCTTGAAGTAGGCGGCGGAGGCGTCGTGCAGGTCGTCGTCGAGGGAGGAGTGTCCACGGGAGGAGACCTCGGCGTGCGTGTGGACGTCGATGGCGGTGAGAGCCTCGATGTCCATCACGCCTCCGGGAGCTTGGGCGCCGGGATGCCGACCGTCTGGAGTTCGGCGCCGACCGAGGTGGGGAAGGCGTCGGCCAGGGTGTCCGGGGTCCAGCCGCCGTCCGCGTAGGCCGCCCTGACCTCCTGGGGATGCGACCAGAGTGCCACCTTGTCGCCGCCGATGCCGATGGCCTGGCCGGTGATGCCCCGGGCGGCCTCGGAGGCCAGGAAGGGGACGACGGCCGCGCAGTCGTCGGGGGTGCCGAAGCCCTCGCCCCTGCGCAGGAAGCCCGGGAGCGGCTCGCCGTTCTTCATGGCCTCGACGTACGGGGCGAAGGCCGGGATGGTCTCGGTCATCGCGGTGGCGGCCACCGGGACGATCGCGTTGACGGTGATGCCCGCCCGGCCCAGCTCCATCGACCAGGTACGGGCCATGGCGGCGATGCCGGCCTTGGCGGCGCTGTAGTTGGTCTGGCCGAAGTTGCCGCGCTGGCCGGCCGGGGAGCCGACCAGGATCAGGGTGCCGCCCTCGCCCTGCTCGCGCATCCGGACGGCGGCGGCGCGGGCGCAGGTGAAGGTGCCCTTGAGGTGGGTGGCGATCACCGCGTCGAAGTCCTCGTCGGTCATCTTCCACAGCACCTTGTCGCGCAGGATGCCCGCGTTGGTGACCAGGATGTCGAGGCGGCCGAACTCCTGGACCGCCCGGTTCACGAGCCGGTCCGCGGCCTCGGCGGTGCCGACCGGGACCACCTCGGCCACGGCCGTGCCGCCGGCCTCGGCGATGGACTTCACGGCCTGCTCGGCGACGGTCTCGTCCACGTCGTTGACGACCACTGAGGCGCCGTGGGCGGCGAGGGCATGGGCGTAGGCGAGGCCCAGGCCCCGGCCGCTGCCGGTCACGACGGCGGCCTTGCCGGTGAGATCGATGGTGGGCACGGTCGGTCCCTTCACAGACGACGGTGGCGGCCCCGGGGGCCACCTGCGGCTTTCGAGATCGAAGCTAAGAGCAATAATTGTTGTCGTCAATAGTTGTTGCCGACCTACGGGTGCCTCATGCTGGAATCTGTCCGACCGCCCGCCCCGTCGCCGGGGCCCGTACCAGGGAGACCGCCATCACTCGCCGGCACACCGAGAACCCGACCTCGATCGACGCGGACGAGCCGTGGATGCGCGGGCTGCACGCGGACACGGGCTACCTGCTGTACCGCCTGGGCCTGCGCTCGGGGCAGCTCTTCAACACGTTCCTGCAGGAGTCGGGGCTGCGGCTGCGCCACTACGCGGTGCTGCGCTTCCTCGCCGGCTCCGAGGGCTCGCTCCAGCGGGAGCTGAGCGCCCGGCTCGGCTACGACCCGAGCGCGATCGTCGGCCTGGTCGACGACCTGGAGAAGCTGGGCTTCGCCGAGCGGCGCCCCTCCCCCGACGACCGCCGCAGCCGCATCGTCGTGCTGACCGAGGCCGGGCGGGAGTTCCTGCGGGACACCGACGAGGCCGGCCAGCGCGTGACGAACGACCTGCTGGGCCCGCTGGAGCCCGCCGAGCGGGCCGCGCTCCACGCCCTGCTGCTGCGCGTCGCCGACCGGCCATGACCGCCGCCGCCCGGTCCGCGACCGACCGGCTGCTCGCGGTACTGGCCGCCTTCGACCACGGGCATCCGGCGCTGAGCCTGTCCGGCATCAGCCGCCGGGCCGGGCTCTCCCTGACCACCGCCCACCGGCTGGTCGGGGCGCTCACCGCATGGGGCGCGCTGGAACGCGACGCGGACGGCTTCTACCACGTGGGCCTGCGGCTCTGGGAGCTGGCCGCGCTGGCGCCGCGCGGTCTGGCGCTGCGGCAGATCGCCCTGCCGTACCTGGAGGACCTGTACGAGGCCACCCACGAGAACGTGCAGCTGGCGGTGCGGGACGGGTCCGAGGTCGTCTACATCGAGTGGCTGTCGGGACGTTCGGCGGTGGGCGTGCACATCCGGGTGGGCGCCCGCTGGCCGCTGCACGCGACCGGGGTGGGGCTCGCCCTGCTCGCACACGAGCCGCCCGGCTTCCAACAGGACTACTGCGCGAGCCCGTTGGCATCCTTCACGCCGTACACCGTCACGGATCCGGACCGGCTGCGCCGCTCGCTGGCCGAAGTCCGGCGTACGGGTGCCGCGGTGAGCAGTCGTCAGGTCACCGACGACGCGCTGTCGGTGGCGGCTCCGGTGCGCGGGGCGACCGGACAGGTGGTCGCGGCGGTATCGGTGGTGGTGCCCGAGGCCGACGCCCAGGTACCGGTGCTGGTCCCGGCGGTGCGGCTGGCGGCCCGCGGGATCTCCCGGGCGCTGGGCTGGCAGCCGGACCAGGCGCCCGGCGAGGCCGGGTAACGTGTCCGGGTGACGACGAGTGACGTGTACAGAGAGCTGGGCGAGGCCGCCTGGGCATGGGTGCTGGGGCAGGTACGGGAGGACGAGGGCCCCTGGCTGCCGGAGTCGGTGCCGGAGGAGGACCCCGAGGCCCCCTCGCCCGACGAGGACCGGGACTCGCTGTACTCGGGCATCGCGGGCCTGGCCCCGGCCCTGGCGGAGATCGCGCGGTACCGGGCACTGAGCGCGCCGGAGCAGACCCTGGCGGCCGGGATCGTGAGCCGGCTGTCGGCGCAGGCACCCGTCGTGGCCGAACCCTCCCTCTACATCGGCCTGGCGGGCCATGCCACGGCGCTGCGCCTGCTCACCCCGGGCAGCGAGGCGGTCGTGCTGCGGCGACTGACCGAGCTCGCGACCCCCGAGGGCTGGCGGACCACCACCGGCTTCGTGCCGGATTCCGACGCGCCCCTCACCGACATCATCATGGGCGTCGCGGGCGTGGTCATGACGGCCGTCTGGGCGGGCGGCGAGTTCGCGGAGCCGATCGCGACGACCGGCGGCGAGGCCCTGCTGCGGATGGCGGACCGCACGGAGACGGGCCTGGACTGGGGGATCTCGCCGAGCACGGAATGGCGCTGCCCGAACTACTCGCACGGCGCCGCAGGGGTGGGCGCCGCACTGGCGGTGGCGGGCGCGGCACTGCACCGCGAGGACTTCGTCGCAGCCGCCGTGGACGCGGCCCGCCATGTGCTGGCCATGGGCTCGCTCGCGGACGGCGGTTTCGTCGTCCCGCACACCATCCCGCCCTCGAAGCGGGAGGTGGAGCCGGTGACGTACACCTGGTGCCACGGTCCGGCGGGAACCTCGCACCTGTTCGCGGCGCTCGCCCACGCGGGCGTCACCGAGGTGGCGGGGCACGACGTCGAGGAACTGCGGCAGCGCTGCCTGACCTCGATCCTCACCTCGGGGCTCCCGGAGCGGCTGCGTCCCGGTTTCTGGGACAACGACGGCCGCTGCTGCGGGACGGCGGGCGTCGGGGACGTCCTCCTCGACGCGGCGCAGGACCTCGCGGGGACGCCGCGGGCGGACACGCTGGTGGGCGCCGCGGTGCGGATGGGCGACGCGCTCGTGGAGCGGGCGGTCCGGGACGGGGCCGGCGCCCGCTGGCGGTTCGTCGAGTACCGCATCGAGTCCCCGCTGCTGCCGCCGGGCACCTCCTGGATGCAGGGCGCGGCGGGCATCGCGGCCTACCTGCTGCGCCTCGCCCGGTACCTCGACACCGGTCCGGACGCCTCGGTCGTGGACCGCCCGGACCAGTGGTGGGCGGTACCGGCGCGGGTACGGGGTGAGCGGCCGACGCTGGTCGGGTGAGCGCGCGGGTGCGGGGTGAGCGGCCGGCGCCGGTCAGGTGAGCGTCGCCGTCGCCGTGTAGGTGATCTCGTCGTCCCCGTGGTGGGCGGTGCCCCGGCAGGTGAGGGTCGTGGCGGTGGAGACCTGGGGGCGGGTGACCCGCCAGTGGACGGTGTGGCGTTCGCCGGGGTCGAGGCGGGGCGCGGTGGCCGCGTCCCGGGCGTGGACCAGCCAGCCGCTCGGGGTGTCGAGGGTGAGCCGGGCGGCGTTCCAGGGGCGCGCGGAACCGTTGGCGAGCGTGGCTGTGACCGTGAACTCCGTTCCCCGTCCGCCGACTTCGAGGGTCACGCCGAAGGGTCTGCGCGGGTAGACCGGCGCCCACGATGCGTGCATCAGCTTGACCAGCGCGTCCGCCCGGGCGGGCCGGGCGGCGGCGAGGTCGTGCTCCTCGCCGGGGTCCCGGGCGAGGTCGTACAGCTCCACGTCCCACTGGTCGTCCGGGACCCGGCGGTTCTGGCCGGGCGCGAAGCGGACGGCCTTGAGGTCGCCGCTGCGCAGCGCCTCGGCGAGCCGGTCGCCGCGGCCCTGGTCGGCGGCGTTCTGGCGGGCGGTGACGCCGTCGTGGTTGCGGTAGAAGTAGAGGCTGTCGTGGCGGGCGGCAGCGGCGGAACCGCGCAGCAGCGGGGCGATGGAGAGGCCGTCGACGTCGGCCGGGGCGGGGGCGCCCGCGAGGTCGGCGAGGGTGGGCAGCAGGTCGGTGAGCGGGGTGGGCCGGTCGGTGGTGCCGGCCTTGACGTGCCGCGGGGACCAGGCGATGAAGGGGACGCGGATGCCGCCCTCGTACAGGTTCCGCTTGTAGCCGCGCAGCGGGCCGTTGCCGTCGAAGAGGTCGGGGTCGGTGCCCGCCTCCTCGTGCGGGCCGTTGTCACTGGTGACGAGGACGACGGTGTTGTCGGCGAGACCGAGCGCGGTGAGCTTGTCGGTGACGTCGCCGACGAGGGTGTCGAAGGTGGTGACCTGGGCCGCGTGCCGCTTGTTGGGCCCGGTCCAGGGGCGGTCGGCGTACGCGCCGACGTGCGGGTCCTTGCTGGGGGCGTGCGGCACGGTCGGGGCCAGGTAGAGCAGGAACGGCTCGTCGCGGTGGGTGTTCAGGAAGCCGAGGGCGCGTTCGGAGATGAGGTCGGGGGCGTAGACCTGCTGGGCACCGCCCTGGTTGGCCGGGATCTCCTCGCGGGTGCCGTTGTGCCACAGGTACTCGGGGAAGTAGTCGTGGGCGTGGTGGTGGGTGAGGTAGCCGTAGAACTCCTCGAAGCCACGGGCGTTGGGGTGGCTCGGCTGGTCCGGGGCGTTGGGTCCGAAGCCCCACTTGCCGATCAGGCCGGTGCGGTAGCCGAGCGCCCTGAGCGCCTCCGCGAACGTGAAGTCCCGGTCGGTGAGGGCGCCCTGGCCGCCGGGGCCCCAGGGGTTGGTGCGCACGGTCGCGTGCCCGCCGTGCAGGCCGGTGAGCAGCGAGCAGCGCGAGGGCGCGCACACCGGGGCGGCCGCGTAGGCCTGGGTGAAGCGCAGGCCCTCGGCGGCGAGGGTGTCCAGGCGCGGGGTGTGCATCAGCTGCTGGCCGTAGGAGCCGAGTTCGCCGTAGCCGAGGTCGTCGGCGAGGATCACGACGAAGTTGAGCCGGTCGGACGGGTGCTGCGCGGCCGGGGCCGCCACGGCGGGTTTGACGGTGGGCCGGGGCTGCTCGGCGGCCGGCTGTGCCGCGTCCCCGTCCTCGCACCCGGCGACCGCCGCGAGCGCGACGGGCGCGGCGGCGGCCCCGGTGAGGAAACGGCGGCGGCTGGGCATACGGATCCCCCGGTGTGACGGCGGCACGTGGTCCTGGACCGATGGTGATCGCAGCCGTCCGTCCAGGACCATGCACACGCTGTGAACGCTCTGTTTCGACTCGTGAGAGGGAATCCGGGGGCCGGAGGTTCCCGCTCCACGACATCAGAATGATCACAGACGGGCGCGGGCCCCGGTCACATGGGTGCCGGTTCGGGCGCCCCCGTGCGGGGCACGGGCGTGTCGTCCTCCAGGGGGTGGGCGTAGCGGCGGAAGCCGGGGAGGTGTTCGGCCCGGCGCAGGGCGCCCCGGTGGAGGACCATGCCGTGCACGGAGGTGCCGTCGTCGCGCCAGCAGACGAGGGGGATCCGGCGGGCGTCCCCCTCGTCGGTGACGAACAGGGCGACGTGCCCGTCGGCCGCCAGCAGGCTCATGCCGGGCCGCCCGGCGGCTCGGCGGAGAACAGCCGCCCGTACCCGGTGATCCCGTGGGCCGCCCCGGCCGCTCCGGCCAGGTGCAGGGCGTGCCAGAACAGGACCTGGTTGGCGGTCAGGACCGCGAAGCCCAGTTCCGCCTCAAGTGCGTCGATGACGCCCACCGCGCGGATTCCGTTGCCGGCCACGAGGACGGCGTCGGGCCGGTGCCCGGCGACCGTGGTGCGGATCCACTCGGACAGCGCCCCGGGGGTGATCAGCTTCTGGTTGCTGGGCAGCCCGCACGGGCCGTGGTGGACGACCTCGAAGCCCTGTTCGGTGAAGTAGTCGGCGCCGAGCCCGGACAGCCGGTCGTCGAACCACGGCGGGTTGACGAGGGCGATCCGGCGGGCGCCGAGCGCGGTGAAGCCGGCCACGGCCGCCGTGGTGGTGCCGGTGAGCGGCAGCCCGCGGGTGACCCGGGCGAGCCGGGCGAACAGGTCCTTCTCGCCGGCCGCGCCGAGGACGTAGGCGGAGCTGGTGAAGCCCAGCGCGATCGCGTCGAGCGGGGCGGCGGCCAGCAGTTCCACCGCGTCGTCGATGTGCGGCGGCTCCACGAAGGCCCGCACCGGGTCGTGCGGGATCTTCGGGTCCATCTCGCCGCCGGCCCGCATCGCGCCGAAGTGGACGCGTGAGCCGTGCACGAACACGTCCTCGGGCGCGATCGCCTGGAACTCCGACTCCGGGCCGACGTCCGCGTGCGGTACGACCAGGCCGATGCGGGCCCGCGCCTCCCAGCCGTCCTGCTGGGCTCGGATGGTGCTCATCTCCGTGTCTCCTCGTGATCCGGGGCCGTCGAGGTCGTCGGGGGCGGCGGGGCCGTCGGGGCCGGTCGGGCCGTCGGGCCGCATCAGGCGGACGCCTCGGCGGCCAGCGAGCCGCCGCGGACCGTGCCGGTGCCGTCGGCGTTCAGGAAGCCGGGGTGCTTGCGGCGCATGTTCGCCATCACGAACTCGTAGGGAACGTCGTCGAAGCCGCCGTGGTCGGTCAGGAACTCCATGCTCTTACGGCCCTGGTCGTCGAAGGGGTGGTGCAGGCTGTCGGCGGTGCCGTCGAACTCCAGCGGCCTCATCCCGTACAGGCGGCACAGGATCTTGTTGAAGACCGGGGTGGCCTTGACCCACCTGCCATCCAGATGGACCGAGTTGAGGCCGTGGAAGAAGACGTCGCCGCCGATGTGGGCGCGCAGCCGGTCCGAGGCGAGGTGGTTGCGCACGTCGCCGTAGTGGACGCGGGCGGGGATGCCCACCGCCCGGCAGGCCGCCGCGTACAGCGCCGACTTGTGCAGGCAGAAGCCCTTGCGGGTGGCCGCGGTGTGACTGGCCCGCAGGCCCTCCTCGGACAGGTCGGCGCCGTACACCTCGTAGAAGACGTCGTCACGGACGGCGTGGTACAGCTCGACGGCCAGCCGGCGCTTGTCGGCGCCGCGGTCGGTGACCGCCTCGTCGACGAAGGACTGGACGGCCTCGCTCTCGTGGTCGAGGAAGTCGGTGGGCGCGGTGAGCCTGCGCAGGTCGTCCGGCGTGAGTGCGTTCATGGGTGACCCTTTCGTCGGCTTCCGGCTCACAGGCCCAGGAGGGAGGCGATGCGGTTGCGCTGGATCTCGCTGGTGCCGGAGTAGATGGTTCCGCCGACCGCGTTGCGGACGTCCCGCTCGATTCCGGTGGCGGTGAGATAGCCCTGGCCGCCGAAGATCTGGACGGCGTCGAGCGCGGTGCGCTTGTTGGCCTCGCTGACCACGGTCTTGGTGGCGGCGACGTCGATCGCGGCGTCCTGGCCGGACGCCACCTTGGCGCCGGTGTCGGTGAGCCACTTGCGGGCGGTCTCCACCGCGATCTTCATGTCCGCGATCTTGTGGGCGACGCCCTGGAAGGCGCCGATGGGTTCGCCGAACTGACGGCGGGACTTGGCGTACTTGAGGACGCGCTCCAGCCGGTGCTCCATCTCGCCGAGCGTGAGGGAGAAGGAGAAGAGGATCTCCCGTTTCATCACGTGGTCGAGGATCAGGAAGCCGGCGCCCTCCTGGCCGATGCGCCGGGTGGCGGGCACCCGCAGCCGCTCGAAGGTCACCTCGCTCAGCGGCGAGGTGCGCAGCCCCATCTTGCCGAGCGGCTCGCCGACCCTGAGGCCGGGGGTGTCCCGCTCGACGAGGAAGACGCTCAGGCCGAACGGGCCGGGCTTCCCGGTGCGCACGTACAGCAGGAAGAGGTCGGCGATCGGGGCGTTGGTGATGAACATCTTGCCGCCGTCGACGACGTAGTCGTCGCCGTCCCGGGTCGCGGTGGTGGAGATGTTCAGGGCGTCGGAGCCGTTTCCCGGCTCGGTGATGGCGTGCGCGGTGATCAGGTCGCCCGTGACGACCGGGGGCAGGAATCGGTCCTTGAGCTCCTCGGAGCCGAACGCCTGCAGCGGGACGCCGACGCTGACGATCTGTGTGGAGGCGGAGAAACCGAGGCCGGCGTCGCGGCAGGTGCGCCCGAGCCCTTCGAGGGCGCGCATCGTGTCGGTCAGGGTGCCGCCACGGCCGCCGTACCGCGTCTCGAACGGTACGGTGAGCAGCCCGGAGCGCTGGATGGTCTTCCACTTCTCCCAGGGGAACTCCGCCCGGGCGTCCCACTCCTCGACGTCGTGGTTGAGTTCGTCCGCCCAGGGGGCGGCGAGGGTGTACGGGTCCGGCCCGGTGCCCGTGCGGGTGTCCATGCGGGAGTCGGAGTCGGAGTCGGTGTCGGTGGTCCGCGGTGCGGACGGTGCGGGTGTCATACGTGTGCTGCCTTCCGGTACGTCGCTGGTCGGGGCCGGGGCCCGCGCCGCGGCCGGCGGGGCGGGCCCCGGATCGCGGAACTCAGTACTGGGAGAAGCCGTCCGGAGACAGCGTGTGCTTCTCGTCGCCGCGCAGGGCCGGGCTGAACACGGATATGAGTCTCAGGTCCTCGTAGTCGGAGGCCACGAGATAGTGCGCGTCGTTCTCGTCGAGGGCGTAGATGGTGCCCTCGGTGATCTTGTAGCGTTCGCCGGACGCGGTGACGACCTCGCCGGAGCCACCCGTGCAGTAGCAGGCCTCGAGGTGGCGGCGGTACTGCAGGGCGCTCGTGGTGCCCTTGCGGACCAGCGTCTCGCACACGGTGAAGCCCATGCCGTCGGCCTCGGTGAGCAGCCGGTGGCTGGTGCCGTTGCCCCACTCGACGGCGGCGAGCTCGCTGGTGCTGCGGACGATCATTCGTGTCTCCTGGTGTGTGAGGGGTTCGTCCGGAGGTTTTCCTGGAAGCGCTCCGGAGTTCGTGCCGGGTTCTCCGGTGCCGGGTTCTCCGCCGAAGTCCGGAAGCCGGCTCGGCTCAGGCGGCGGTCTTCGCCGCGGTCTCGACGAATGCCGAAATGGCGCCGATGCTGCGGAAGTTGTCCGGGGTCAGCGGGATGTCGTCGATCGGGATCGCATAGGTCCTGGAGAGGTGCGAGACGATCCGGACCACGCCGAGGCTGTCGACCACGCCGTTGTCGATGAGGTCGAACTCGGCGGTCAGGTCGGCCGTGTCCTCTCCGTCGAGGAACTCGGCGACCACATAGCCGCGAATCTCGTCCGCCAGGGAGGTCATGCGGGATTTCCCTTCTGTCGTGCTGCCTTGATGAGGTTGCGGTCGGGTTTTCCGGTGGACGTGCGCGGCAGCGGGGTGTCGCCCACGTGCACGGAGGACGGGATGGCGTGCCGGGGCAGGCGCTCGGCGCTGTGCGAGCGCAGCCTCAGCGAGGTGAGCGAGGTGCCGGGCCGCCGGGTCACCTGGGCGTGCAGCCGGTAGCCGGCCTCCGGGTCGGGGATCGCGACGACGGCGGCCTCGGCGACCTCGGGGTGGGCCGCCAGGACGTTCTCGACCTCCTGGACGTTGGTCCGCACCCCGCGGACCTTGACCTGGAAGTCGGTACGCCCCTGCAGCCGGTGCAGGCCGTCGGCGTCCCGGGTGACGAGGTCGCCGGTGCGGTAGAAGACCTCGCCACCGCCGTCCGGGGCGGGTACGAACACCCCTTCGTTGCGGGAGCGTTGGAGGTAGCCGGAGGTCTGGAACGGTGTGGTCACGAGGAGTTCGCCGGTGCCGGGGCCGTCGAGGACCCGTCCCTCGGCGTCCAGCAGCAGGGCCCGCACCCCGGGCAGCGGCCGGCCGATGGGGGTCTGGTCACCGGCGACCGCGGGATCGGCGTCGTAGAGGAAACTGTCGTTGGTCTCGGTGCACCCGAAGACGTTGTGGAAGCCGGCGCCGGGGAAGGCCGTGCCGAGCTGTCGCAGCAGTGCCTCCGGCAGCGCGTCCCCGGTGAAGACGACCGTGCGGACCGCGGGATGCACGGCACCGTCCTGGACGAGCAGCCGGTGCAGCATCGGCACGCCCTGGACGAAGGTGACCTGGTGCCGGGTGATCAGGTCCTGCAGGTGGCGGGCGTCCGCGCTGTGCTCCTGCTCGACGAGAACGGCCCGGGCGCCCAGCCGCAGCGCGGTCCACACGTCGAGCAGGGAGAGGTCGAAGTTCAGGGGCGCGTAACTGAGCAGGGTGTCCTGCGCGGTGAGGCGGAACCGGTCGGCCGCCCAGTCGGCGAACCGGTCGAAGCCGTCGCCCGGGACAGGCACGATCTTCGGGGTGCCGGTGGAGCCGGAGGTGGTGAGCAGCAGGGGCGCGGCGGCGGGGTCCACGGTGTCGAAGCCCCGGGCGGCCTCTTCGTCCGGCTCGACCGGAGCGGTGTCGAGCACACCCTGGGCGTCGACGGTCAGCGTCCGGGAGCACCGGGCCTGCGCGGCGAGCGTGGCACGGGCGGCGGGGCCCAGTTCGGGCGAGGGCGCCAGCACCGCGTGGCCGGCCCGGAAGGCGGCGAGGAACAGGGCGATCGTCTCGGGCGTCTTGTGCGCGGGCACACAGAGCGGCTGCCGCCGGTCGAGCCCGAGTCCGGCCAGGGCGCCGGCCAGCTCCTCGGCGAGGCCGGCCAGCCGGCGGTACGTCACCTGCCGCGCGCCCCGGATCAGGGCCACCTGATCGGGCCGGCGCCGGGCGTGCGCGGCGAGCGCGTCAAAAAGGCGTGGTGATGGCACAGTTTCCCCCACTTCGTGCAGCTGTCCGTCGAAAGCGACATGCCGAGGGGGGTGACGGCGCTCGAGTCGCGCCATAGAACCCGCGGAGCCCGGCAGCCATCAGCTCGGCCGGCTCCGCATCACTCCCCCGTGATCGATCCGCGACTAACCGTACATGCGATGCATGCAGAGTCAAGCATGTACATGTGCCTGCAATCAGTGATGCGCATCACCGGCCACCAGGCATATGAGGGCGTCAAGTTTGCTTGATGAACTATGTGTTTCGGGCCGCCGAAACGGCTTTCATCGAGGCGTCACCGTGTTGAAGGAAGGGTGCGCCGCATGGAGCCGGGCGTTCACCTGGACACACCCCCACCGCGTGCGGAAACGCCGAAAGCCGTCCCGGAGGACGGCTTTCGACAAGGGCTTTCTCTCCTCCGGCCGGAGCCGGCCGGGGCGACGGCGTCGCGGAGTCGCGGAGTCGCTCAGAGGGCGCTGCGCAGCGCCTGGACCGTACCGGCCAGCTCAGGGGCGGCACCGGCGGTGTTCAGGGCCGCGCTGAGGACCTCGGAATAGGTGCCGCGCGCGTCCGTGTAGCGCCGCCTGCCGTCGTCGGTGATGACCGCGTAGACACCGCGCTTGTCGTCGGGACACAGGTCACGGAAGGCGAAGCCGGCCGCGAAGAGCCGCCCCACCAGCCGCGTCACCGAGCTCTGCCCGAGCCCGACCTTGTCGGCGAGCTCCTGCATGCGCAGCTCGCCGTCCTTGGCCTGGACGAGACACTCCAGGGCCCGGAACTCGGAGAGGCCTATGCCGTGCCTGCGCTGCAGGGCCTGGGTGAGCTGGCGCTCCACGTGCGCGTGCAGGGCGAGGACCCTCCCCCACATGGCCTGGTCGGACGAGGCGGCCGACGCGTAGGTGATCGTGGTCGTCATGGGCAGCTCCCTCTCCGGCGGCGCGTTGACAACAAGATACATGTTCATGCAAGCTTTAGCTCTCCGCTCGATTCTTCCGGCGGATCTTGTACAGACAAATAACATGCACGTACAAACAACTATCGAGGGTCTCATGCCCAGCACCAACGCTTCCAAGGGCTTATTGCGCCCGTGGTCCTCCCTGTGCGTCCGCCGCCGTCCGACCACGGTCTGAGTCGAGGAGCGACGATGTCCCCTTCCGATTCCGAGATCTCCGAGATCCAGGAGAGCGAGCTGACCGAGTACGCCCGCGAGGCGGTGCGGATCAGCCGCGAGCACGTCGCCGAGGGCGGCATCCCGTTCTCCGGCGTGGTGGTCAACGACGGCCGGATCCTCGGCACCGGCTTCAACCGGGTCCACGAGGACTCCGACCCCACCGCGCACGCCGAGGTGGTCGCGCTGCGCGAGGCCGCCGCCGAGTACGGGCTGCACGCCACCGCCGGTGCCACGCTGATCGCCTCGGGCGAGCCCTGTGCCCTGTGCTACATGGCCTCGCTCTACTTCAGGGTCGGCCACATCGTCCATGTGGCCGACCGCGCGACGGCCGCCCGGTACGGCTTCGACTACTCGGGGTCGTACTCGATCTTCGCCGAGGACCCGACGGCCTGGCAGATCAAGGTCACCTCGCTGCCGATCCCCGAGGCGACGCAGCCGTTCGAAGACTTCCTCGCCCTTGGCCGGAGGCGGATGTGACCGGAACGGAGACCGGCAGGGTCGGCATCAAGGTCTGGTCGGACTACGTCTGCCCGTTCTGCATGCTGGCCGAGGGCCCGCTGCACGAGGCCACCCACGACCTGGACGTCGAGATCGAGTGGATGCCGTTCGAACTGCGGCCCCACCCGACCCCGACACTGCGGCCGGAGGACGAGTACCTGCCGGCGATCTGGGCGCGGTCGGTGTATCCGACGGCCCGCCGGATGAACGTCGACATCACTCTGCCCACCGTCTCCCCGCAGCCCTACACCCGGCTGGCGTTCGAGGGCTACCGCTACGCGGCCGAGCACGGCAAGGGCGCGGAATACACCCCGCGTGTGCTGCGGGCTTTCTTCCAGGAGAACCGGGACATCGGACGGCTGGACGTCCTCGGCGCCGTCGCCGCCGAACTGGGCCTGGACGAAACCGCTTTCACCGCGGCGCTCACGGCCGGGACCTACACCGAGGCCCACCAGGAGGCGCTGCGGACCGCCGCGGCGTACCGGGTCTCCGTCGTCCCCACGCTCGTCGTCGGCGAGCGCCACCGCATCGAGGGGGTCCCCTCCGCGGCCCAGATCCGCAAGGCCGTGCTCGACGCCCAGGCCGAGCAGGCCGTCGCCCGCGGTGCCGCCTGCGGCATCGACGGCTGCTGACACCTGCACACGCACCGCGGCGGGCGCACGGCGCCCGGCCGCGCTACCACCCCACGACCGGCGGACCGTCGCCCGGCCGTGCCCACCGCCGTGCCCGCGGTACGGCGGACCCCGGGGCGGGCCGGCCCCGCACCGCCGACCTCCATCGCACGAACCGAACGAACCCAACGAACCCAACGAACCCAACGAACCCAATGAACCCAATGAACCGAACGAACCGAACGGAAGGAACGCCCATGCAGTGGCTCTACCTCGCGATCGCGGACGTCTTCGAGATCCTCGTGGCCATCGCGGCCGGCAAGGCCGAGGGCTTCAAGAACCGCAAGTGGACCGTCGTGACCCTGCTCAGCGGTGCGATCGGGACCTACTTCCTCAGCAGGGCGCTGCTGACCTTCAACGTCGGTGTCGGCTACGCCATCTGGACGTCGGTCGCCGGCGTCGGCATCACCCTGCTCGGGGCGGCGCTCTTCGGCCAGCGGCTGGACTGGCGCAAGGCCCTCGGCATCGCCGTCATCATCACCGGCGTCGTCGGCCTGCAGCTCAGCGGTGCCGCCTGAGGATCCCCGCCGTCGCCCGCCCCATCTTCACGAGAGGACTCACCTCATGTCGAACACCGGCCGCTCCTCGGCCAACGCCTGGCTCATGCTTCTGCTCGCCGGAGGGTTCGAAGTCGGCTATGCGCTCTCCGTCGGCGGAAGCCACGGCTTCACCCGTCTGACGTGGTCGCTGGTCGCCGTCGTGTTCTTCCTTCTGACGCTCTGGGCACTGAGCGTCGCGCTGCGCGCCATCGACGTCGGCATCGGCTACGCCGTCTGGGCCGGCATCGGATCGGCCGGTGCGGCCCTGCTGAGCCCCGTCTTCTTCGACGAGGCCCTCACGCCGGTCCAGGCCCTGTGGCTGGGCGTCATCATCATCGGAGTGGTGTGGCTCAAGCTCGCCGACCGGCCGACGAGCACCCAGGAGCCCGTCGACGGCGCCCGGGACAGCCGACCGACCGCCGCCCGGCTCCAGGAGACCCAGGGCGCCGAACGCTGAGGGGCACGGGCCGGGCGCGGCGGTCCGGGTCAGGTCGGCCGGAAACCGTCACCGCCTCCCGCCGACCCGGACCGTCGGGCTCGGCCCCTGACCGCTCAGGAGGCCAGCCCCGCACGCAGCCGTAGGTCGCGCGGGGCGTGGGTGCGGTCGAGGCGGGCGTCGAGCAGTTGCCGTGCCGCCTCGCAACGGCCGTCCGAGACCAGGGCGTACAGCAGGGTCTCCTCCACCACCTCGCGCTGGGCCGCGCTGCCGCCCACCCGGCGCAGCACCGGCAGCAGCGCGTCGAGCCCCCGGGCCGCCTCCTGGAATCGCTCCTCGACGAGCGCGGCGAACGCCTCGCACAGCGGGGCGACCACCTCGCGCTGCACCTCGTCGGCGCCGGCGGCGTGATCGCGCAGCCGGCGCAGCGCGGCCAGGTCCCCGGCGGCGGTGAGGGCGACGGCCGCGTGCATCGCGGTGAACGCGGTCTGCGGCCGCTCCAGTACGTCGCGTTCCACCGCCTCCAGCACCCCCGCGACCGGGAAGTCCCCCTGCCAGCTGTCGCTCACCCGGGCCCGCCACAGCAGCGACCCCGAGTCGACCAGGGCCCGTACCCCGCTCACCACCCGGCCCGGTGCGAGCTGTGCGAACCACCGCCGGCGGACGGCGGCCGGGTCGTCGAGGGCGAGTTCGTGCAGGGCGATGTGCCAGGAGAAGTGCGCCCGGTGCACCGCGCCCCGGCCGCGCCCGGACACCCACCCGTCCAGCCAGTCCCGGCCCGCCTCGTGCGCGCCGGACTCGTAGTGGACGTGTGCCAGGGCGTGCACCGCGTGCCCGGAGGCCGGCTCGGCGGCCAGCGCCCGGTGGGCCAGTTCGCCCGCCTCGTGCAACCGCCCCTGCTCCTGGCGCAGGAAGGCCAGCAGCGAGGTGTGGAACCAGTGGCCGTCGTAAGCAGGTGAGGTCAGGTCGAGCAGCCTGAGGGCGTCGTCGTCCTGCAGGTCGCTCACCCCCGAGAAGGCGATGGTCGGCACGGCCGCCGCGAGCGCCAGCGCGTCTCCCCGGTGCTCCCGCAGATGCCGTACGAGCGCCTCGTCGCCGTCGTCGCCGGTCACCCGGCGCGTGACCACGTCCACGAAGGACCGCTCGCGTTCGTCGGCGCGTTCGCGGGCGCTGCGCTGGGCGTCGGCGAGGGCGCGCGGCACGTCGACGGCGGCGGCGCACTCGTGGCCCAGCAGGGCGAGGGCCGCGTGGCCGAGGGCGAAGCCGGGGTCGAGGGCGACCGCGCGGGCGAAGGCGTCCTCGGCGCCGGAGCGCACCTTGAGCACCGGGTCGCGGCCGCCGCGGTCGGCGGCGGCCGCCTCGGCGTGGGTGGACAGGGGCAGCCCGTGGCCGTCCACCGGCCGCCGCGAGCCCCGCCGGCGCTCCGGGAGCGGCAGCAGCCGCTGGGCCAACTCGGCGGCCTGGACCCGGATCTCGGGGATCGCCGTGGTCTCCCAGAGCTCGCCCCGGCGCGGGGCGCCCAGCGTGAACAGCGGCAGCCCGGCGCGTCCCCGTTCGTCGAGGAGCTGTCCGTCGCGGGTGGCGGCGCCCATGCCGAGCGGTCCCGGGACGGCCGTACCGGAGGCGAACAGGCCCTGCCACAGGGGGGAGTCGAGGCGGCGGCCGGGTCCGGTGCAGTCGACCACCCAGCCCACGTGCAGCGTCTGGCCGCCGGACAACTCGACCGCAAGGGGGCCCTGTTCGGTGTCCGTGGCGCGGACCACCGTCCCGGTGTGGACGTGCAGGCGCCGAGCGGTGCGGGCGCGGGAGACGTGTTCGGCGGTGGCGGGGGCCATGCGGTGGCGGTGGGTGTTCCACAGGGCGCCCTCGCGGGTCAGGAACTCCTCGCGCTCCTCGGGGGTGAGGCTGCGCCAGAGCCGGGCGGTGTGCGGGCGCAGGCTGTCCAGGCCGGGCCGCCAGTCGCCGTGGGTGCGCACGGAGCGGCTCAGGTGGCGGTAGACCGCGCGGCGCAGCCGGCCCAGCGAGGTGTCGTCGAGGCCGTCCGGGGCGGGCATGGCGCCGGCCGGGCCGAGGGCGTGCGGCTGGGGCAGCAGTCCGCTGCGGGAGAGGGTGTGCACGGTGCGGCCGGGCCGGTCGAGGGTGAGGGCGAGGTCGACGGCGGTCAGGCCGGTGCCGACCAGGAGGACGTCCTCGGGGCTGTCCCGTACGGGGTCCAGGGCGCCCGGCGCCCACGGGGTGGCGATGAACCGGGGTGAGGTGCGCAGGGCGGGCGGGGCCCAGCCGGCGCTCGCCCCGGCGGGGCCGGTGGCCAGGACCGCGCTGTCCACCGCCAGGGGTCCCCCGTCGGCGAGGTGGAGTTCCACCCGGCCGTCGGGGGTGCCGGTACAGCTCTCGGCGAGGCTGCGCAGCCGCCGTACGGCGACCGTGCCGTGGGCGCGGACGAGGGCCTGGCCGAGGGTGTCGGCGAGGTAGGCGCCGTAGCGGTAGCGGGTGGCGAAGTCGGCGCCGGTGACGGTGGGTTCGCCGTGCCGGCAGAGCCAGCGGACGAAGTGCCCGGGGTCGTCCGGGTAGGCGCTCATGTTGCCGGCGGGCACGTTGAGCCGGTGCCGGGGGTCGCGGGTGGCGTAGGCGGTGCCCCGGCCCGCCTCCGGGGCCGGGTCGATCAGGACGAGGTCGAGCGGAGTCCGGCGGCGGTGCGCCGTCTCGCAGAGCTGGACGGCGGTGAGGGTACCCGCCGCGCCTGCTCCCACGATGGCCACGTTGTGCCGCTTGCGGACGTCGGTCACGGAATACCTCCGGCGGGGTCGGCTTACTGCTTCTTCACTATTCCGATCGGATAGGTGGGGAAGCCAGGCCGGGAAGGTGATCTCACCTGAAACTCAGGCCGCCGGTCGGGCGTTCATACTCTGTTCACGATCGGGGGGACGGGACAACCCGGGTTCCGGCCGACTCGCCCCGGTCCGCAGGGGATTGACCGCGGCTGCGCAGCGCGACCTCTCCGCTCCTCATCGGAATCTCAGCGGGCAGACCCGTGATTCAAAGGAACCACCCATACAACGAGCGCAGGATGCCCTGACACAGGTGTACAAGTCAGGAAGGCGTGTCGTGGGCGTCCAGCACATATCGAACGGGTCCGGACGGCAGTCGGGGAAGTGGTCCCGGCGCGGGATCCTCGCCGCTCTGGGCGCGGTGCCCGCGGGGGCCGCGCTGGCCGGATGCAGTTCCTCCACGGACGCCGCGGCCACCACCGACGGCAAGGGCGCCACGGCCTCCGTGAAGTCCGCGACCAAGAAGGCGACGATCACGGTCAGTCCCGTCTCCGGCACCAAGAAGGCCGACTTCACCGCCCCCGTCGAGGTCACGGTGGCCGACGGCACGCTGGCCTCCGTGACCGTCGCGGGCAACGACGGGGCGACGCTGTCGGGCACCTTCAACGCCGCGAAGACGAAGTGGACGTCGGCGACGAACCCGTACTCCGGCACGAAGTACACGGTGACGGCGAAGGCGCAGGGCGCGACCGACGAGACGGTGGCCACCTTCACCACGAAGTCCCCCGGTGAGACGTTCATCGGCTACTTCACGCCCGAGGCGGACTCCACGTCCGGCGTCGGCATGCCGGTGTCGATCAACTTCACGCACGCGGTCAAGGACCGGGCGGCGGTCCAGAAGGCGATCACCGTGACCGCCGAGCCGGAGGTCGAGATCGTCGGGCACTGGTTCAGCGACACCCGCCTCGACTTCCGCCCGGAGACGTACTGGGCGAAGGGCACCAAGATCACGCTGAGCCTGAAGCTGAAGGACGTCGAGGGCTCGGACGGCATCTACGGCGTGCAGTCCAAGGACGTCACCTTCCACATCGGCCGCGAGCAGATCAGCACGGTCGACCTCTCCACCAAGGAGATGGTCGTGAAGCGGGACGGCGCCACCTACGCCTCCTACCCGGTCTCCGGCGGCAACTCCCAGCACACCACCTGGTCCGGGATCATGGTGATCAGTGAGCGGTTCAAGCAGACCCGGATGGAGTCCTCCACGGTCGGCCTCGGCGACGAGTACGACATCTCCGACGTCCCGCACGCCCAGCGCCTGACCACCTCCGGCACCTTCGTGCACGGCAACTACTGGGCGTCCACCTCGGTCTTCGGCCACGAGAACACCAGCCACGGCTGCGTCGGCCTGCACGACGCCAAGGGCGCGAGCGACTCCTCGGTGGCGGGCTACAAGTTCTACGAGAGCTCGATCCTCGGCGACGTGGTGATCGTCAAGAACTCCGGCGAGAAGACCGTCGAGGCCTCCAACGGCCTCAACGGCTGGAACCTGTCCTGGGCGGACTGGAAGGCGGGCAGCGCGGTCTAGGGGCCGTCTCCCGGTTCCGTCGATACGCCGCCCGAGACGACCGGCACACCCGCCGACCGTCACGAGGCCGACCGCCAGGAACCACCGGCCGGGAACGCGCTCAGCCGGTGAACAGCGGTCGGTAGAGTCGTCGATCATGACTGACGACTGGCGGAAGGACCGGATCGGCAGCGCGTTTCGAGGCGGGAATCCCACCGTGCTCCGGAAGCTGGAGGCCGGGTTCGCGGTGATCGGGGACGTCCAGTTCCTCCCGGGATACTCGGTCCTCCTCGTGGACGATCCTTCGGTGCAACGGCTGTCGGAGCTTCCGAAGAACAAGCGGCTGGCATTCCTGTCCGACATGGACAGGCTGGGCGAGGCCGTCGAACGCGCCTGTGAGCGGCTGGACCCGGCCTTTCTGCGCGTCAATCTGGAGATCCTCGGGAACACCGATCCGTTCCTGCACGCGCATGTGTGGCCACGGTTCCGCTGGGAGCCGGCCGAACTCGTGGGCAAGCCGGTGTGGCTGTATCCACGTGACCGGTGGAGCGACAGGCAGCATGCCCTCGGTCCGCAGCACGACGTGTTGCGGGGGGCCATCGGGGAGGAACTGGACCGGCTGCCGTCCTGACCTGTGGGAAGTAATCGGTTCGCGCCCCGGTGGAGCCGCGTTCTACGCTGCGCGCCATGGCAAAGGCACCCGTTCTCACCCGCCGGGCGGACGACTTCCCCCGCTGGTACCAGGACCTGGTCGGCAAGGCCGAGCTGGCCGACAACGGGCCGGTGCGCGGCACCATGGTCATCCGACCGTACGGCTACGGCCTGTGGGAACGGATGCAGCAGGACCTGGACGCCCGGATCAAGGCGGCCGGCGCCCAGAACGCGTACTTTCCGCTCTTCATCCCGCAGTCGTACCTGACCAGGGAGGCCGACCACGTCGAGGGCTTCGCGCCCGAGCTGGCCGTCGTCACCCACGGCGGCGGCAAGGAGCTGGAGGAGCCCGTCGTCGTCCGCCCCACCTCCGAGACGATCGTCAACGACTACTTCTCCAAGTGGGTGCAGAGCTACCGCGACCTGCCGCTGCTGATCAACCAGTGGGCGAACGTGGTCCGCTGGGAACTCCGGCCGCGCGTGTTCCTTCGTACGACGGAATTCCTGTGGCAGGAAGGCCACACGGCACACGCCACCTACGAGGACGCCCGGGACTACGCCGCGCGCATCCACCGGGAGGTGTACGCCGACTTCCTGGAGAACGTCCTCGCCATGGATGTCGTACCGGGTCGCAAGACGGTCAGGGAGCGGTTCGCCGGCGCGATCAACACGCTCACCCTGGAGGGCATGATGGGCGACGGCAAGGCCCTCCAGATGACCACCAGTCACGAACTGGGCCAGAACTTCGCCAAGGCGTTCGCGACGCGGTACCTGTCGAAGGACGGCCGTGAGGAGTACGTCTGGCAGACGTCCTGGGGCTCCACGACCCGAATGGTCGGCGCACTGGTGATGATGCACGGCGACGACGACGGCCTCCGCGTCCCGCCGCGGCTGGCCCCGGTCCAGGTGGTCGTCGTGGCCGTCAAGGACGACGACGCGGTCCTGGCCACGGTCCGTGAGATCGGGGACCGGCTGAGGACGGCCGGCATCCGCGTGCACGTCGACGACCGTGTCGACACCCCCTTCGGCCGCCGCGCGGTCGACTGGGAGCTCAAGGGGGTGCCCGTACGCGTCGAGGTCGGACCGCGCGACCTGCAGAACGGTACGGCCGTGCTGGTCCGCCGCCTGGCGGGAACCAAGGAGCCGACGCCGATCGGGGCACTTTCCCAGGTCCTGCCCAAGGTGCTGGAGGACGACCAGGCGCTGCTGCTGGCGCAGTCCCGTGAGCGTCGCAGGGACCGCACCGTCGAGGTGACCACGGTCAAGGAGGCGGCGGAGGCGGCGAGCACCGGCTGGGCGCGCATCGCCTGGGAGACGCTGGGCGTGGAGGGCGAGGCGAAACTCGCCGAACAGGGAGTGTCCGTGCGGTGCCTGGTCGCCGCGGACGGTTCCGTTCCCGAGAGCGACGACCAGCCGGGCAACGTCGCTGTCGTGGCCCGCGCCTACTGACCCCGCCCACTGCCGCTCGGTGCGCCGGTGAGCCGGTGAGCCGGTGCGGCACCGCAGGCGAGCGGCTTCACCGCCTGAACTCCGTTGAGAAACAAGGTGATTCTTTGTTTTAACTCTTGACGGCCGAAGGCACGGAGAGCACATTGGGCCCACTTTGAGAGCGCTCTCAACCAGTCTCAGCCACTCCCGGCGCTCTCCGAGGCACACCCGCGCACCCCCCTCCGTACCCGAGAGGCACCCCCATGAGTGAAACCTCCGGTATAGCCCCTGCGGATCACAGACGGCGACGCTCGTTCCGCCGCGCCCTCCTCGCCGCGCTCGCCACCATGGGCCTGGCGGTCGCGGCCGCCACCACCGCCACCCTCCCCGCCAACGCCTCCGCCCCCAGCGTGCCGTCCGGCTGGAGCCAGGTCTTCCTCGACGACTTCACCGGCACCGCCGGCACCGGCGTCAACACCTCCAACTGGCAGTACGACACCGGGACTTCGTACCCCGGAGGTGCCGCCAACTGGGGCACCGGCGAGGTCGAGACGATGACCTCCAGCACCACCAACGTCGCCCTGGACGGCAGCGGCAACCTGAAGATCACGCCGGTGCGGGACTCGGCCGGCAACTGGACGTCGGGCCGCATCGAGACCACCCGTACCGACTTCCAGCCCCCGGCCGGCGGCAAGCTGCGCGTCGAGGCCCGCATCCAGATGCCGAACGTCACCGGCACCGCCGCCTACGGCTACTGGCCCGCGTTCTGGATGCTGGGCGCGCCCTACCGGGGCAACTACCAGAACTGGCCGAGCGTCGGCGAGCTGGACATCATGGAGAACGTGCAGGGTCTGAACAAGGTCTGGGCGACGATGCACTGCGGCACCAACCCGGGCGGTCCCTGCAACGAGACGACAGGCCTGGGCAATTCGACCGCCTGCCCCAACACCACCTGCCAGTCCGGCTTCCACACCTACACGATGGAGTGGGACCGCTCGGTGAGCCCCGAGGCGATCCGCTTCTACGTCGACGGCGTCAACTACCAGACGGTGACGTCCAGTCAGGTCGACGCCACCACCTGGGCGAACGCCACCAACCACGGCTTCTTCGTCATCCTGAACGTGGCGATGGGCGGCGGTTTCCCGGACGCGTTCGGCGGTGGCCCGACCAGCGCCACCGAGTCCGGCCACCCGATGGTCGTGGACTACGTCCAGGTCCTGCAGGCCAGTGGGAGCGGTACCACCACCCCGCCGACCGGCAGCCGGGACGCCTACAGCGCCATCCAGGCGGAGTCGTACGACAGCCAGTCCGGCGTGACCGCCGAGACCACCACCGACACCGGCGGCGGCCAGGACATCGGGTACGTCGCCAACGGCGACTGGGCGCTCTACAAGGGCGTCAACTTCGGCTCCACGGCGGCCACCCAGTTCTACGCGAGGGTGGCGAGCGGCGCGGCCTCCGGGGTGAGCGGCACGGTCCAGGTCCGGCTCGACAGCGCCTCCAACTCCCCCATCGGCAGCTTCTCCGTCGCCAACACGGGTGGCTGGCAGACCTGGACGACGATCCCGGCCAACATCAGCTCGGTGACGGGCACCCACGACGTCTACCTGACCTTCAGCAGCGGCCAGTCGGCGGACTTCGTGAACGTGAACTGGTTCGACTTCGGTCACTGACACGGCGTCACCGACACTGCGTCACCGACACGGCAGCCGGGCGCACGGCGCCGGAGGGATCCCCTCCGGCGCCGTCGCGCTGCCCGGCCCGCCCAGGTCAGCGCAGCTCCGCCCGGAACGCCACCGGTGTCTGCCCGGTGTGCAGGTGGAAGAACTTGGAGAAGTTCGCCGCGTCCGGGAAGCCGATCGCCGCGCCGACGCGGCCGATCGGGAGGTCGGTGTGGGCCAGGAGGCGCTTGGCCTCCAGGACGACCCGTTTGTCGATGAAACCCTTGGGGGTCTCGCCGGTCGCCGCGCGGACCGCGCGGACCAGGGTGCGGCGGGAGTAGCCGAGGGCGTCGGCGTAGGCGCTGACGCTGTGGTTGGTGGCGAAGTCCTTCTCCACCGCGTCCCGGAAGAGGGTGAAGGTCGTGTCGGCCTGGCGGCGGGCCGCCTCCGCCGAGCTGGCCGCCAGGTGGGCGAGGCGGAGGAGGAACGCCGTGAGGGAGTGCCGCAGCACGGACGCGTGCAGGCTCGGGGGGAGGGTCTCCGTGTCCTCGTACTCGCGTTGCAGGTGGGCGAGGGACGCCCGGAGCGCGGCGAGGTGCGGTGCGTCGGGGCGGAGCAGGGGCGGCAGGTCGTAGCGGTAGAGGCCGGTGGCCTCGACGGTGGCCCGCGGCAGGAAGCCGGGCTGCATGGTCAGGACGCTGCCGCGGTACTCGCAGGTCCGCGAGAAGCGGTGCACCTGACCCGGGCGGATCCAGAGCAGGTCGCCGGCCCGGGCCTCGTACTCGGCGAAGTCGATCATGTGGCGGACCGGGCCCTCGGTGAAGAGCATGACCACGTGGAAGTCGATGCGGTGGACGCGCTCCAGCGGGGCGTCGGCGTGCCACAGGCGTTCCGTCCCCATCGTGCCGACCTGCATGCCGACGCCGCCGACGCTCAGATCCACCGGGAAGGGGAAGGTCCTGATCCCGTCACCGTCGGCTGCCCCGTTGGGCGTTCTGTCCGCCATGTCCTTCTCGCGCCGTCCCTGTCGAAGATCCGTGTCCCACTTTCACCACAGGCTGACACACTCCGACCTTCCCTCCCAAAAGTCAGACTTTTACTTTTGAACGCGTCAGGCCAGCCAGAACGCTTCGAACGAGGACTTCTTGAAGATGAGCACGGAGACGAGCACGGAGACGAGCACGCAGACATCGGACGGCTTCGACGACGGCTTCGAGTGGACCGACCTCGACCGGCGCGCCGTGGACACCGCGCGCCTCCTCGCGGCCGACGCCGTCCAGCAGGTCGGCAACGGGCACCCCGGCACCGCGATGAGCCTGGCCCCGGCCGCGTACACGATCTTCCAGAAGGCGATGCGCCACGACCCGGCCGACCCCGAGTGGACCGGCCGGGACCGCTTCGTCCTCTCCCCCGGGCACACCTCGCTCACCCTCTACACCCAGCTGTTCCTCGCCGGGTACGAGCTGGAGCTGGACGACCTCAAGTCCTTCCGGACGCACGGGTCGAAGACGCCGGGGCACCCGGAGTACGGCCACACGGCCGGCGTCGAGACCACCACCGGACCCCTCGGCCAGGGCGTCGCCAACGCCGTCGGCATGGCCATGGCCGCCCGCTACGAGCGCGGTCTCTTCGACCCCGAGGCCGCCGAGGGAACCTCTCCCTTCGACCACACGATCTGGGCGATCGTCTCCGACGGCGACCTGGAGGAGGGCGTCTCCGCCGAGGCCTCGTCCCTGGCCGGCCACCAGAAGCTCGGCAATCTCGTCTTCGTGTACGACGACAACCACATCTCCATCGAGGGCGACACCGCGACCGCGTTCTCCGAGGACGTCCTCAAGCGCTACGAGGCCTACGGCTGGCACACCCAGCGCATCGAGCCGACCGCCGAGGGTGACGTCGATGTTCACGCCCTGTACACAGCACTGAAGACGGCGCGGGCCGAGACCGAGCGGCCGTCCATCATCGCGATGCGCACGATCATCGCCTGGCCCGCCCCGAACGCGCGGAACACCGAGGCCTCCCACGGCTCCGCGCTCGGCGCCGACGAGGTCGCCGCCACCAAGCGCCTCCTCGGCTTCGACCCCGAGCAGAGCTTCCAGGTCGACGCCGACGTCCTGGCCCACACCCACCGGGCCCTCGACCGGGGCGCCGAGGCCCACGCCGCCTGGGACAAGCGGATCGCCGAGTGGCGCACCGGGAACGAGGAGCACGCTCGGCTCTTCGACCGGGTCGTGGCCGGCCAGCTCCCCGAGGGCTGGGAGGAGGCGCTGCCCGTCTTCGAGGAGGGCACGTCCGTCGCCACCCGTGCCGCCTCCGGCAAGGTCCTCCAGGCGCTCGGCCCGGTGCTGCCCGAGCTGTGGGGCGGCTCCGCCGACCTCGCGGGCTCGAACAACACCACCATCGACAAGACGTCCTCCTTCCTGCCGAAGGGCAACCCGCTGCCCGAGGCGAACCCGTACGGCCGTACCGTCCACTTCGGCATCCGCGAGTTCTCGATGGCCGCCGAGATGAACGGCATCGCACTGCACGGCAACACCCGGATCTACGGCGGCACCTTCCTGGTGTTCTCCGACTACATGCGCAACGCCGTCCGCATGTCGGCGCTCATGCAGCTCCCGGTGACGTACGTCTGGACGCACGACTCGATCGGGCTCGGCGAGGACGGTCCGACCCACCAGCCGGTCGAGCACCTCGCCTCGCTGCGCGCCATCCCGGGCCTGAACGTCGTCCGCCCGGCCGACGCCAACGAGACCGCGGCGGCCTGGGCCGAGATCCTGAAGAGGCACGCCACGCACCCCGCCCCGCACGGGCTCGCGCTGACCCGCCAGGGCGTGCCGACGTACGCGCCGAACCCGGACGCGGCCAAGGGCGGCTACGTGCTGCGCGAGTCGTCGACCGAGACCCCGGAGGTGGTCCTGATCGCCACCGGTTCCGAGGTGCACCTCGCCGTCGAGGCGCGCGACCTCCTCGAGGCCGAGGGGATCGGCACCCGGGTGGTGTCGATGCCGTCCGTGGAGTGGTTCGAGGAGCAGCCCCGCGAGTACCGCGAGAGCGTCCTGCCGCCGGCCGTGAAGGCGCGGGTCGCCGTCGAGGCCGGGATCGGCCTGACCTGGTACCGCTTCGTCGGCGACGCCGGCCGGATCGTCTCCCTGGAGCACTTCGGCGCCTCCGCCGACGCCAGGACCCTGTTCGCCGAGTTCGGCTTCACCGCCGAGAACGTGGCCGCCGCGGCCCGCGAGTCCCTCGCCGCCGCCCGCACCGCCTGATCCACCAGCCAGAAACAGTTCAGAAGAGGAAGATGATCAACGTGACCGAAGCAGCCGCCACCGCGGGAGCACTGAAGCGCCTCTCCGACGAGGGCGTCTCGATCTGGCTGGACGACCTGTCGCGCAAGCGGATCAGCACCGGCAACCTCGCCGAGCTGGTCGCCACGAAGAACGTCGTCGGCGTCACCACCAACCCCTCGATCTTCCAGGCCGCCATCGGCTCGGGAGAGGGGTACGAGGAGCAGCTCGCCGACCTGGCCGTGCGGGGCGTCACGGTCGACGAGGCCGTGCGGATGATGACCACGCGGGATGTGCGGGCCGCGGCCGATGTTCTGCATTCTGTATACGATGTGTCACATGGCACGGACGGCCGGGTGTCCATCGAGGTCGACCCCCGCCTCGCCCACGACACCGCCGCCACCGTCGCCGAGGCCAAGCAGCTCGCCTGGCTGGTCGACCGCCCCAACGTGATGATCAAGATCCCGGCGACCAAGGCCGGTCTCCCGGCGATCACCGCGGTCATCGCCGAGGGCATCAGCGTCAACGTCACGCTGATCTTCTCCCTGGAGCGCTACCGCGAGGTCATGGCCGCCTACCTGGCCGGCCTGGAGCAGGCCGCCGCCAAGGGCCTGGACCTCTCCACGATCCACTCCGTGGCCTCCTTCTTCGTCTCCCGCGTCGACAGCGAGATCGACAAGCGGCTGACCGTCATCGGCACGGACGAGGCCCTCGCGCTGAAGGGCAGGGCGGCGCTGGCGAACGCGCGGCTCGCCTACGAGGCGTACGAGGAGGTCTTCGCCGGCGACCGCTGGACCGCGCTGGCCTCCGCGAAGGCCAACAAGCAGCGCCCCCTGTGGGCCTCCACCGGCGTGAAGGACCCGGCGTACAAGGACACCCTCTACGTCGACGAGCTGGTGGCCCCCGGCACCGTCAACACCATGCCGGAGGCGACGCTCGACGCGACCGCCGACCACGGTGACATCCACGGCGACACGGTGACCGGCGGCTACGCCCAGGCCCGTGCGGACCTGGAGGCGGTGGAGCGGCTCGGCATCTCCTACGACGAGGTCGTGGGCAAGCTGGAGGACGAGGGCGTCGCCAAGTTCGAGGTGGCCTGGCAGGACCTGCTGGATGCCGTCGCGAAGTCCCTGGACAGCAAGGGAGTTGAGGCGTGATGAGCGAGACCGCCAAGGAGGTGCGGGTGCCGGTGGTGCCCGCCGCCGACTGGGACAACCCGTTGCGCGACGCGCGCGACCGGCGCCTGCCGCGGGTCGCCGGCCCGTCGGGCCTGGTCATCTTCGGGGTGACCGGTGACCTGTCCCGCAAGAAGCTGATGCCGGCCGTCTACGACCTGGCCAACCGCGGGCTGCTGCCGCCGGGCTTCTCGCTCGTCGGCTTCGCCCGCCGGGACTGGGCGGACCAGGACTTCGCGCAGGTCGTCCACGACGCGGTGCGCGAGCACTCCCGGACGCCGTTCCGCGAAGAGGTCTGGCAGCAGCTCGCCGAGGGCATGCGGTTCATCCCCGGTGACTTCGACGACGACACGGCGTTCAAGCAGCTGAAGTCGGCCGTGGACGAGCTGGACTCCTCCCGGGGCACCGGCGGCAACTTCGCCTTCTACCTCTCCGTGCCGCCGAAGTTCTTCCCGAAGGTCGTCCAGCAGCTGAAGAAGGTCGGCCTGGCGACCCCGCCCGAGGGCTCATGGCGGCGGGCGGTCATCGAGAAGCCGTTCGGCCACGACCTGGCGTCGGCGCAGGACCTGAACGCGGTCGTGCACGACGTGTTCGACCCGGACCAGGTGTTCCGGATCGACCACTACCTGGGCAAGGAGACCGTCCAGAACATCCTGGCGCTGCGCTTCGCCAACCAGATGTACGAGCCGATCTGGAACCGGTCGTACGTCGACCACGTGCAGATCACGATGGCCGAGGACATCGGCATCGGCGGCCGGGCGGGTTACTACGACGGCATCGGCTCGGCCCGGGACGTCATCCAGAACCACCTGCTCCAGCTGATGGCGCTGACCGCGATGGAGGAGCCGATCGCGTTCGACGCGGACGCGCTGCTCACCGAGAAGCTGAAGGTCCTGAAGTCCGTGCGGCTGCCGGAGGAGCTGGGCAAGCACACCGTGCGCGGGCAGTACGCCGAGGGCTGGCAGGGCGGCGAGAAGGTGATCGGCTACCTCCAGGAGGACGGTATCGACCCCAGGTCGAAGACCGACACCTACGCGGCCGTCAAGCTCGGCATCGACAACCGCCGTTGGGCGGGCGTCCCCTTCTACCTGCGCACCGGCAAGCGGCTGGGCCGCCGGGTCACCGAGATCGCGGTGGTCTTCAAGCGGGCCCCGCACTCCCCGTTCGACTCCACGGCCACCGAAGAACTCGGCGCCAACGCGATCGTCATCCGCGTCCAGCCCGACGAGGGCATGACCGTCCGGTTCGGTTCCAAGGTGCCGGGCACGTCGATGGAGATCCGGGACGTGACGATGGACTTCGCGTACGGCGAGTCGTTCACGGAGTCCAGCCCGGAGGCGTACGAGCGGCTCATCCTGGATGTGCTGCTCGGCGACGCCAATTTGTTCCCTCGTCACCAGGAAGTGGAAGAGTCCTGGAAGATCCTCGACCCGATCGAGACGTACTGGGCAAAGCATGGTAAGCCCGCACAGTACGAGTCGGGCAGCTGGGGACCGCAGGAAGCCGACGAGATGCTCGCACGAGACGGACGGAGCTGGCGCAGGCCATGAAGATCGACCTCACAGACACCACGGCAAGCAAGATCAACAAGGCGCTGGTGCAGGGTCGCCGCGCCATCGGAACCCCTGCCGTGGGCATGGTCCTGACGATGGTGATCGTCACGGACGAGGAGAACGCCTACGACTCGATCAAGGCCGCCGAGGAGGCCTCGCACGAGCACCCCTCGCGCACCCTGGTCGTCATCAAGCGGCACGCCCGCACCCTGCGCGACCGCACCACGTCCCGGCTGGACGCCGAGGTCCGGGTCGGGTCCGAGGCCGGCACCGGCGAGACGGTCGTGCTGCGCACGTACGGCGAGGTCTCCGACCACGCCGACTCGGTGGTGCTGCCGCTGCTGCTGCCGGACGCCCCGGTGGTCGTGTGGTGGCCGGTGGAGGCCCCGGACACCCCCTCCAAGGACCCGCTGGGCGCGCTCGCCCAGCGCCGGATCACCGACCTGTACGCGGTCGAGCGGCCGATGCAGGTGCTGGAGACCCGCGCCCGCAACTACGCGCCCGGTGACACCGACCTCGCCTGGACCCGGCTCACCCTGTGGCGGTCGATGCTGGCCGCCGCCCTCGACCAGGCCCGGGCCGACGTGACCTCGGCGGCCGTGGAGGCCGAGGCGGACAACCCCAGCGCCGAACTCCTCGCCCGCTGGCTGGAGGCGCGGCTGAAGGTCAAGGTGGACCGCGTGGTCTCCCCCGGCCCGGTCGTCACGAAGGTCCGGCTCGGCACCGCCACCGGCGAGATCGTCATCGACCGTCCCGAGGGCCCGCTGGCCAGCCTGACCCTGCCGGGCCAGCCGCCGCGCACCCTCGCCCTGAAGGTCCGCCCCACCTCCGAACTCATCGCCGAGGAACTGCGCCGCCTCGACGCCGACGAGATGTACGCCATCGCCCTCCAGGGCGAGGGCACCAAGGAGACCGTCTCCCATGCCTGACACCCCCGAGCTCACCCGGCGGCCCGAGTGGGCCGCCCTGGAGGACCACCGGGCCGAAGGACAGCCCGTCCTGCGTGAGCTGTTCGCGGCCGACCCGGCGCGCGCCGAGCGGTACGTCGTACGGGTCGGCGACCTGTACATCGACTACAGCAAGCACCTGATCACGGACGAGACCCTCGCCCTGCTCCAGGAACTGGCCACCGCCACCGACGTGTTCGGGCTGCGGGACGCGATGTTCCGCGGCGAGAAGATCAACATCACCGAGCGGCGGGCGGTCCTGCACACCGCCCTGCGCGCCCCGCGCGACGCGGTCGTCGAGGTGGACGGGGTCGATGTCGTCCCGGCCGTGCACGCCGTCCTCGACAAGATGAGCGCCTTCGCCGAGCGCGTCCGCTCCGGCGAGTGGACCGGCCACACCGGCAAGCGCATCAAGAACGTCGTCAACATCGGCATCGGCGGCTCGGACCTCGGTCCGGCGATGGCCTACGAGGCGCTGCGCGCCTTCACGGCACGGGAGTTGACGTTCCGTTTCGTGTCCAACGTGGACGGCGCCGACCTGCACGAGGCGACCCGCGACCTGGACCCGGCGGAGACGCTGTTCATCGTCGCGTCGAAGACGTTCACCACGATCGAGACGATCACCAACGCGACCTCGGCACGCACCTGGCTCCTCGACGGGCTGGGCGCTGGGGGCCCCTCCCATTCGAGCGAATTCGAGAATGGGGGAGAGAAGGCGGTGGCGAAGCACTTCGTGGCCCTGTCGACGAACGCCGGCAAGGTGACGGAGTTCGGCATCGACCCGGACAACATGTTCGAGTTCTGGGACTGGGTCGGCGGCCGCTACTCCTACGACTCGGCCATCGGCCTCTCCCTGATGATCGCCATCGGCCCGGACCGCTTCCGCGAGATGCTGGACGGCTTCCACCTGGTCGACGAGCACTTCCGCACCGCCCCCGCCGAGGCCAACGCGCCTCTGCTGCTGGGCCTGCTGGGCGTCTGGTACGGCAACTTCTTCGACGCCCAGTCGCACGCGGTGCTGCCGTACTCGCACTACCTCTCCAAGTTCACCGCCTACCTCCAGCAGCTGGACATGGAGTCCAACGGCAAGTCGGTGGACCGGGAAGGCCGGCCGGTGCAGTGGCAGACCGGGCCGGTGGTGTGGGGCACGCCGGGCACCAACGGCCAGCACGCGTACTACCAGTTGATCCACCAGGGCACCAAGCTGATCCCGGCGGACTTCATCGGCTTCGCCGAGCCCGTCGCCGAGCTGAGCGGTGAACTCAAGGCGCAGCACGACCTGCTGATGGCGAACTTCTTCGCCCAGACGCAGGCGCTGGCCTTCGGCAAGACGGCGGCGGAGGTCCGCGCGGAGGGCGTGGCCGAGGAGCAGGTGGCGCACCGCACCTTCCGCGGCAACCACCCCACCACCACGATCCTGGCCCGCGAGCTGACCCCGTCGGTCCTCGGCCAGCTCGTCGCCCTCTACGAGCACAAGGTCTTCGTGCAGGGCGCGATCTGGAACATCGACTCCTTCGACCAGTGGGGCGTGGAGCTCGGCAAGGTCCTCGCCAAGCGCATCGAGCCCGCCCTCACGGAGGGCGCCGACGTGCCCGGCCTCGACCCGTCCACCACCGCCCTCGTCTCGACGTACCGCACGCTCAAGGAAGTGAACTGACATGCAGCTCGGACTGATCGGTCTCGGCAAGATGGGCGGCAACATGCGCGAGCGGATCCACCGCGCCGGCCACACCGTCATCGGCTACGACCGCAACCCGGACGTCTCCGACGTCAAGTCCCTCGAAGAACTGGTCGAGAAGCTCGACGCCCCGCGCGTGGTGTGGGTGATGGTCCCGGCGGGCCACGCCACCCAGTCCGTCGTCGACGAGCTCAAGGACCTGCTGTCCGAGGGCGACACGGTGGTCGACGGCGGCAACTCCCGCTGGACGGACGACGAGAAGCACGCCGCCGAGCTCGGCATCAAGGGCATCGGCTTCGTCGACGCCGGTGTCTCCGGCGGCGTGTGGGGCCTGCAGAACGGCTACGCCCTGATGGTCGGCGGCGACAAGGCACACGTCGAGCGGCTCCACCCGATCTTCGAGGCGCTCAAGCCTGAAGGCCCGTACGGCTACGTCCACGCCGGCAAGGTCGGCGCCGGGCACTTCTCCAAGATGGTCCACAACGGCATCGAGTACGCCATGATGCAGGCGTACGCGGAGGGCTGGGAGCTCCTGGAGAAGGTCAAGTCCGTGGACAACGTCCGCGAGGTCTTCCGTTCCTGGCAGGAGGGCACCGTCATCCGCTCCTGGCTGCTCGACCTCGCGGTCAACGCCCTGGACGACGACGAGCACCTGGACAAGCTGAAGGGCTTCGCTCAGGACTCCGGCGAGGGCCGCTGGACCGTCGAGGCGGCCATCGACAACGCGGTGCCGCTGCCGGCGATCACGGCCTCCCTCTTCGCCCGGTTCGCGTCCCGCCAGGACGACTCCCCGCAGATGAAGATGATCGCGGCGCTGCGCAACCAGTTCGGCGGCCACGCCGTCGAGTCGAAGTAGGTGTGCCGTGGGGGACCTCCTCCTGGTCCGCCACGGTGAGACGGAGTGGAGCGTGTCGGGCCAGCACACCAGCTGGACCGACCTGCCCCTCACCCAGCACGGCGAGGAACAGGCCAAGTCCCTCGCCCCGCTTCTCGCCGGGCGGACCTACGCACGGGTGCTGTCCAGCCCGCTGGACCGCGCGATACGCACGGCCGAACTGGCCGGTCTGACCGGGGTCGTACCAGACCCCGACCTGCACGAATGGGACTACGGCGGCTACGAGGGCATCACCACGGCGGAGATCCACCGCTCCCGGCCCGACTGGTACCTGTGGACCGACGGCGTCCCGCCGGGCCCGGAGGGCCACCCCGGTGAGTCGCCGGAGCAGATCGGCGCGCGGGCGGACCGGGTGCTCAGGAAGGTCGAGGCGGCGCTCAACGGCGGCACGGGTGACGTGATCCTGGTGGCCCACGCCCACTTCCTGCGCGTGCTGACGGCGCGCCGCCTGGGACTGCCGCCCGCCGAGGGCCGGTTGTTCCAGCTGGCGACCGGCACGGTCAGCCGGCTGTCCACCGAGCACGGGTGGCCCGTGATCACCGAGTGGAACAAGCAGCCGTAAAAAATCCTCGTGACGGCCCGTCAGTGACAACTGACGGGCCGTTTCGACGTGTTGGCTCCCCATCGGGCACACCATCGAGCACACCCGAGTTTCTACGGCCCCTTTCCTAACCCCTTGTCGAAAGTTCGGCGAAGCCCATAGCCTGACGCCGCGCCGGTGCCGTCGTACGCCCCGGCACGGCCGTGACGGGATGGGAGGGGCAGCCGCGTGAAGCGCACATCGCGTGACATCCGCACCGCGAACCGCTACGAGGTGCTGCGCCAGATCATCGCCCAGTCCCCCACCTCCCGGCAGTCGCTGGCGGCCGCCACCGGGCTGAGCGTCGCCACGGTCGCCACCCTGGTCGGCGAGTTGACGGACCTCCGGATGATCACGGAGGTCGGCTTCGAGGACTCCGCGGGCGGGCGGCCCCGCGGGCTCGTCGCCGTCAACTCCGCGGGCGGTGCGCTGATCGGCGTCGACATGGCGGAGACGTACGTCCGGGTGGAGCTGTTCGACCTGGGGCTGAACGTGCTGGCCCGCGCGGTGGAGGACATGCGCCCCGGCGAGAGCCGGCCCGAGCAGGCCGTCGCCCATGTGGCCACCGCCGTCGGCTCGGTGGTGGCCCAGGCCGGCGTCGAGGGCGCGCGGGTGCTGGGCGTCGGGGTGAGCGTGCCGGGGCAGGTGGACCGGGCCACCGGCATCGCCGAGTACGCGCCCAACTGGGACTGGCACGACGTGCCGCTCCTCGACCTGCTCGCCGAGCACATCGCCTACCCCCTCCACCTGGACAACCCGCTGCGGGCGAGTGCGGTCGCGGAGCTGTGGTTCGGAGCCGCGCGCGGACGCGAGGACGCCGTGGTGGTGAACCTCGGGACCGGGGTGGGGGCCGGGCTGGTCCTCGGCGGCGGGCTGTACCGAGGGGTGAGCAACAGCGCCGGGGAGTGGGGCCACACGACGCTCGTGCTCGACGGCCGGCTGTGCCACTGCGGCAACCACGGCTGCGTCGAGACCTACGTCGGCGCCCCCGGCATCATGCTCAACCTGCGTGAACTCAGCCCCCGATCCACGTTGTTGCACCCCGAGGACCAGACGGCCACCATCGACGCCCTGGGCCGGGGGGTCGCCGCGGGCGACCCGGTGGCCGTCAAGGTGGTCCGCGACACCGCCCGTTACCTGGGCGCGGGCATCGCGGACCTGGTGAACCTGTACAACCCCGAGGTGGTCGTGCTCAGCAGCTGGGTCGCCCGGAAGCTGGGCACGCCGCTGCTCGGCGAGGTGCGCGAGGCCGTCCGGCGGCACGCGCTGCGGCGGCCGTTCGCCGCCACCGAGATCGTCCTCTCTCCCGTCCCCACCGACCCGGTGTGCCTGGGCGCGGCCACGTTCGCGCTGGAGGGCGCCCTGCAGTCGGTGGGGCAGCGGGCCCTGAGACGCACCACCACCCCCGCAAGGAGCCGTACCGCACCACCCGTATGACGACGGAAGGGATGCCGTTTTGACCCGCACCACGCACAGCAGGAGACCGGTCCTCGCCACGGCGGCGGCCGCACTGGCCGTGACCGGGGCCCTGATCAGCTCCCCGCCCGCGGACGCCGCCGACACCGCCTCCGCCACCACCGCGGAGGTCTCGCCGCACGCCGCCCAGACCATCGACGACATCGGCGCCTCGGGCGCCTGGTGGGTCAACGACCTGCAGAACTTCTCCCCCAAGGTCCAGGCCCGGGTGGCGAAGCTGCTCTTCTCCAAGAAGGGCCTGGCCCTCAGTTCGTACCGCTACAACATCGGCGGTGGCGGGGTCGCCGTCACCACCCCGGCCCGGGCCGCCGAGGACTTCCTCAACGCCGACGGCTCCTACGACTGGAGCAAGGACAAGGGCGGGCAGACCTTCCTGAAGTACGCCGCGAAGTACGGCGTCGAGGACCTGATCGGCTTCGTCAACAGCGCGCCCGCCCAGTGGACCACCAACGGCCAGAGCTGCGGCGGTCAGTTGAAGCCGGAGGACGAGACCGCCTACGCCAAGTACGTCGCCGACGTCACGGACCACTTCGCCCGCCAGGGCGTGAAACTGGACTACATCAGCCCCTTCAACGAGCCGGACAACGACTTCGGTTCGTGCGGCCAGGAGGGCATGCAGGTCACCGTCGACCAGCGCGACGACATCGTGCGGGCGCTCGGTGCCGAGCAGCAGGCCCGGCACCAGAAGACCTCGGTCATCGCGGACGAGTCCAGTCAGACGACCCAGTTCGTCTCCGAGCTCCCGCAGTGGATCTCACAGCCCGGCACCGCGCAGTACGTGTCCGCGCTGGCCCACCACACCTACAACAACCCCAGCGACGGCCAGCTCGGCAACGTCTACGAGACGTCGAGGACCGTCGGCCAGAAGTCCTGGGCCTCGGAGATCTGCTGCTTCGGCAAGGGCTCGACGGGCTGGAACCAGGAGTACGACCCGTCCATCGACAACGCCCTGCTGATGTCCCGGATCATCTACAAGGACTTCGCGAGCGCCCACGACTCGGCCTTCCAGTGGTGGGTGGCGCTGGCCAGCGGCTACGGCACCGACCCGTACGCGAAGAACGACGTCGGCTGGAACGACGGCCTGATCTACTACGACCCCGACTACGCGACGAACGGCAACCAGACGCTGTACTTCACCAAGCGGTACTACGCGCTCGGCCAGTACAGCAAGTTCGTCGAACCCGGCTCGGTCGCGCACAACGTGACCGGGGCGCCGGACGGGGTCGAGGTGTCGGCCTACGACAGCGGCGGCAAGTGGGTGGTCGTGGTGAACAACCAGAACACCACCGACACCCCGCTGAGCCTGCACTTCAACAGCGCGACACCGGTGCGGGCCAGGGAGGCGGTGCGGACCTCGGCCACCGAGGACTGGGCCGACGTCGCGAAACCGTCGGTGGGTTCGGGGACGGTGTCCGCCACCCTCGCCGCCCGCTCGATCACGACGTACGTCTTCGACCAGAAGGGACACGGCAGTTCGGCCGTGACCGGCGCGCTGGCGGGCAAGCAGTCCGGCAAGTGCCTGACGGCGGACGCCTCCGGGGCCGCGATCGCCACCTGCACGGGCGCGGCGGACCAGTCCTGGTCGTACGACGCGAAGGGCACCCTGAAGGGCCCGAACGGCTATCTGACGGCCTCCGGTTCCGGCCTGACGGCCGCCACCGACCCCACCGGTGACGCGAGCCAGCGCTGGCTGCTGAACGCCAACGGGCAGATCCTCAGCGAGGCGTCCGGCAAGTGCCTGGACGTCAGCGGGCAGGCCACCGCCGACGGCAGCAAGGTGATCCTCTACAGCTGCAACAGCGGCAGCAACGAGGTCTGGACCAGGCGGTAACCGCACCTCACCGCCCCCGACCGAGGGCCGCCGGCAACCCCTTGCGCCGACGGCCCTCAACTCACCCTGCTTTCCCCCATGTTCGTCATTCCGAACCGGGTGCAACGTTTCACGCAGACTTCGTCCAACCTCTTGCCGAAGTATTAGCCGAAGGTTAACGTCCCGCTCCGCAACGCAATTTCAGCCATCTGGTTCCGAGGTCCCACGGGCCGTAGAGGCACAGCCGCACTCGACAGACAAGGACGTCAGCATGTCGGCACTGAGCAACAACAACTGGTCCCGCCGGTCCCTCTTCCGGGCGGCGGCGGGCATGGCCGCCGCCGGCACGCTGGCGGCGTGCGGCAGCAACAACGGCAGAGGCGGGGGCAGCGGGTCGGGCACCCAGCTCACCCAGTACTTCCACGCCTACGGCGAGGCGGGGACGGAGCAGGCCCTCAAGCGCTACGCGGCGGCGTACAAGAAGGCCGACGTGAGCACCAACTGGATCACGGGCAACAACTTCGAGTCCGCGCTCTTCGCGGCCCTGCTCACCAAGAAGGCCCCCGACGTCTTCGAGTTCCACCCGCAGCTCCAGCTCGTCAAGAGCGGCCAGGTGGCGGACCTGAGCGACATCATCGACCCGGTCAAGGACGACTTCAACCCGAACGACATCAACTCCCACACGGTCGACGGGAAGATCTACGGGATCCGGATGATCGACGACCCGCAGTTCTTCTACTACCGCAAGTCGATGCTGGAGAAGGCCAAGGTCGACGTCCCGACCACCCTCGACGAGCTGATAGAGGCCGCCGCCAAGCTCACCACCAGCAAGGTCAAGGGCGTCTTCCTCGGCAACGACTTCAGCGCGATCCAGAACCCCATCATCTGGTCCGCCGGCGCCGACACCATCAACGACAAGAACGAGATCGCCTACCACACGGACGGCGTCGTCGGAGGCCTCAAGCAGCTTCGCCAGCTGTTCACCAGCGGCAACGTGCTCCTGGACGCCCCGACCGACTTCTGGGACCCGTCCTCGCTCAACCAGGGCCTGTGCGCCATCCAGTGGGGCGGCATGTGGTCCATGCCGGCCATGCAGAAGGCCCTCGGCGACGACCTCGGCATCTTCCCGTTCCCGAAGATCGGCAGCGCCGGCAAGCTGTCCGTCTACAACGGCGGCTGGTCGATCTTCGTCAACGCCAAGGGCAAGAACGTCGACGCGGCCAAGGAGTACGTCAAGTGGCTGTGGATCGACCAGAAGAAGTACCAGGAGGACTGGGCCACCTCGTACGGCTTCCACATCCCGCCGCGCACCTCGATCGCCGGCGGGGCCACCAAGCTCAAGTCCGGCCTGGCCGCCGAGGGCGTGAAGCTCTTCACCGACTACGGCCACTTCGACAACATCGCCTACGACCAGACCATGCAGACCGCGTTCGCCGACGTGATCGCCTCCTCCGTCCGTAAGAACGGCGACCCCGAGGCGGCGCTCGACACCTGCGACAAGAAGGTCAACGTCGAGCTCAAGAAGCTGTTCGGATAGGCCACCGGGAAGACCACGACATGTCGACCACCACCACACGCGGGGTCGCCCAGCCCGCCCCGGCCAAGGCCTCCCCGGCCCGGCCGCGGCGGGGCCTGCGGGGCAACCCGACCGTGAACTTCTGGCTCTTCACCGGGCCCTTCCTCATCGGCCTGGCGATCTTCGTCATCGTGCCGATCGGCTGGAGCATCTGGCTCAGCTTCTTCGACGCCCGCTACACCGTCACGCCGAGCCATTTCATCGGCTTCGACAACTACAAGCAGATCCTGACCAACAGCGGTTTCCCCGACTCGCTGCTGACGTTCACCGTGTTCGCCGCGTTCATCGTGCCGACCACCTGGGCGCTGTCGCTCGGACTGGCGCTGCTGGTGAACCAGCTGCGGTTCATGCGGGCCTTCTTCCGGTCGGTGTTCTTCCTGCCGACCGCCGTCTCGTACGTGGCCGCCGCCCTGATCTGGAAGATGTCCATCTTCAGCGGTGTCCGCTTCGGACTCGCGAACACGGTCATCGGCTGGTTCGGCGCCGACACCGTCGCATGGATGTCCAATCCCACTCCGCCCTGGTACTGGCTGGTCATCGTGACCCTGCGGCTGTGGATCCAGTCGGGCTTCTACATGATCCTGTTCCTGGCCGCACTGCAGAACATCCCGGCCGAGCTGTACGAGGCCGCCGCCATCGACGGCGCCAAGCGGGGCTGGCAGACCTTCCGGTACATCACGCTGCCGCAGCTGCGCGCCACCTCGACCGCGGTGATCCTGCTGCTGCTCATCGCCGCCTACCAGGCGTTCGACGAGTTCTTCAACATCGTCGGGCAGAAGGCGACCTGGGCGCAGACGCCGCTCATGGAGCTCTACAAGACGGCCCTCGGCACCAGCCAGGACTACGGCGCGGGCAGCGCCGGCGCGGTCATCCTGTCGCTGCTCATCTGCCTGGTCACCCTGGTCCAGGGCAAGTTCATGGGATTCGGAAGGGGGGACGAGTCCAAGTGACCACCACCGCACCTCGGGTCGGCAAACGACGCAGGAAGGACGGCGGCGTCCTCGGCAACACGGGGCTGTACGTCGCCGTCGGCATCGCCGCCCTGCTCTTCCTGATCCCCTTCTATCTGATCGTCCGCAACGCGCTCTCCACGGACCTGGAGATCACCGGCGAGAACTGGAAGCTGCTGCCCTCCTTCCAGTGGGGCAACATCTCCGAGCTGTTCGACGACCCCACGGTCGAGTTCGGCCGCTCCATGGTGAACTCGCTGGTCGTCGCCGTCCTGACCACGGTCGGCACGCTCCTGGTGTGCTCCCTGGCCGGCTACGGCCTGGCCCGCATCCCGTACCGGCACGCCAACAAGGTCTTCTACGCGGTCCTGGCCACCCTGATGGTCCCCACGGCCGTCACCTTCGTGCCCAGCTTCGTGCTGGTCTCGTCACTCGGCTGGGTGGACACCTACCGCGGTCTGATCATCCCGGGCCTCTTCAGTGGTTTCACCTGCTTCCTTTTCCGGCAGTACTTCCTCGGATTCCCGAAGGAGCTGGAGGAGGCGGCACGCGTGGACGGGCTCGGCTACTGGGGCGCGTACTGGCGGATCGTCGTACCCAACTCGCTGAACTTCTTCGCGGCGATCGCCACGATCACCTTCATCAGCGCCTGGAACTCCTTCCTGTGGCCGCTGGTCATCGGCCAGGACCCGAGCTCCTGGACCGTGCAGATCGCGCTCTCCTCCTTCATGACCAACCAGACCGTCAACTTCCACCTGATCTTCATGGCCACCGCCATCTCCATCCTGCCCCTGGTGTTCGTCTTCCTCTTCCTCCAGCGCTGGCTGGTCCAGGGGATCGCGCAGACCGGCATCAAGGGCTGACCCGCCTCCAACCACCTCGAACACACCTCGAAAGACCTGGAGACCGATGTCCTTCCGCTCCGCCACGGCTGTCGACTACGTCGAGGACGTCTCACCGGGCTCCGGGGCCCTGCCGCCCCGCGCCTGGTATCCCGCCTCGGACGCCACCTCCCTCTCCCTGAACGGCAGTTGGCGCTTCCGGCTGTCGCCCACGGCGGACGCCGAGGACGACTCGTTCGCCGAGCCGGGGTACGACGCCGGCGGCTGGGCGGAGGTCTCGGTCCCGGGGCACTGGGTGCTCCAGGGGCATGGCGCACCGATCTACACGAACCACCTCTACCCGTTCCCGGTCGACCCGCCCCGGGTCCCGACCGAGAACCCCACCGGCGACCACCTGCGCTTCTTCGACCTGCCCGAGGGCTGGGACCCGGCGGACGGCGGGACGGTGCTGCGCTTCGACGGCGTCGAGTCCTGCGCCCGGGTGTGGCTGAACGGCACGGACATCGGCGAGTTCAAGGGCTCCCGGCTGCCGCACGAGTTCGCCGTCGGCCAGCTGCTGAAGCCGGCCGGCAACGTGCTCGCCGTCCGCGTCCACCAGTGGTCGGCCGGCTCCTACCTGGAGGACCAGGACCAGTGGTGGCTGCCCGGCATCTTCCGGGACGTGACCCTGCTGCACCGCCCGGCCGGCAGCGTCCTCGACTTCTTCGTGCACGCCTCCTACGACCACGTCACCGGCGCGGGCACGCTGCGCGTCGACTCCGACGTGGACGGCAGGGTCACCGTGCCCGACCTGGACATCGACATCGCGACCGGGGAGTCGGCGACCGTCCCCGTCGAGGCGTGGACGGCCGAGACCCCGCGGCTGTACGACGGGGTGCTGGCCACCGAGGGCGAGCGGGTGCCGCTGCGCATCGGCTTCCGGACGGTGGAGCTCGCCGACGGGCTGATCAAGGTCAACGGGCGGCCCGTCCTCTTCAAGGGCGTCAACCGCCACGAGTGGCACCCCGAACGGGGCCGGGCGCTGGATCCGGAGACCATGCTGGCGGACGTGCTGCTGATGAAGCGGCACAACATCAACGCGGTCCGCACCTCCCACTACCCGCCGCACCCGGCCTTCCTCGACCTGTGCGACGAGTACGGCCTGTGGGTGATCGACGAGTGCGACCTGGAGACCCACGGCTTCACCGAGCAGGCCTGGCGGGACAACCCGGTCGACGACGACCGCTGGACCCCGGCGCTGCTCGACCGGGCCGCCCGGATGGTCGAGCGCGACAAGAACCACCCGTCGGTGGTGATCTGGTCCCTGGGCAACGAGGCCGGCACCGGGCGCGGCCTGACCGCGATGGCCGAGTGGATCCACGGGCGGGACGCGTCACGGCTCGTGCACTACGAGGGTGACCTCGACTGCCGTGACACGGACATGTACTCGCGGATGTACGCGGACCACGCCGAGGTCGAGCGGATCGGCCGGGGTCTGGACGGCGGCACCCACAAGCGCCGCGGGCTCCCCTTCATTCTCTGCGAGTACGGGCACGCGATGGGCAACGGCCCCGGTGGACTCGCCGACTACCAGCGGATCTTCGAGTCCTACGACCGGCTCCAGGGCGGCTTCATCTGGGAGTGGATCGACCACGGCATCGAGGACGACCGTTACGGCTACGCGTACGGCGGCGACTTCGGCGAGGAACTGCACGACGGGAACTTCGTCTGCGACGGGCTGGTCTTCCCGGACCGGCGGCCCTCCCCCGGGCTGGTGGAGTACAAGAAGGTGATCGAGCCCGTCCGCATCGACGGCGATGCCGCGGACGGGACCGTACGCGTCACCAACAAGCACGACTTCGCCGATCTGTCCGCGCTGGACTTCGAGTGGTCGTACCAGGTCGGCGGCGAGACCGTCGAGTCGGGCAGCCTGGCGGTGCCGGCCCTGGCGGCCGGTGAGTCGGCTGAGGTCAAGCTGCCGGAGCCGCCGGTCGCCACCGGCACCGGCGAGACGCAGTGGACGCTGCGGGCGCTGCTGGCGGCCGACACCGCCTGGGGGCCGCGGGGCCATGTGGTGGCCTGGGGTCAGTTCCCGGTGTCGGGGAGGCAGTTGCCGTCCTTCACCGCCTCCGCCGGACCGGTGGTGTCCGACGACGGGACGATCACCCTCGGCCCGGCCGTCTTCGACGCGCGCAGCGGCGCGCTGCGGAGCATCGGCTCGGTGCCGGTGACCGGGCTGCGACTGGACGTGTGGCGGGCCACGACCGACAACGACGACGGTGCCGCCTGGCAGAGCGACATCCGCTACGGCGCGCTGTGGCGGAAGTTCGGCCTGCACCGCATGCGGCACCGTCTGGACGCGGTGGAACAGGCCCACGACGCCCTGACCGTGCGCACCCGGGTGGCGCCCGCCGCCTGGGAGTTCGGTCTGGTGACGGTCTACCGCTGGACCACGGACGGCGGCCGCCTGCGGCTCACCGTGTCCGTGACCCCCGACGGCGACTGGACGGTGCCGCTGCCCCGGCTCGGCGTCCGCCTCGGACTGCCGGCGGCCGACCGTGTGCAGTGGTTCGGCGGCGGGCCGGGCGAGGCGTACCCGGACACCAACACGGCCTCGATGGTGGGCCGTTGGCAGTCGACGGTGGACGAGATGCAGACGCCGTACCTCCGTCCGCAGGAGAACGGCGCCCGGGCGGACGTCCGTTGGGCGGAGCTCGGCGGGCTGCGGATCGAGGGCGACCCGGAGTTCTGGTTCACGGCCCGCCGCTGGACCACCGAGCAGCTGGACGCGGCGACTCACCGCAGCGACCTCGTCCCGGGTACTGCGTCCAACAGCGGCTCCGCCGCGGGTGTGTGGGTCAACCTGGACCACGGCCAGCACGGCATCGGCTCGCAGTCCTGCGGCCCGGGCGTGCTGCCGCAGTACCAACTCCACGCCGGACCGGCCGAGTTCTCCTTCGTGTTCTCGGCCGTCGACTGACCCCTCGGCACGGTCACCCTCCGTGGCCGGGTCCGCAGCGGTACAGGGTGTAGCGGGAGACGTGCACCGGTGCGCAGTGGCCGATGGCCCAGCGGACCAGGGCCCGGCCCGGGGTCTTCGCGCCCCGGGCGCGGCGGGTGAGGTCGGCTGCAGAGAGCAGGACGTAGCGGAGCCGGCCGGTGTCGATCAGGTGGTGGAACGTGCCGGGCGCGGGGTACGGCACATGGGCGGTGAAGCCGCCGAGCGGGAGGATGGCGGCGTTGTCCGAGAGGATGTACGGCGCCGCCATCTGCCAGCGGGGCACGGCGGCCAGGTAGCGGGCGCCGTCGCGGTGGGCGGTCAGGTAGGCGAGGACGCGCTGCTGGGCCGGGGTCAGGGCGGAGGCGCCGTTGCGGGTGGCGATGCTGCCCGGGCCGATCCGGCCGAAGCCGCCGGGCTGGTTGTAGCGCAGGGAGGTCGCCGACACGGACCAGACGGCGGGGACGACCAGGACCGCCGCGAGGGCGACGGCCAGCGCGGCCCTGCGCGGACGTGCCCCGCCCACGGCGAAGAGGACCAGCGCCGGCAGGGCCAGGACCGCGGCGACACCGACCGACCAGGTGAAGAAGCGCGGGTAGTACAGGGTGAGGGCCGCGCACCAGCCGACGTTGACGGCGAGGACGGCGCACAGCACGGTCCGGCGCCGTACCCGGGTCACGGCCGTCGCGGCCAGGGCCGACAGGCCGACCGCCACCACACCCATGTAGTAGGTGTGTCCGGTCACGCTGCCGAAGCTGAAGACCAGGAAGAACGTCACCAGCCAGACGCCCCACAGCAGGTACCCGGCCAGGAAGGGATCGGTGCGCTGCGGGCGGCGGCGCCACAGCGTGACCAGCCCGGCGGCGAGGCCCAGCGCCGCCAGCGGGTACAGCCAGCCCGTCTGGCTGGCCAGCCCGGGGCTGAACATCTTCCAGACGCTGTCCCCCATTCCCGCCGAGGCCCTGCCGTGCGCCCGGTCGGCGACGATGCTCCCGGTGCCGGCCGCGTCGACGCCCAGCGACTGGAAGCGGGTCAGGAAGTTGTAGCCGACGACCAGGGCGACCGGCGAGTTGTCGGTCGTGCCGTCGAGGTAGGGACGGGCGGCGGCCGGGGTGAGGCCGGCGGCCAGCATCCAGGACAGGGAGACCGCCAGCATGACCGCCCCGGACACGGCGAGGTCCCGGATCCGGCGGCGCACCGTGGTCGGCGCGGCCACCAGGTAGGTCACGGCCAGCGCGGGCAGCACCGCCCAGGCCTCCAGCATCTTGCACTGGAAGGCCGCCCCGACCCATACGCCCGCCAGGACGAGGGTGCGCAGCCGGGCGCGGGCGGTGGCCCGCTGGGTCGCCTCGACGGCCAGCAGCAACAGCAGCACGAACGGCGCGTCCTCGGTGACCGAACGGCCGAGGCCCACGGTCACCGGGGTGAGCGTGAGGAAGGCGGCGGCCAGCAGCCCTGCCGGTACGCCGGCCCAGCGCCGTACGACCACGTGGAGCAGGACCACCGAGGCCACGCCCTCCAGGGCCTGCGGGACCACCAGGGACCAGGGGTGGAAGCCGAGGACCAGCGCCGACAGGGCCTGCGGCCACAGGAAGCCGGGGAGCTTGTCCAGGGTGATGGAGTTGCCCGGGTCGAAGGAGCCGTAGAGGAAGGCGACCGGGTTGTCGGTCATGCTGCGGACCGCGCTCGCGTAGAAGGCGTGGTACGCGCTGTGCCAGATGCCCCAGAAGAAGAGCAGCGCGGCGACGGTGGCGATGCCGGCGAGGATCGGGCGCTCGTAGCGCTGGGTACGGCTCCGCGCCCGGGTCGGCGGGGGTGGCGGCCCCTCGACACGGACGAGCGGTTCGGCGCTGACAGGGCTCGGCATCGCGGACGGCCTCCAGGACTCCCGGTGTCCAGGACTTCCAGAACGCCCTGGAGTGCTACGGCCTGTAGGACGACTGGATTCCGGCGAACGTCACGTCCGGGTTGTCAAGGAACATTCAGGATGTTCGTCAGTATCACCCATGAAAGCTGTAAGAATCCTGAACCCCGCCGGTGCGCCTCACCGCCCGGCATGCTGGGCCGCGAGGCGCACCGGTGCGTTCTGGGCGCCGTATCCGCGATACCCGGAATCCCGCTCGACCAGTTCGAAGAACACCCGTCCGACCGTCCGTGTGTAGCAGTGCCGGAAGACACCGCCCGCGTCACGGTCGTAGAGGATGCCGAGGTCGCGGTACGTCTCCAGCTCGCCGTCGGTGAACTCGTACCGGGCCGCGAGGTCGTCGTAATAGTTGGCGGGGATGGGCAGCAGGCCGCCGCCGGCGCTGCGGAAGGCGCGGGCGGCGGCCACCACGTCCGCGACGGCCAGGGCGATGTGCTGGGCGTGCAGGGTGTCGTCGGCCGGGGCCGCGCCGACCCCGAGGGCGATCCGGACGCTGCCGTCGGCGTTGGTGACGGCCCGGGACCGCAGCAGCCCGTAGGGGTCGGCGACGTCGACGGACTCCTGGGCGTGCAGGCCGAGGACGCTGCGGTGGAAGAGGGTCGCCTCGTCGTACTGGTGCCAGGGCTGGACGAGCGCCAGGTGGTCGATGCGCGCCGCAGCCGCCCCCGGTTCGTGCGGCACGTCGGCGAAGTCGGCGCGCCAGTCCGGAAGTTCCGGATCCCGGCCGGTGGCGCAGAAGAACAGCTCCGTGCCGTCGGGGGCGGCGACCGCGTCGAGCGGGGCGTCCTCTGGGGCGCGGCGGCGGGGCAGCACGGGGGCGAGCAGGGCCTCGGCGCGGCGGGCGGCACCCTGCGGGTCCGGTGACTCCAGGCCGATGGCGGCGAGTCCGGTGCCGTCACGGCGGGCGGCCGGACCGGTGTTCACCAGGATCCGGGCCTCGCCCTGCTCCCACAGGTCGACGGGCTTGCTCCGGTGACGCGCGGCCCGGGCGAAGCCGAGCGCGCCGAGCAGCGCGGAGACGGGTTCGGCGTCCGGCGTGACGAGTTCGGCGAAGGCGACCCCCGTCGGCACCACCGGCGCGGGCAACTCCCCAACCCCTACGGCCTCTTGCAGCACCAGCAGCGAACGCTGCGCGTCGACGGCGGTCGGCCCGGCCTCGGCCTGCCGGAAGACGTCGTTGAAGACCTCGAGGGAGAGCGGCCCGGCATACCCCGTGCGCAGCACGTGCCCCACGAGCCCGGCGACGTCGAACCCGCCCTGCCCCGGGAAGCACCGGTAGTGCCGGCTCCACTGGAGCACGTCCATGGCGAGCAGCGGTGCGTCGGCCAGCTGGAGGAAGAAGATCTTCTCACCGGGAATGTCCTCGATGCCCTTGGGATCGGATCCCCGGGAGAGGATGTGGAAACTGTCGAGGCAGGTCCCGAGCGCCGGATGCCCGGCCGCCTCGACGATCCCCCAGGCATGGTCGTAGGTACTCACATGCCGCCCCCAGGCGAGTGCCTCGTAGGCGACGCGGATGCCGAAGTCCTGTGCGAGCGCGGCCAGTCGGGAGAGCTGCTCGGCCGCGAGACCGTCGTCGTCGACCGCGAGCGGCGAGACGGAGGAACAGACGAGAACGGTGTCGGCCCCCAACTCCCGCATCAGCCCGAACTTGTGCCGGGCACGGCGGAGATTGCGCGCGAACTCGCCCTCCGGGACGGCTTCGATGTCCCGCATGGGTTGGTAGAGATCGACGGTGAGCCCGAGATCTGCGCACCGAGTCCGTATCTCACGGGGCGAGAGCGGACTGGCGAGCAGATCGTTCTCGAAGATCTCCACCCCGTCGAACCCGGCCCGGGAGGCGGCGGTGAGCTTTTCGGTCAGAGACCCACTGAGCGAAACGGTGGCAATGGAAGTACGCATGACCTTTTTCCTCACGTGCACAGCACTTACCTAGGGGCGCGGGGCTGTATCGATTTACGGCTGCCGCCGCGTGGGCGCGACAAGCCACAACGGACCGGCACCTGTCACACAGCATTTCGCTCCACGGCCCCGGCCAACTCCCCGATGTCGGCCAGCATCCGCCCGCTGTCCGGCTCCCTCCCCGTGAACAGCCGAAACGCGTCCGCGGCCTGGAACACAGCCATCCCGCCCCCGTCGAGCACAGCGCACCCCGCCGCCCGAGCGACCCGCAACAGCTCGGTCTCCAGCGGCCGGTACACCACCTCGGCCACCCACAACCCGGAATGCAGCAACTCCGCGGGCAACGGCAGCCCCGGATGCGCCGCCATCCCCGTCGGCGTCGCATGCACCAGCCCGTCGGCATCAGCCAGCAACCCCGCCAGCCGATCCGGCGTCGCGGCGACCGCGCGCCCCGCCCCGAAGTGCCGGTTCAGCGAGTCCGCGAGATCAGCCGCCCGGTCGGCCACCGCGTCCACGACAGTGACCCGCTCGGCGCCCAGCGTGAGCGTCGCGTGCGCGACCGCGGCCCCCGCGCCTCCGGCGCCGAGCTGCGCCACCCGCTCCAGCGAGGCATCCGGCAGGCCCCGCGCGAACGACGCCGCGAACCCGGTCACGTCCGTGTTGTGGCCGACGGCCCTCCCGTCGGCCTCGAAGACCACCGTGTTGACCGCACCGAGCGCCTCGGCCTGCGGGGAGAGGGCGTCCAGGTGCTCGATGACCAGCTGCTTGCAGGGGTGCGTGATGTTCAGCCCGTCGAAGCCGAGGTCACGCGCCGCCCGCACCAGCTCCCCCACGGCTTCCGGCGGAACGCCGACCACGTCGATGTCGATCAGCCGGTACAGGTACCGCAGTCCCTGCCGGTCGGCCTCGCGCTCGTGCAGGGCCGGGCTGAGCGACGGGCCGATGCCGGAACCGATTAGTCCGACGAGATACGAGTCCTTGGCCACGTGGCCCTCCTGAGCGGCAGCGCTAATGTACGAACTAGTACGTTAGCTATAACACCGGAGGCCACGGCATGGGAAGACCTCGTCGGCAACGGCGGCGGCACGGCCTTCTACAATCTCCGCACCGGCCTGCCCCTCGAAGGAACCCGATAGGAACCCGATGACCAGCGTCGACGAACCGGCACAGACCACCGGGCGGCTGCGTGACGCCGCCCGCACCCAGGCCGAGATCCTCGACGTGGCCACGCAGGAGTTCGCCCGGGCCGGCTACGACGGGGCCCGCGTCGACGAGATCGCGGCCCGCACCCGCACCACGAAGCGGATGATCTACTACTACTTCGGCGGCAAGGAGCAGCTGTTCACGGCGGTCCTGGAGCGCGCGTACGGCGTGATCCGCGAGGCCGAGCAGCAGCTGGACGTCGAGCACCTGGACCCGGTCGCGGCGATCCGCCGGCTCGCCGAGCTGACCTTCGACCACCACGAGCAGCACCCGGACTTCATCCGTCTGGTCAGCATCGAGAACATCCACGGCGCCGAGCACATCGCGGCCTCCGCGAAGCTCGGCAGGATCGGCTCGCCGGCGCTCGAGGTGATCCGCCGGATCCTGGCCGCCGGGCAGGAGTCCGGCCTGTTCACGGCCGATGTCGATGCCGTCGACCTGCACGCGCTGATCAGCTCGTTCTGCTTCTTCCGGGTGGCGAACCGGCACACCTTCGGCGCCCTCTTCGGCCGCGACCTGGTGGACCCGGCGCAGCGCGCGCACTACCGGGCCATGCTCGGCGACATGGTGATCGCCTATCTCACCGCGGAGCGCGCGGCGGACTGACCGCGCCGGGCGGCGAACACCCGACGCGGCAGAACGGGGTCGGCACGACCTCTTGACACCGGGGAAACGCGAGCGCAACATCCGTACCCATCGCGACTAACTACCCAGTGGGTTAATTAGCACCCGGCCCCCTGGTCCGCCGACCCCGTCATCCCTGGGATCCGGCCTTCTCCCCCGCCGCTCACTCCGCTTACGTTGGAGTTCCCCGAAGGAGCACCGCCGTGTCCGTCCCCGCCCAGTCCGCCGCCACCGCCGTACCACCCGGTGGCCAGCCGAAGAAGGCCGCCATGGCCGCCTGGATCGGCAGCGCCCTGGAGTACTACGACTTCTTCATCTACGGCAGCGCGGCCGCGCTGGTCTTCCCGAAGGTCTTCTTCGACGACTCGGACCCGGCCACCGCGACCCTGCTCTCGCTGGCCACGTTCGGCGTGGCGTACGCGGCCCGCCCGGTCGGCGCGCTGTTCCTCGGGCACTTCGGGGACCGGGTCGGCCGCAAGAAGATCATGGTCTTCACGCTGCTGCTGATGGGCCTGTCGACGTTCCTGATCGGCTGCCTGCCGACCCGCGCCCAGGTGGGCGGCCTCGCCCCGGTGCTGCTGGTGCTGTGCCGGGTGCTGCAGGGCATCTCGGCCGCCGGTGAGCAGGCCAGCGCCAGCTCGATGAGTCTGGAGCACGCGCCGCCGAACCGGCGCGGCTTCTTCACCAGTTTCACGCTCAGCGGCACCCAGGGCGGCCAGCTGATCGCCACCCTGGTCTTCATCGCGGTCTCCCAGCTGCCCGAGGACCAGCTGATGTCCTGGGGCTGGCGGGTGCCGTTCTGGCTGAGTGTCGCGGTGGCCGTGGCCGGCTGGTTCATCCGGCGCAAGCTCCAGGAGACCCCGGCCTTCGCCGAGCAGGCGGCGGGCGAGGGTGTCGTACGGCTGCCGCTGGTGACGCTGCTGCGGCACCACTGGGCGGACGTGCTGCGGGTGATCGGGGGCGCGCTGATCGCCTCGGTGAGCACGATCTTCACGGTGTGGGCGCTGGCGTACGCGACGAGCGACTCGGTCGGGATGTCCAAGACGTCGATGCTGTGGGTCGGCGCGCTGGCGAACCTGGTGGCGCTGGGCGCGATCCCGGCGTGGGCGACGCTGTCGGACCGGATCGGCCGGCGGCCGGTGTACCTGATCGGCGCGGTGGGCAGCGCGGTGGCGATGTTCGGCTACCTGTGGGCGATCTCCACCGGCTCCTACCCGCTGATCATGCTCCTCGGGATCGTCGCCTTCGGCGTCGTCTACAGCGCGGCGAACGGTGTCTGGCCGTCCTTCTACGGCGAGATGTTCTCGACCCGGGTGCGGCTGTCGGGCATGGCGATCGGTACCCAGATCGGGTTCGCGGTGGCCGGGTTCGCGGTGACCTTCGCGGCGCAGATCGCGGGTCCGGGCGGCGACGACTGGTCGTCGGTGGCCCTGTTCACGGCGGCGCTGTGCGTGCCGCCGGTGATCGCCGCGCTGTCCGCCCGCGAGACCCACACGGTGGCCACGGAGGACCTCGGGTCACGCTCTCCCCGCGAGGCGTCCCGGCCTGAGACCGTGACGGCCTGAACCGGTCGCGCAAGGAGGAACAGACATACGTCCGCCCGGGCCGGCGCCCGGGCGGACGGCGGCCGTCACCCTTCGGCCGCCTCCCGGATCAGCGGCTCGAACTCCCGCCGCACGTAGGCGTCGAACGGCTCCCGCAACGCCCCGTCGATCACGCGCCGCACCCGGTGTCCCGCGGCCAGCTCCTTGAACGCGGCGCGGGACTCGGGCCCCACGCCCCCGCCGATGATCAGCACCCCGAACTCCCCGGTCTCCAGCAGCTTCCGGGCCTCCTCGTCGGTGCTCACCCCCTCGGCGTCGAAGCCGTCCGTGCGCAGCGTGTCCAGCACGGCCGTCACCCTGGCGGGCGTCCTTCCGAGCACCAGCGTCCTCATGACCGTTCCCCTCCCCTGCATCGGCGTCAGCAGACTCGACTCTAGAACCTCAAGCGCACTTGAGATCAAGCGTTCCCGGGGCCCGGCCGAGGGAGATTTGGTCCCACGCCGTTCACACCCTGGACATGAGCGATGACCTGCGGGGATGCCGTTCGGTGCGATCGTGGGCCGTAGGCCGCCGAGCACTCTCTCCAGCGCAGGCGCATGCCTTCTCCCGGTCGGTCCGGCACCGGGTCCGACACCCTCGAGCAACGGCGGGGAACCGATGAGCCCGAGCACAGCTGACCGTCCTGAACAGGCCGTCGCCGAAGGCGACACCGACATCGCGGCCGGAGCCAAGCCGCTGCTCGACGCCCCGCAGACCGCCGCGGCGGGCATCGCGATGTGGATCTTCGTGGTCGGCCCGCTGATCGGCCTGGTGGTCGCGGTCCCGCTGGTGTGGGGACGGGGCCTGTCCGCGCTGGACGTCGCCATGGCCGTGGTGGCCTACCTGGTCTCCGGCTTCGGCCTCACGGTCGGCTATCACCGCCTCTTCACGCACCGCTCGTTCAAGGCCAGGCGGGGTCTGCGCATCGCCCTGGCCGTCGCGGGCTCGCTGGGGGTGGAGGGCTCGCCGGTGCAGTGGGTGGCGAACCACCGCCGCCACCACGCCTTCGCCGACCGCGAGGGCGACCCGCACTCGCCCTGGCGCTTCGGCACCGACACCCGCGCGCTGCTCAAGGGGCTGCTGCACGCGCACATCGGCTGGATGCTCAAGCGGGAACTGAGCAACCGGGCCCGGTTCGCGCCCGACATCGCCGCCGATCGCGACCTGCGCGTCGTCGGCCGTCTCTTCGGGCCGCTGACCGTCGTCTCGCTGCTGGCCCCCGCGCTGGTCGGCGGACTGGTCACGGGCACCTGGACCGGTGCGCTGACCGGGTTCTTCTGGGCGGGCGTGATGCGGATGGCGCTGCTGCACCATGTCACCTGGTCGGTGAACTCGGTCTGCCACGTCGCGGGCAGGCGCCCGTTCGCCAGCCGGGACAAGGCCACCAACTTCTGGCCGCTCGCGCTGCTGTCCTTCGGCGAGAGCTGGCACAACTCGCACCACGCCGACCCGACGGGCGCCCGGCACGGTGTGCTCCCCGGCCAGATCGACCCGTCGGCGCGTCTCATCCGGGTGTTCGAGAAGCTGGGCTGGGCCTACGACGTGCGCTGGCCGAGCGCGGACCGGCTCGGCGCCAGGCTGCTGCCCGAGCCGGCCGGCCGGCAGGAGTCAGCAGCCTGACGCCCGGCCTCACTTCAGGTGCCGGCCGAAGAACCGGTTCGCGTCCTCCCCCTCGAACCACGGGGTGCCGGTGTGCCCGCCCAGATTGGCGTGCAGCGTCTTCTCCTTGGTCCCGAAGGCGTCGAACAGGTCCAGGGCCCGCTGCCGGGGGTTCCCCTCGTCGTCCCACTGCAGCAGCATCAGCAGCGGAAGGGTGACCTGCCGGGCCTCCTCGCGCTGGGCGCGGGGCACGAACCCGCCGGCGAAGAAGCCGGCGGCGGCGATGCGCGGCTCGGCCACCGCGAGCCGGATGCCGAGGGCCATCCACCCCGAGTACCCGACCGGGCCGCCGACCTCGGGCAGCCCGAGGAGGGCGTCCAGGGTGGTCCGCCATTCCGGGGCCGCCTGTTCGACCAGCGGGCCGACGAGGGACTCGAAGATCTCGTCGACCGGTTCGCCGGCCTGCATCGCCCGGCGGAGGTCGGCGCGGGCCTGCTCGTCGGCGGCGGAACGGGGCCGGTCGCCACACCCGGCGGCGTCGATGGTGGCCACCGCGTAGCCGTTCGCCGCGGTGTGCCGGCCCCGGGCCACCAGCCGGGGCTGGCTCTTGGGCAGGCCGTTGTTGTGGGCCATGAGGATCAGCGGGGCGGGTGCGGCGGATCCGGGCGTCCACAGGGTGCCGGGGATCTCGCCGAGGGTGAACTCGCGCTCGATGACGCCGTCGTCGAGGTGCTGTTCGGAAGTGAAGTGCACGGTCGTGCCTTTCGGGAGGGCTCTCAGTGGCGCTCCCGGACGACCTGGCGTCCGACCGTGACCCCGGAGGGGAGCACCCATGTCGATACTGCGTTCACGGGTACCACCTCCTCGTTCTCTCGCACGGCCTCCGGAAAAGTAGCAGCGGTCGCCGTGGTCCGCCAACGGGTTTTCTTCCGGTCCGCCAACGGGTTTTTTCCGATCCGGACGGGCCCCGCACCTCCTTCGCCCGGGGCCTTCCACAGCGCGGGGTTCCTCAGGCGGACACCAGCAGCTCCGTCCAGTCCTTGGCCACCCGCTCCAGCGAGAACCCCTCCCGTACCTGTTCACGGGCGGCCGCCCCCGCGGACTGCCAGTCCTCCTGCTCGGCGAGTCCGGCGATCGCGTCGGCCATCGCCTGGGGGGTGTCGTGGATCCAGCGCCGGTCGTAGATCTCGTCCGCGCCCGGCCACGGCAGCAGCGCCGGTACGGCGCCCGAGGCCATGCCCTCGGCCGGGGCGAGGTGGAAGCTCTCGTCGTCGCTGGTGGACAGCACATGCCCGACGCGGCGCAGCCAGTTGGGCACGTCGGGGCCGAACTGGTCGAAGACGACAGCCCCTTCGAGCAGCGGCGAGGTCTGCATCCGGCGCAGGATCGCCTCGTAGTGCTCGCGCTCCTCGGGCTTGTTCCAGATCCACCAGTACTCCCACGGCGGCTTGGACTTGACCGAGAGGTGCCAGCGCCGGTCGCGGGCGCGCAGTGCTTCGAGGACGTCGAGGCCGAGGTCGAGGCGTTTACGGCTGGGCGCGATGCCGATCATGCCGAGCCGGTGGCGGGCGCCGGGCGCCTTGGGCCGGTCGAGCTGGTCGACGTCGACCCAGTTGCCGATCGTGGTGATCTTCGCGGCGGGCCAGCCGGTGCGGTCCCGGGTGGCGCGGGCGTAGTACGGGCTGACGCACACCACCCGGTCGACGTTGTCGATGTCGACCTGGCGCGGGTATCCGGCGTCGAGTTCGAAGCGGTGCAGGCGCACGATCAGCCGGCTGCCGCGCCGCTTGTGGCGGCTGTACCAGATCGCCGCCGGGCCGCACCACTCGACGACCACCACGTCGGCCCAGTCGGCGAGTTCACGGCTGGCGGTCGCGTCGTGCCGGGCGAGCGCGGGCCAGGCGTCGATCCGGACGTCGAGGCCGGGCAGCGCGCGCAGGTGGTCGAGGAGGCGGGTGAGGAACTTCAGGTCGTGGCCGGCCACGCCCACCCGCAGCGGGCGGACCCGGGTGGCGACGGCGGCGGGCGCGGCGGGGAAGGCGCGGTCGAGGTGGCCGCGCCAGCGGGCCGCCGCGGCCTCCATGGTGTACTCCCGGGCGGCCGCCGCGCACCGGTCGGCGGCGAGGTGCCGGGCGGCCGTGTCGCGTACGGCGAGACAGACGGCGTCCACCGCGTCCACGAGGGTGGCAGTGCCCGGTACGAACAGGGGGTAGTCGGCGCCGAGCAGGGCCTCGTGGGCGGGGGTGCGGTTGAGCACGACGGGCAGGCCGAGGGAGCCGAACTCCAGGACCTTGGTGGAGAGTTCGAGGCTGGCGTCGAGGGAGGCGGCGCGCCAGCCGAGGCCGAGGTCGCAGTCGGCGGCGAGGCGCATGGCCTCCTCGCGCGGCACGCCGCCGTGGTGGACGACCTCGGGGGTGGTGCGCAGCGCCTCGGCCATGGCGGTGTCGAAGCCGGGGTGGGCCGCATCCTTGTGGATCTTGTCGCCGACGGCGTGCAGTTCGGTCCGGATACCGCGTTCGGCGAGCATCGCGGGCAGCCGGGTCATGGGCAGGGTGTTCCAGCGGGGCGCGAACTTGCCGGTGTAGACGAGGCGTACGGGATCGTGCAGGCCGTTGCGCCCGGGCACCGGGAAGCCGGGTTCGGGCACCGCGGGCGGGCAGAGCACGGACCGGCCGCAGGCCTCCGGCACCCAGGCCTCCAGGAAGCAGCGCAACTCCTCTGTCTGGCAGAGGAGTTGCCGGGAGGCGGTGGCGATGCGGGCGAGGTCGGCGCGGGCCTCCTCGGTCATCTCGGCCGGGGACTGCGGGATGTCGGTGAGGTAGGCCCAGATCCGGCCCTCGAAGGCGCCGTCGCCGACGATCTGCTTCACCAGCCGCCGGCCGCGCAGCACCAGCAGGTCGCAGGGCTCCTCCGCGTCGAGCCGGGCGAGCAACTGCGAGGCCTGGAAGGGCGAGAGGGGGTGCGCGCCCTGGCCGGGGACGAGGTGTTCCTCGTACGGGCGGACCACGGTGACGCCGGGCAGGCCGGCCAGCGGGTCGGTCAGCCGGCCGGTCTCGACCGGGGCCTTGAGGACGAGGCGGGTGCGGCAGCCCGCGCGGGACAGCGCCTGGACCGTCGACTGGGCCCAGACGGCGGAGCCGTCGATGAGGTTGAGGTCCACGTCGCCGTAGACGAGCGCCCTCAGGGTGCGGGTCATGACGGTTCCTTTCCACGCACGGCGAACAGGCGGTGCCCGGCCCTCGACCAGCTGTCCGGCGGGGTGCCGGAGTCCAGGAGCGCGCGGCGTACGAGCAGCGGGTGCAGGGCGGGTACGAAGGCGTAGTCGTCGGCGGCGGGGGTGTGGCCCACCGCGTCGGCGCCCGAGAACTCCTGGGCGCAGAGCAGGTCGAGCAGCAGGGTGTCGGGGCGGTCCTCGGTGAGGTCCGTCCAGTCGGCGACCCAGGGTGCGGTGGGCGGTCCGGCGTGCACGGCGACCGAGGCCGCGGTGAGTTCGTCGAGGGCGAGGCCCGCCGGGTCGGCGACGACCACCTCGGCCGGCCGGTGCAGCTGGCCGAGCGCCTGGGCGACGAGGCGGGCCACGTCGGTGGCGTCCCGGGGCGCGGCGAGGACGGCGATCCGGCGTTCGGCGAGCGGGTCGGGGCCGCCGGTGAGGGCGGCGAGCCGGGCCAGCCGGAGCCGGGTGCTGTCCTGCAGGAAGACGTCCCGGAGCCGGTCCCGGCCGTCGGTGACCGGGTCGAGACGGCACAGCGCCGTCCCGGTGTCGCCGTCGAGGACGGTGTCCCAGGGCAGCAGGGACAGGCCCGGGGCGGACGACGCCGGGCCGTCCCGCCACAGCACGGCCGCGCGGCCCAGCCCCCGTGCCAGGTCGACCAGTTCGGCCAGCCGGCGGTCCAGGTCGGGGGCGAGTCCGGTGCCGGTGAGCGACCAGGGGCCGTCCTGGGCCGCGCATGCGCTCAGCTGGACCAGGAAGACGTCGGGGTCGGTGCGCTCGACCAGCAGCCGCCCGTCGTGCGGCAGCACCCGGGCGACCACGGCGTCCGCCGCGAAGTCCCGGGCGGTGCGGTCGGTGAGCACGCCGGTGAGCACCAGCCGGTCGCGGGGCGTCACGGACAGGGCCCGGTGGGAGAGGTGGAAGCGGTCGTCGGCCTGCGACTCCGGCGCGGGGGTGGCGGCGCGGGGACGGGAGCCGGCCGGGCCGCCCTTGGCCTTCCGCTGCCGCCACAGCCCGTACAGCTCCCCCGGCAGCTTGGCCGCGCGGCGCTTCGGGGACCGGGCCGCGGAGACCAGCGCCTTGCCGACCCGCAGCGAGGTGGAGCCCTCCAGCATGGCCACCCGCGACTCCAGTACACCGGTCCGTTCCCGGGCCCGGCGCAGCGCGGAGGTGAGCTGCTCCTTGTCCCGCACGGCGGCGGCGAGCCGTTCGGCGAGGCCGTCCTCGCGGGCGGTCTCCAGGGCGCGGGCGCTCTCCTCGGCCGCCCGCTCCAGGTCGATCAGGCGGGCCCGCTGGGAGCGGGAGACGAAGTCGGCGAGGACGTACTCGTCGGCGATCCGAAGGGCGGTGGCGAAGCCGTCGGCCGGCAGCGGGTGGCCGAACCAGTCGTGCGGCGGCAGGAGTTCCTCGGTGCACGCGAACACCGCGCCGGCGTGCAGGTGCGTGTAGCCGAGCGAGGCGGCGTGCAGTACCTGGCAGCGGTGTGCCACCAGGGCGTCGAGGAGGCGGTGGTAGGGCAGGTCGGTGCCGGGGTGGCCGAAGACGATCAGGCCGCGGCCGCCGGGCCGCATCCGTTCCAGTGCGGCCAGGCAGTCCGCCTCGTCGCCGTGCAGGGCGGGGTCGGGGCCGTAGCAGAGGAGCATCAGCTCGCCCTGCCCGACGGGCTGTTCGTGCCGGGTCAGGCCGACGCCCGGCGGGAGGTGCAGATAGGGGTCCAGACGCAGGCCGCCGCCGGTCGCGTCCACGACCGAGGTCACGTCGTCCAGGTGCGGGTGGAGCAGATCGGTCAGGCGCATCAGCGGGTCCTCGTGAAGACATGGAAGCCGACCCGGTTCTCGCGGAAGCCGTAGGGCCGGAAGTGGGTGTGGCTCAGTCCCAGCGGTTCGAGTTCCTCGCGGTAGGCGGCGATCGGCCGGTGCAGGATGTAGTCGCCGCGCGGGACGGGCTCGTCGATGTGCTCGTCGGTGACGATCAGGCGGCCGGTGATCCGGACGAGTGAGGCGAGGTTGCGCAGGCTCGCCGCCCACCGCGCGTCGTCCAGGACGTGGAAGAGGACGTCCACGCAGAGCACCACGTCGTAGAGCCAGGGGCTGCGCCACTCGTCGAGGGCGGCGACGGCGTAACGGGGGCCGCCGCCCTCGGCCCGCGCGTGGGTGACGGCCGCCTCGCTGGCGTCGAAGGCGTCCACGTGGTGGCCGCAGCGGGCGAGGGAGCGGGCGAAGTGCCCCTTGCCGCAGCCCGCGTCGAGGACGAAGAGCGGGGACGCGGGGCTGGACAGGTCGCCGATCAGGGTGAGGAGCTGGCCGAGCCGGATGGCGTAGAAGATCTCGTTGCCGGGGCGGTCCAGGCCGATGTGGCCGCCGGAGGCGAGGTCGTCGCGTTCGCGGTGCCGGGTGTCCCAGTAGGTGAGCGGGGCGGCGGTGTGGGTACGGGTGGCGTCAGTCATGGCGCTCCAGCCACTCGGTGGTCGTGGCACTCCAGCCACTCGGTGAGCACGCGGGCGATCCGGGGGCCGGCCTTGCCGTCCCACAGCGGTGGTCCCTCGGGGTCGGCCGCCGGCTGCCCGTCGAGGACCTTGCGCAGGGCGGGCACCAGTTCGCCGTGCCGGACCAGGCGGTTGGTGCCGTGGGTGACGGTGACCGGGCGTTCGGTCGTGGTGCGCAGCGTCAGACAGGGCACGCCGAGCACGGTGGTCTCCTCCTGGACGCCGCCCGAGTCGGTGATCACGGCGGCGGCCCCGCGGACCAGGCCCATGAACTCGACATAGCCGAGCGGGTCGAGGAGGTGGATGCCGGGCGCGTCGGCGAGGCCCGCCCTGCGCAGCGCCTCGCGGCCGCGCGGGTGCAGGGGGACGGCGAGGTCGAGGTGGCCGGCGGCCTCGGTGAGGGCGCGGGCGGCGGCCGCGGCGGCCTCGGGGTCGTCGACGTTGGCCGGCCGGTGCAGGGTGACCACGCCGTACCGCTCGGGCAGCGCGTGGGCGGCCCGGGCGGCGGCCGGGTCGAAATGCTCCAGATGGGTGAGCAGGGTGTCGATCATGGGGTTGCCGACGAAGTGCACCCGGCCCGGGTCGACGCCCTCGCGGGCGAGGTGCCCGACGGCTTCCGGGCTGGTCACGAAGAGCAGCTCGGCCAGCTGGTCGACCAGGCGCCGGTTGACCTCCTCCGGCATCGCCATGTCGAAGCTGCGCAGGCCCGCCTCGACATGGGCGACCGGGATGCCCAGCTTGGCGGCGACCAGGGCCGCGGCCAGGGTGGAGTTCACGTCGCCGTAGACGACGACCAGGGCCGGGGCGCGGGCGAGCAGCTCGCCCTCCAGCGCCACCAGCAGGTCGGCGGTCTGCCGGGCGTGGCTGCCGGAGCCGACGCCGAGGTCGGTGTCCGGGGCGGGCAGGCCCAGCTCCCGGAAGAAGATGTGCGACATCCGTTCGTCGTAGTGCTGACCCGTGTGCACCAGGACCTGGTCGTGCCCGCTCGCGCGCAGGGCGGCGACGACGGGCGCGGCCTTCACGAAGTTCGGCCTGGTCCCTACGACATGGAGTACGCGGCCGTTCATGTCGTACGTTCTCCGCTCTGTCGGCCTACCTTGGCGACATGGCCCGACGTCCGTCCCGGCACCTGCCGCGTGGTGTTCATCGCTTCCCCCGTGCAATCAGCTTGGCCGCATCCGTCGCCTGGGGCGAGTTGCGGCACGACCCCGCCCGGGCCGCGCTGCTCGGCGTACGGCTGCTTCCGGGGCGGGTGCGGAGCGGGCTGCAACCCGTCGAGAAGCGGCTCGCCGCCCGGGCCCGCGCGGCCGGGCCCACCGCCGGCCCGTCCCCGGCCCGGGTACCGGCGCCCGCCGGGCGGGCGGTGCGGCCCGAGCCCGGCCGGGTGCTCCATCTGGTCACCAACGGGCTGCCGTTCAAGCACGCCGGCTACACCGTGCGGACCCAGGCCCTCGCCGAGGCCCAGCGGGCCGCCGGGCTCGATCCGCACGTGGTGACCCGTATCGGGTTCCCGGTGGCGCAGGGCGTCCTGGACGCCCGTCCGTTGCAGATCGTGAACGGGGTGCCGCAGCACCGGCTGCTGCCGTACGGGCTGCCGTACGGCCAGGCGGCGGTCCTCGCCCGCAATGCCGAGCTGGCCGGGCGGCTGGTGGAGCGGCTGCGGCCGGCGGTGCTGCACGCGGCCACCGACCACGGGAACGGCCGGGTGGCGCTGGCCCTGCGGGAGACCTACCGGCTGCCGGTCGTGTACGAGGTGCGCGGGTTCCTGGAGGAGACCTGGCTGACCCAGGCGCCCGGCCGCACCGTGGACGACGCGTCGTACCGGGCCCGGCGCGCCCTGGAGACGTACTGCATGCGCGGGGCCGATCTGGTGCTGACGCTGGGCACGGCGATGAAGGCCGAGATCGTGGCCCGCGGGGTGCCCGAGGAGCGGGTCCTGATCGTGCCCAACGCGGTGGACGACGCCTTCCTCGCGCCGCCGCCGGACGGGGCGGAACTGCGCACCCGGCTCGGCATCGCGGCGGACGACTACGTGGTGGGCACCGTGAGCAGCCTTACTCCACACGAGGGAATCGGCACATTGCTCCATGCGGGTGCCGAACTGCGCCGCCGGGGTGTCCCGCTGCGGCTGCTGATCGTCGGGGACGGGCCGGAGCGCGGCAGGCTCCAGGCGCTGGCCGAACGGCTCGGGCTCGGGGCCGGCGTCGTCCTGTTCACCGGCCGCGTGCCGCACCACCAAGTGCGCTCCTACCACGCGGTTCTCGATGTCTTCGCGGTGCCGCGCACGGACGAACGGGTCTGCCATCTGGTCACCCCACTCAAGCCGGTCGAAGCGATGGCGAGCGGTATCCCCGTGGCGGCCAGTGATGTCACAGCCCTACGAGAACTGGTGAAAGACGAAGTGAACGGGCGGCTAATCCCGCCCGAATCTCCGCAAGCTTGGGCAGAAGCTCTCGAAGTATTGCTCTACAGTCGAAAACGGCGGCATGAATGGGGAGCATCCGCCCACGCGCTGGTGGCGCGTGAACGCACCTGGAAAAGGGTCGCTGCCACGACCCGAGAGGCCTATCGCACTCTTGGATGTGTCTGAGACCCCGCGCCCGGAACCGCTCACCGTCCGGGCTCTTCGGATCCATACGGCATCTGCCGTTGCTGCCGTCGAGGGCGGAGTGAATCCCTATGCAGGTCGAAAAGGCCGTACCGCTCGGGGAATCGAGCGCATCGCTCGGGGATGAGGAACAGCCCGACAGTTTCGAACTGGCCGTCATCGGGCTCGGCTACGTCGGACTCCCGCTCGCGCGGGAGGCGTCGCTGGTCGGCCTGCGCGTGGCCGGGCTCGACCTCGACCCACGGGTCGTGGAGGGCCTCAACGCCGGCCACTCCCATGTCGACGACGTCTCCGACGAGGACGTCGCCCGGATGCGGGCGGCCGGGTTCACCGCGTACACCGACGACAAGTGCCTGGCCCGCGCGCAGACCGTGGTGATCTGCGTGCCGACCCCGCTCAGCGAGGACGGCGGCCCCGATCTGGGCGCGGTGACCTCCGCCGCGCGGGCGGTGGCGGGCCGGCTGCGCCCCGGGCGGCTCGTCGTCCTGGAGTCGACCACCTATCCGGGCACCACCGAGGAGGTCGTCAAGCCGCTCCTGGAGGAGTCGGGGCTGCGGGCCGGCGAGGACTTCGCGCTGGCCTTCTCACCGGAGCGCATCGACCCCGGCAACTCCACCCACGGGCTGCGCGAGACACCGAAGGTGGTCGGCGGCTGCACCCCGGCGTGCGCGGCGAAGGCAGCCGCCTTCTACGGCAAGCTCGTCGACACGGTCGTCCAGGCCAAGGGCACCCGCGAGGCCGAGATGGCCAAGCTCCTCGAGAACACCTACCGGCACGTCAACATCGCCCTCGTCAACGAACTGGCCATTCTCTGCCGCGAGTTGCATGTCGACGTCTGGGACGCCATCCGCTGCGCCGGGACGAAGCCGTTCGGTTTCCAGGCCTTCCGGCCGGGCGCCGGGGTGGGCGGTCACTGCATCCCGATCGACCCCAACTACCTCTCCTACAAGGTGCGTTCGATCGGCTACGAGTTCCGGTTCGTGGAACTCGCCCGGGAGATCAACGCACATATGCCGGAGTACGTCGTCCGGCGCGCCCAGGACCTGCTCAACCACGAGGGCCGCGCGCTGCACGGCTCCCGGGTGCTGCTCCTCGGCGTCACCTACAAGCCGGACGTCGCCGACCAGCGCGAGGCGCCGGCGGTGCCGGTGGCCCGGCTGCTGCGGGAGCGGGAGGCGGAGATCGCCTTCCACGACCCGTTCGTGCAGGCCTGGTTCGTGGACGGGGAGGGCGTGCCCCGCGTCACCGACGTGATGGCCGCCGTGCGCTCGCACGACCTGACGATCCTGCTCCAGGACCACTCCGGGTACGACCTCCCGGCCCTCGGCGACGAGGCCCGTCTGCTCTTCGACACCCGGGGGCGGATCTTCCGGCCCGGCGTCGAGGTGCTGTAACCGGTCGCTGCCGGACCTCTGTGGCAACTCCCCTTCCGCGGACCGGAGTCGAAGGGCTCCGGGCCGCGGAGTCGAAAGGCGCTCAGATGCGGATACTCGTCGTCACCGTCGTCCACCACCCCGAGGACGCGCGCATCCTGCACCGGCAGATCGGCGCGCTGCGGGACCGCGGGCACCACGTGGTCTACGCGGCGCCGTTCTCGGCCCGCGAGGTACGGCCGCGCCCGGACCTGGAGGGCATCGACCTGCCCCGTGCGGTGGGCCGCAGCCGCCGCACGGCGGTGCGGGCGGCCCGGACCCTGCTGGCCCAACGCGGCCACGAGGCGGACCTCGTCCTGCTCCACGACCCGGAACTGCTGCTGACCCTCCCAGGCACCCTGCGCCGCTGGCGGCGGTCCGGCACCGGTCCGGTGGTCGTCTGGGACGTCCACGAGGACACCGCGGCCGCGCTCGCCATGAAACGCTGGGTGCCGGGGCCGCTGCGGCCACCGCTGCGGCTCGGCGTCCGCGCGGCCGAACGGCTGGCGGAACGTCATCTGCGGCTGCTGCTCGCCGAGGACGCCTACCAGGAGCGGTTCCGCCGCACCCACCCCGTGGTGCCGAACTTCACCACCGCCCCGACCGGGGCACCCGAACCGCCCGGCACCGAACGGGTCGTCTACGTCGGCCACCTGTCCCGGGCGCGCGGCGCGCTCGACCTGATAGAGACGGCCCGGCACCTGGGCCCCGGCCTGCGCGTGGAGGTGGCCGGCGCGGCCGACCCCGACGTCCGGGACGCGCTCACGGCCGCCGACCGGGACGGCGTCCTGCGCTGGCACGGCTTCCTGCCCAACGACCGTGCCCTCGCCCTGTTCCCGGGCGCCCTGGCCGGCCTCTCGCTCCTCCACGACCAGCCCAACTACCGCCATTCCCGGCCCACCAAGGTCGTCGAGTACATGGCCCACGGCGTTCCCGTCGTCACCACCCCCACCCCGCTGGCCGCGGACATGGTCGAGCAGCACGGCTGCGGGCTCGTCGTCCCCTACGAGGATCCGCGGGCGGCGGCGGAGGCGATACGCCGGCTGAGCACCGACGCGATCCTGCGCCACACCGCGGCCCAGCGCGGCCGCGAGGCTGCCCTCACCCACTTCAACTGGCCTGACAAGGCAGCGGAGTTCACCCAGTGGCTGGAGACGTGGGTGCGGGAGGAGACCGGGACTAGGCGCGCGGGTGACGCGGTTCGTACAAGGCGACCTCGCCTCCGCCCGGCAACCGGAAGCCCGTCACCCGGCCCCAGGCCGCGATCTGGACGGGTCGGCTGAACTCGACGCCTTTTCCGGCAAGTTCGGTGACCGTCTCGTCCAGGTCGTCGCACATCAGCATCAGTTCGTGCGACGGCTCGCCGTCGGCCGGATGGCAGGCGACCTCGGCCGGCGGCAGCCGGAAGACCAGCCAGCCGTGCCCGGCGTCGACGTGCGGCCAGCCCAGCACGTCCCGCAGGAAGGCGCGGTCCGCCTCGGCGTCGCGCGTGTAGATCACCACATGTGCCCCATTGATCACGCGCGGAGGCTAGTCCCGGGAAGGCCGGACGGCAAGGACCTCCCGTCACGCGTTGGACCAGCCCCGCTCGCAGAGCACCAGCCGGTACCCGTCCGGGTCCTCGACGGTGACCCCCCACCGGTTCCAGTACGGGTTCGGCGAGGGCACCAGCTTGCCGCCGTGCTCCTCCAGCCGGGCGACCAGGTCCTCCGGCACCGGCCCGTCGACGTAGACGACCAGCAGGTCCTCCTCGGTGGGCCGGGGCTGGACGGGCCCGGCGGGCTCGTGCACCAGCTCCAGATGCCAGCCGGCGTCCGGCCAGCCCATCATCAGCAGGTCGTGCTCGCCGGGTTCCGGCCCGCCCTCGTCCCGCCACACCACACCGAGCCCCAGCCCCCGCACCCAGAACCGCTCGGCCGCGGCCAGGTCCCGGGAGGGCCGGGCGATCCGGATGTGACTGCGACCGTTGACGGACATCGTGACCTCTTCCCGAGCTGCCGTTTCCTGATCGGCAGCCTAGGTTTCCGGACCACGCGCGACCATCGGCCGATCGCCCTCGGTCATGGGCCCTAGGGCCTGTCGTCCAGGTGGCCGTCAGGCGCGCGGCACGCCGTACGCCCGCTCCACCCGCAGCCGCAGCACCAGCCGGCGGTCGCGGACCATCGCGGCGCGGTAGTCGTCCCAGTCGGGGTGCTCGCCGCGGACGTCGCGGTAGAGGCGGACGAGCTCCTCGACGGTCGCGTCGTAGGGGTCCTCGGCGACCGGCGAGAGTTCGGCGGTGCCCTCGGCGACCGTGTAGGCCCAGCGGTCCGGGCTGGTGACGTGGTACGAGGCGCGGGGGTCGCGGCGCAGGTTGCGGGTCTTGGCGCGGCCGTCGGTGACCGAGACGCGCACGGTCCGCTCATCGGGGTAGTACGCGTGGTTGACATTGGACAGCTGGGGGCGTCCGTCGCTCCTGAGGGTGACCAGCACCCCGTCGTGGCCTTCGGCGAGCAGCTTCAGAAGAGCGTCCTGGGTCATGTCCGGTGCAACCCCGCCGCGTCCGTCGTGCATTCCCTCCTCCGCTTCCCCGCCCTCCTCCACCTCCTCCCGGCCATCGCACGCCGGGGCCTCACCGGCCCGGCCGTGCGCGGAGCGGAGCCGCCGGGCGGCGGTACGGCCGCGCCGGGCGCACAAGTCGCCGCGCCGACCGGGGTGTGCCCGGAGTCCGCGCGGGACATCGCGGGCACATACGAGCTGGGGAACCGTCGTGACCCGCCGCACCACTCCGGTCCTCGGGCACGACGACGGCGGAGCGTCCGCTTTCCGGTGTCTCTTCTATAGCGTCCGTCACACCACACGCGGATGAGCGGGACCGTTCCCCTCTTCCTGCGCGACGATGAGGTCCGAGGTCGCACCGCACCGCGGACGACACGACCGGAGGAGAGCGATGGCACAGCTGCGACAGGAAGTCGACCCCAGTGAGGTCGGGCTGGACGTGAAGGCGCTGGACCGCCTCGACCAGCACTTCGCCCACTTCGTCGACGAAGGGCGCCTGCCCGGTTACCTGGTGGCCGTGGCGCGCGGCGGCCGGGTCGCCCACCTCACCACGCAGGGCCACCGCGACCGCGCGGCCGGACTGCCGGTCGAGCCGGACACCATCTGGCGGATCTACTCCATGACCAAGCCGGTCACCGCGGTCGCCGTGCTGCTGCTGGTGGAGGACGGGCTGCTGTCCCTGGACGACCCCGTCGACCGCTTCCTGCCGGAGTTCGCCGCCCCGCGGGTCCATGTGTCCGGTGCGGGCGACGACATGGTGACCCGGCCGGCCGACGGCCCGATCCGGATCCGCCATCTGCTCACCCACACCGCCGGGTTGACCTTCGCCTTCTACCACACACACCCCGTGGACGCCCTCTACCGCGAGGCGGGCCTGGAGTTCTCGGTGCCGGCCGGCGCGGACCTCGCCGAGGCGATGGCGGTGTACGCCCGCATGCCGCTCCAGTTCGAGCCGGGCACCCAGTGGAACTACTCCGTCGGCTTCAACGTGCTCAGCCGCGTCGTCGAGGTGGTCTCCGGGCAGCGGCTCGACGAGTTCTTCGCCGACCGGATCTTCCGCCCGCTCGGCATGCCGGACGCAGGCCTGCACATCGTGCCCGAACAGGCCGACCGGCTCTCCGAGTTGTACGGCGAGACGGAGGGCGGCGCCATCGAGGCGATCCCCGGCCTGCCGTTGCGGGGCCGCCCCCGCTTCCTGTCCGGCAGCGGCGGCCTCGCGGCGACGGCGTACGACTACCACCGGTTCATGGAGATGCTGCGCCGGGGCGGCGAACTGGACGGCGTCCGGCTGCTGTCGCCCGCCTCTGTGGGGCTGCTCTCCAGCAACCACCTGCCCGGCGGGGCCGATCTGCGGGCCTACGGCGCCCCGGTCCACCGGGAACCCGGCAACGACGGGCTCGGCTTCGGCCTGGGCGTCTCCGTGGTGGTCGACCCGGACCGCACCCTCGCCCCCAGCAGCCCCGGCACCTACGGCTGGACCGGCGCGGCCACCACCGCGTTCTGGGTGGACCCGGCCAACGACCTGACCGTGCAGTTCCACACCCAGGTCCGGCCGAAGACCCTGAAGATCTTCCCGGAGCTGCGCCGGCTGGTCCACGAGTCGATCCTGGACTGAGCGTCTTCCGAACGCGCGCCCGGTCAGACCAGGTTGGCCTCCGGGCGTGGGGCGTCGGCCGCGAACCGGTCGGCGCCGAGCGGGCGGACGTCCAGGAAGGGCGCCCGGCCCAGGTACAGGTCGCGGATCACCTCTCCGACGGCCGGTGCCTGCAGGAAGCCGTGGCCGGAGAACCCGGTGGCGTACAGGAACCGGGAGACCGAACCCGCCTCGCCGATCAGGGCGTTGTGGTCCGGGGTGTTCTCGTACAGGCCCGCCCAGCCGCCGGTGCGGCGCAGGTCGAGCAGGGCCGGCGCCCGGCGCTCCATCGCCGCGTACAGGCGCGGGATCCAGCGGTCGTGGGTGTCGGTGGCGAAGCCCGGCCGTTCGTCGGGGTCGGACATGCCGAGCAGCAGGCCGGGGCCCTCGGCGTGGAAGTACAGGCTGGTGGTGAAGTCGATGGTCATGGGGAGCGTCGGCGGCAGCCCCGGGACCGGTTCCGTCACCGCGATCTGGCGGCGCAGCGGCTGCACCGGTAAGTCGACGCCGGCCATCGCGCCGACCGCCCGCGACCAGGCGCCGGCCGCGCAGATCACCGTGTCGGTGGCGATCCGGCCGAGGGTGGTATGCACGGCGGTGAGGTACGGGCCGTCCCGTTCGATGCCGGTGACCTCGGTGTGGCGCAGTACGCGGGCGCCGTGCGCGCGGGCCGCGGCCGCGTAGCCGTGCACGACGGACTCGGGGGTGCAGTGGCCGTCGTCCGGGGAGTACGCGGCGGCCAGCAGTCCGTCGGTGGTGATCAGCGGGGAGAGCCGGGCCGCCTCTTTCGGGGTGAGCATCCGGCTGGGCACGCCGAGGTGGTTCTGCAGCCGGACGCCCGCCTCGAAGGAGGTGACTTCCTCGGGGGTGGAGAGGAGGAAGAGGTAGCCGACCCGGTGCAGCCCGATGTCGTACCCGATCTCCTCGCCGAAGCGGGCGAAGGCCTCTAAGCTGCGCGCGCCCAGCTGGATGTTGAGCTCGTCCGAGAACTGGGCGCGCACCCCGCCCGCGGCCTTCGAGGTGGATCCGGCGGCGAGTTCGTCGCGTTCGACGAGGACGACGTCACGGACGCCGGCGCTCGCGAGATGGCAGGCGATGCTGGTACCCATCACCCCGCCGCCGATGATCACGACCTGGGCCCGAAGATTCACGCGTGTACCTCCTGTCGGTCTCCCCCGATCCTTCCCCCGGAGGCCGCCCGGTACCTCAGGACCAGTGCGCCACCGCGTCCAGGTGGGGCAGCACGTGGTCGAGGCGCTCGCGCTTCGTCCGCAGGTAGGTGATGTTGTTCTCGCACGGCTCGATCAGCAGCGGGACCGTTTCCGCAACCTCGATGCCGTGCCGTACCAGGGACTCGCGCTTGCGCGGGTTGTTGGACATCAGGCGTACCGAACGCACCCCGAGGTCGCTCAGGATGCCGGCGGCGACGCCGTAGTCGCGGGCGTCGACGGGCAGTCCGAGCGCGAGGTTGGCCTCGACCGTGTCCAGGCCCTCGGCCTGCAGGGCCATCGCGCGCAGCTTGCCGAGCAGGCCGATCCCGCGGCCCTCGTGGCCCCGCAGGTAGACGACGATGCCGCTGCCTTCGGCGACGACCGCGCGCAGTGCGGCGGCCAGCTGGTCACCGCACTCGCAGTGCTGGGAGCCGAACGCGTCCCCGGTCAGGCACTCGGAGTGCAGCCGGGTCAGCACCCGGTCGCTGTCGATGTCCCCGTAGACCAGGGCGACCTGCTCGTCCCCGCGGTCGTGGTCCAGGTAGCCGATCGCCTGGAATTTCCCGTACACGGTGGGCAGCGGTGCATTGACGACGCGTTCCACGCCCGAACGCCGTGGGGACTTCGTGCCGAGTACGCCGATGTTCTCTGTCATGATCTGATTCCTAAGAGGAGACGAAAGGCCGTGAAATGATGAGTGGTTCGGGCGCGCGTACGGCGGCATACGGCTTGTTGCCGACGGACACCACGGAAGAGGTACGGACCAGGGGGGCGGGCGTTTCAACACAGGTCGCGGTCCTTCCCGTGGGGAGCTTCGAACAGCACGGCCGCTACCTTCCGCTGGCGACGGACACCCTCGTCGCCTGTGCCGTCGCCCGGGAGATCGCCGCCGCGTACCCGGTGCACCTGCTGCCGCCGGTGACGGTCTCCTGCTCGCACGAGCATGCCGCCTGGCCGGGGACCGTCAGCATCTCCGCGGTGACGCTGCACGCGGTGGTGACCGACATCGCCGCCTCGCTGCGCCGCTCGGGCGTCGAGGCGCTGGTCGTGGTCAACGGCCACGGCGGCAACTACGTGCTGGGCAACGTCGTGCAGGAGGCGTCCGCGCGGGGCGAGCGGCTGGCGCTGTACCCGGCCGCGGAGGACTGGGAGACGGCGCTCGCGAAGGCCGGGGTGGAGACCTCGGCGCTCACCGACATGCATGCCGGGGAAATCGAGACCTCCATTCTGCTGCACGCTCATCCCGAATTGGTCCGCCCTGGTTATGAGTCCGCCGATTTCACCGCTGACGACCGTCGTCATCTCCTCACCCTGGGAATGTCCGCCTATACCGAGTCGGGCGTCATCGGCCGCCCTTCCCTCGGGTCGGCGGAAAAGGGGAAGGAACTCCTGTCGAGCCTCGCGGATTCCTTCGGCGCGGTTTTCGAACTGCTCACCGCCGGGCGGGAGTAACGCAGTCCGGCGTACCAGCGGACGACCAGGACCACCAGGCCCGGCAGGGCCGCCACGAAGCTGAGGACGCCGTAGACGACCGCGGTGGCGAAGCCGCTGTCCGCGCCGAGGCCGGCCGCGGCGAACGCCCAGGCGGTGACGCCCTCCCGGGGGCCCCAGCCGCCGACGTTCAGCGGCAGGCCCATGGCGACCAGGGCGAGGACGGCGATCGGGACGAGGACGGCCACGGAGGCGGCCGAGCCCGCGACCCGGGCGGCCACCACGAACATCCCGACGTGCCCGGCGAGGATGACCGCGGAGGACAGCGCGACGCCCGGCCCGTTCCGCCGCGACAGCAGCGCGCGGCGGGCCTCGCCGAGGGTGGCGCGCAGGGCACCGCCGCGCTTGCCGGGCGACTTGTTCATCCGGACGGCGAGCACGATCGCGCACGCGCCGGCCACCCCGGCCGCCGCCAGCGGGGCGAAGCTGCGCACGTCGGCGCGGACCGGCGAGGGCAGGATCAGCAGCGCGCCCGCGCCGAACACCGTCAACGCGATCTGTCCCGCGGTGCGTTCGAGGACGACGGCGCGGACACCGCGCCCGATGTCGCCCTCGCTCTGTCCGTGCTTGACCGCCCGGTGCACGTCGCCGAGCACCCCGCCGGGCAGGGCCGCGTTCAGGAACAGCGCCCGGTAGTAGTCGCCGACGGCGGGCCCGAGCGGGAGCCTGAGGCCGAGGCTGCGGGCGACCAACTGCCAGCGCCAGGCGCTCAGCACGGTGGTGACCGCGCCGACCGCCAGGCCGACGACCAGCGTCGGGGTGTCGATCCGGCGCAGTCCGTCGAGGAAGACTCCGGTGCCGAGCCGCCACAGCAGCACGGCGATGATGGCGGCGCCGCCGAGGGTGCCCAGGTGGGTGCGGAGGGCCCGGAGGTTGAGGCGCCGGGGCACGGCCGGCGGGGCGACGGGCGCGGACTGCCGGACCAGCGTGGGGGTGCTCATGAGGTGCCTCCGGTCGGCCGGGCGAGCGCGAGCAGGTCACTGTGGTGCACGACGACCCGCAGTTCGCCGGCCGCGTTGGCGGCTAGCCGCTCGGCCAGGTAGGCGTCGGCGCGCTCGGCCAGTTCGGGGCGCTGCTCGACGGCCGCGCCGACCCAGCCGCGCAGCCACTGCTCGGTGAGCGCCTTCTCGTTCGGGCCGAGCCGCCACGCGCTGGGGTGCACCTTCACGGTGGCGCCCCGGTCGGCGAACGCCTCGCAGGCGGCGGTGACCGCGTCCGGGCCGAGCATCCCGCCGCGCCGCTGGTGGGCGTTGAACGCCTCGGCGAGCTCCGCGTCCAGCGGGTGGGAGGGGGTCAGTTCGACCCGTCCGGCGACCGACAGGGTGAGCAGCGCGGGGCAGCCGGCCCCGGTGCAGGCCTCGGCGAGTATGTCGACCTCCTCCCGGGTGAGCACGTCGAGCAGCGCGGACGCGGTGACCAGGGAGGCGCCGATCAGCGCGTCGGGGGTGAGGCGGGCGACGTCACCGCGCCGGGTCTCCACGGTGACGCGGCTGCCGTCGGCGGCCGCGCGCGGCGAGGCGACGGCGGCGAAGTGCAGCAGGTAGGGGTCGCGGTCGTGCAGGATCCAGTGCTGGGCGCCGTCCAGGCGGGGGGCGAGCCAGCGGCCCATGGAGCCGGTGCCGCAGCCCAGGTCGTGCACGACCACGCCGCCCGCCTTGCCGGGCAGGTTGGCCAGCCGGATCCGCAGCGGGTCCAGCAGGTCGTGCGCCCGGGCGGCCGCGTCCGCGCTCTCCCGCAGCTCCAGCCACTCGGGGGCGTACCGCGGCGGCTCCTCGGGCCCGGTCTCCCGCAGCCGTACGGTGGCCCGCTCGCCCGGACGGACGACGGGACCGGCTCCGGCGATCACCTCGGAGGGCGCCTGTTCGCGTTCTCGTCCCACTCCCGCATCCGTAACATCCGTCGGCCCGGGCTGCGCGGGGATCGCGCCGACCGGAGTAGTGGTGGTGGTCTCGCTGGTCATGCCGCCCTCCGGGGTTCGTCAGGGAGTCGGAGCAGGACTCCGGCCAGGCTGCGGGCGGTGGTCGCCCAGCCGTCGAGCGCCGCCCGCCGGCCGCGCGCGGCGGCCTTGAGACGGCGGCGTACGTCCGCCTCGCCGAACCAGCCGCGCAGTTCGACGGCGAGGGCGGCGGGGTTCTCCGGCGGTACGAGGATGCCGGGCACCCCGCCGTCGGGGGCGCGGCCGACCGCCTCGGGCAGTCCGCCGACGTCGGTGGCGAGCACCGGGATGCCGCGGGCGAGGGCCTCGGTAACCGCCATGCCGTAGGTCTCGGCGTACGAGGTGAGGACCATCAGGTCGGCGGCCGCGTAGCTGGCGTCGAGGTCGGCGCCGGCGCGGGGACCCGCGAGGTGCAGCCGGTCGGTCAGCCCGTGCTGGGCGATGAGCGTCCGCAGGTGGGCGACGTACTCGGGGTCCTGGCCGAGGCCGCCGACGCAGGTGCAGGTCCACGGCAGGTCCCGGACCGCCGCGAGCGCCTCGACCAGCCGGTGCTGGCCCTTGCGCGGGGTGACGGCGGCGACGCACAGCAGGTGCGAGACGCCGTCGGTGCCGCCGGCCAGCGGGGCGATGTCGGCGCCGGGGGCGGCGACATGGACCCGGTCGGGGGCCAGGCCGTGGTGCGAGACCAGCCGTCGTACCGCCCAGTCGCTGGTCGCGATCACGGCGGGTACGGCCCGCAGCACGGCGCGCTCGCGGGCGTCCAGGTCGGCGGCCACGGCCGCGTCGAGGCCGGTCTCGTCGCCGAGCGGCAGGTGCACGAGGACGACGAGCCGCAGCCGCTCCGTCTCCGGTACGACGATCTCCGGGACCCCGCAGGCCACCAGGCCGTCGAGGAGGACGACCGCCCCGTCGGGCAGCTCCCGCAGGGTGCGGGCGAGGGCGTCGCGGGCGTCGGTGCCGGGGCGCGGCCAGGAGCCGTCCACCGTGTGCCGGGTGACCTGCCATCCGAAGCCGGGCAGGTCCAGGCAGATCCGCCGGTCGTAGGCGTTGCCGCCGCTCGGGTTGGCCGGGTCGTCGACGCCGCCCGGCATGACGAAGTGCACGTTGCGCAGGGACATGGGGAGGATCCCGATGCTCGCCGGGGCACTGGTCTCGGAGGCGGCCGCGCGCTGCGCGGGCACGTAGGTGAGGGCCGACGGGCGGCCGATGGCCATGTCGGTCACAGGGCACGCTCGTAACTCGCCCAGGCGACGTGCGACTCGTGGAGGGTGACGGTCAGTCCGGCGAGGCCCTTGGCGCCCTCGCCCAGCGCGCCCTTCTCGATGCGCTCGGCGAGCCGGTCGGCGATGACCTTCGCGAGGAACTCCGTGGAGGTGTTGATCCCGGCGAAGTCGGGCTCGCTGTCCAGGTTTCTGTAGTTCAGCTCGCTGACCACGGCGCCGAGTTCCTGGGTGGCAAGACCGATGTCGACGACGATGTTGTCGTCGTCCAGCTGTTCACGGCGGAAGGTGGCGTCCACGAGGAACGTGGCGCCGTGCAGTCGCTGCGCGGGCCCGAACACCTCGCCGCGGAAGCTGTGGGCGATCATGATGTGATCGCGGACGGTGATGCTGAACAACGGACGACCCTCCAGGTGCGGCGCGTCTGGTCCCCCGGCTGATCCCTGCCGGGGGATGCCCTTAATACGGCTCTTGGCTTCCCCGCGTTCAGTCCACTCTCACTCTTTTCTCAGGTCAGGACCTCTTGGCGGCCCGCACCGGCCGTTATTGGACGTTCCGTCAGCCGTTGTCGCCGTAGCGGACCCGGTGGCAGAGGGCGGGAATCTCCCCGGAGGCGAGTTTCGGGAGCAGCTCCGGCAGCTCCTCGAACGCGCTCTCCCCGGTGATGAGGGCGTCCAGCGCCGGGTCGGCCAGCAGGTCCAGGGCCAGGGCGAGCCGGTCGGCGTACGTGCGGCCGGCGCGGGCGGCCGGGGAGACGGTGCCGACCTGGCTGCTGCGCACGGTGAGCCGACGGGAGTGGAAGGCCTCGCCGAGCGGGAGGGCGATCCGCCGGTCGCCGTACCAGCTGAGGTCGAGGACCGTGCCCTCCGGTGCGAGGAGTTCCAGCGCGCGGGTGAGGCCCTGTTCGGTGGCGCTGGCGTGCACGACGAGGTCGCAGTCGCCGAGGGCGTCCTCGGGGGCCGCGAAGTCCACGCCGAGCGCCTCGGCCGTCTTGGCCCGGGCCGGGTCGGCGTCGACCAGCTGGAGCCGCAGTCCGGGGAAGCGGGCGAGCAGGGCGGTGACCGAGCAGCCGACCATGCCGCCGCCGATCACCGCGATCCGGTCGCCGACCAGCGGCGCCGCGTCCCAGAGGGCGTTCACGGCGGTCTCGACCGTGCCCGCGAGTACCGCACGTGCCGGGGGTACCCGCTCCGGTACCACCGTCACCGCGCTCACCGGAACGACGTAACGCGTCTGATGCGGATACAGACAGAAGACCGTACGCCCGATCAGCCCATCGGGGCCCTGCTCGACCACGCCGACGCTGAGGTAGCCGTACTTGACCGGGCCGGGGAACTCGCCCTCCTGGAACGGCGCCCGCATCACGGCGTGTTGGCTCTCCGGCACCCCGCCCCGGAACACCAGTGTCTCGGTGCCACGGCTGACTCCCGAGTACAGCGCGCGCACCAGGACCTCACCCTCGCCGGGCTCCGTGAGGGTGACGTCACGCAGCTCTCCGTGGCCCGGGGAGCGGAGCCAGAACGCGCGGGCCGAGGAGTTCATCGGCATCCTCCTGAACGATCGGGAAGTGGTTCACGTACGGAGTTGTGCACAGCGAGAAGTGCACAGGCCGCGCACAGTACGCGGCGTTGATCGACTCTGTCATTCGGCCGGAGGACGTGCGGTGGCCCTGAACAACACTTACGAAGCCAGGCTGGTCCAGCAGGAGACCGCTGTGGGAGCGGGCGTGCAGATCCTGTTGCTGGCCCTGCTCGGGACGGCGATCGGCATGGGGCCGGCCGGCTGGCTGACGGGTCTCGCGTTCGCGATAGCCACCTGGGCGGTCCTCTCCCGGGCCCTGCACCGCACCCGCCCCCGCTCCTTCGGCCCTGCCAACCGGGTGACCCTCGGCCGCGCGATCCTGGTCGGCGGCGTGACCGCCCTGGTCGCCGACTCCTTCGAGAGCTCCCCGCCGGTCACCCTCCTGGTCGGCCTGACGGCCGTGGCCCTCATCCTCGACGGGGTGGACGGCAAGGTGGCCCGCAAGACGGGTACGTCGACCGCGCTGGGCGCCCGCTTCGACATGGAGGTCGACGCGTTCCTGATCCTGGTGCTGAGCGTGTACGTCTCGACGCAGCTCGGGCCGTGGGTCCTCCTCATCGGCGGGATGCGCTACGCGTTCGTCGCGGCCGCGAAGGCGGCACCCTGGCTGAACGCCCCGCTGCCGCACTCCATGGCCCGCAAGACGGTCGCCGCGATGCAGGGCATCTGCCTGCTGCTGGCCGGCGCGGACCTGCTGCCCTACGCGGCCAACCTGGGCGTGGTGCTGCTGGCGCTCGGCTCCCTGGTGTGGTCGTTCGGGCGGGACGTGCTGTGGCTGTCGCGCAACGCGCGGACGGCGGTGCCGGCGCCGGTGCCGGTGCTGGAGGTGCCGGCGGAGGCCGCGTCCATGGAGTCTTCGGAGATTTCCGTCGAGGGCATCGAGTTCCTGGAACTGGCGATGCGCTGACCCGGGGCCGCCGGCCGCCCCCGTGGCACCGTCGCACCGGCACTGCCCTTGCTGCTTACCGCCCTCGGCTGCCGCGCCCGTCGTCACCCTGCTCGACCCACAGATGGACCGGCCCGCGGAGCACGGGGCTGCGCCGGTACGGCGGGGGGTCGGCGAGCAGCGCCGGGTGGTCGAGGCGGCGTACCAGCTCGCCCAGTGCGATCTGGGCCTCCCGCCGGGCCAGCGGGCCGCCGAAGCACAGGTGGATGCCGCTGCCGAAGCCCAGGTGCTGGTTGTCGCGCCGGTCGGGGTCGAAGCGGTCCGGGTCGTGGAAGCGCTCCGGGTCGCGGCTGCCCGAGGCCAGCATCAGCATGACCTGCGAGCCCCTGGGGATGACGGTGTCGGCGACGGTGATGTCGCTGTACGCGGCCCGCCAGGGAATGATGTGCACGGGCGGCTCGTAGCGCAGCAGTTCCTCGACCAGCGGCACGACCAGGTCCGGTTCGCCGCGCAGCCGTTCCAGGATCTGCGGGTGGCGCAGCAGCGTCAGCATGCCGTTGGTGACGAGGTTGGCGGTGGTCTCGTGACCGGCGATGAGGAGCAGCCTGGCGGTGGCGACGACATCGGCGTCGGTCATCCGCCCGTCCGGCCCGTCGTCGTTGGCCAGCCGTGCCAGCAGGCCGTCTCCCGGCCGGCCGTGACTCCGCTCCACCAGCCCGCCGAGGCGCTGGTACAGGTCCTCGCGGGCCTGCACTCCCTTGTCCAGTCTCTCCTTCGGGTCGGTCGCCGGGTCGTAGTCGATCGAGCTCATGATGTCGTGCACCCAGAGGTGGAACCTCGGCTCGTCCTCACGGGGCACGCCGAGCAGGTGGCAGGTCACGGTCACGGGGAACGGGACGGCGAAGTCGTCGACGACGTCGATCCGCTCCTTGCCCGCCACGTCGTCGAGCAGGTCGCCGACGGTGGCGGTCAGGAAGCCTTCGAGCCCGGTCACCAGCCCAGGGGTGTGCGGGGGGCCGAACTGGCGCGTCGCCATCCGCCGCAGGCGGTCGTGCTCGGGCGAGTCCATGTGGATGAACGACGACGGGGGCGCTCCGTCGTCCGAGGGCATCGGGGGCGACAGGTTGCGCACGTCAGAACTCAGGTGCGGGTCGTTCAGCACGTCCGTGATCTCGCGATACGTGCTGATGACGTAGCTGCCGTCCTCCTGCCGGGCCACCGGCGTCCTGCGCAACTCGGCATACAGCGGGTAGGGGTCGGCCCGGGCGGACTGGTCGAAGATCCGTTGCAGCGTGTCGGCCGTCCCGGTCGTGGCCGTCCGGCGCACCTCCCGCTCCCGCCGATGCCGGCGTACGGCGGTGACCCGGGGCTCACCGGGGGCATCGCCTGTGACGACCGCCGTGGCGCCCCGCGCGAGCAGGGCGGGGTCGGGGAGGTCGACGGGCACCGGTTTCCCGTCGGGCGGCCGGTCGGGCGTGGGGCAGGGCGGCGGGAAGGGCGCGGCCGTCTCGATCAACCGCCGGTAGTGGTCCAGCCGCTTGCCGTTGTCGAAGCTCACGGCGGCCGTGACACGGCCCCGGTAGCCATATGCGGTGACGAAACGGAGGTCGCCCAGCGATCCCTGGACGACGGCCGTCTCGTCGGCGAGGGTCGGCACGCCGACGGACTTGATGTTGACGCCGAACTGGATCGACCAGAACCGCGGGACGGAGACGTGGGAGCGGCGGTCCGCCGGGGCGCTGACCATGTTGTGGGCGGCGACCTCCGCCTGCTCCACGGCGTCGGCCCAGTGCTCCAGCGAGATGAGCCGGGATCCGTAATGGGGGTTCGGGCAGAGTGCCACGTCTCCCGCGGCGAAGACGTCGTCGGTGACGCGGCCGTCGACGTCGAGGGCGCGGCATCCCGTGTCACAGGTGACTCCCCACACGCCCGCCGCCAGTCCGGAGCCCCGCAGCCACTCGGTGTTGCGGATGCTTCCGAGTGCCACCACCGCCACGTCGGCGTCGATCGCGCTGCCGTCGTCGAAGTGGGCCCGGCGAAACCGTCCCCGCGCGTCGCCCTCCAGCGAGGTGACCTCGACCCCGCACCGCAGGTCGACCCCGTGCGCGCGCTGCATCTCCGCCGCCACCTCGCCGATCATCGCGCCGAGCGCCCCCACGAGCGGGTACGGCGCGAGTTCCGCGACGGTCACCGGGATGCCCCGCTCCCGGCAGACGGAGGCGATCTCGGAGCCGGTGAATCCGGCACCGATGACCAGCACCCGGGACGGCCCGGCGGCGAGGGCGCGTTGCAGGCCTTCGGCGTGCTCGCGGGTCCGTACGACGAACACGCCCTCCAGCTCCGCCTCGCTCGGCACGAACCAGGGCCGGGCCCGCACCCCGGTGGAGATCAGCACCCGGTCGAAGGGCACCTCGCGTCCGTCGGCGAGACGGACATGGTTCGTCGCGAGATCCAGCCCGTCGGCGGGCACGCCCAGCAGCCACTCCGCGTCGATGGCACGACGGCGCGGCAAAGTGGTGCTCCCCGCCGGCACCCACCCGGTCAGCACCTGCTTGGACAGGGGCGGACGGTCGTAGGGCTCGCACGGCTCGTCACCGATCATCGTCAGCGATCCGGTGAACCCCTCGTCGCGCAGAGCCTCCGCGGCCCGCAGCCCCGCCAGCGACGCCCCGACGACCACGATGCGGCCGTCGCGCCGGAACGCACGGAGGCTGTCGGTTCTGGTCACCCCGCCCTCCACAGGAAGCTGGGAGCTGAAGGCACTCGAGGCCGCGCCACTCCGGTGCGCGGCAAGGGGCTGCGGCGAACGGCGTCCGATCAGGGACTTGTCCCCGGCCGTTGGATTCTGGTCGCGTGAGCGGCGCTCATACCGTCAGAGGGTCAGCGTAAACAGCGGCACCGATGTCGGCGAGTCGACTGCGAGTCGACTGCGGTGCGCCTCTCGGCCTCGTGCGCACGGCAGCGTGATCAAATGGGGCATGGCATCGTCCTGGACCGGTGAACGGGTACGCCTGCGCGCTGTCGAGCCCGGCGACTGGACGGCGTTCATGCGTCTGGCCGACGACGACGGTCGGCGCGGGGGCAGGCTGGATCTGCCGCGGTCCGCCGAGAGCTACCGTGCCTGGGCGAAGGAGCAGGCCGTCGCCGAGTGCGACGACGACCGCTTCCGGCTGGCGGTCGAGGCGACGGCCACCGGAGAGCTGGTCGGCGCCGTCGGCTCACATCGCACCGGCCCCCGTTCAGGCTGGTTCGAGCTTGATGTCACGATCGGCGCCGACCACCGGCGCCAGGGCTACGCGTCGGAAGCCGTGGTACTGCTGCTGCGCTTCATGTTCGCGGAGCGGCGCTATCACAAGTGCCTGGCGGCGGTCTTCGCCGACAACGAGGCATCGCTGGCACTCTTCCGTCGGCTCGGCTTCACCGAGGAGGGGCGCTTGCGGAAACACGTCTTCTTCGCCGGCCGGCACCACGACCTCGTCCTGATGGGCATGCTCGCCGAGGAGTTCGACCAGCGGCACACGAAGAGCCGACCATGAGCCGGCCATGAGCCAGTCGTGAGCCGGCCGTGAGCCGGCCGTCCACGCGGGGCCGGAAGCGGGTCGGAGCGCCGGGTTGCCCTCAGCCGCGCGAGGTCGCCCGCAGCCGCAGGCCGGCAGTCGCGAGGCCCTCGAGGGTGGTGACGTGGTAGCTGGGTTCCGGTCCGGGCGGCTCGCTCAACCGGTGGCGGCGGGCGGTCTGTGCGGTCAGGAGCGTCAGCATCGCCATGGCCAGAGCGGTGCCCTCGCAGCCGTGCGGTCCGGTACCGAAGGAGAGGAAGGCCCCGGGTTTCGTCGGCGAGCCCGCATCGGAGAGCCAGCGCTCGGGCCGGAACCGGTCCGGCTCGGGATGTTCCCGCGCGTCGCGCTGGGCGGTGTAGGGGCAGACGAGAACGGTGGACCCGGCGTCGATGGTGTAGTCGGCCAGCTGGGTCTCTCGTGGGGCGCGCCGGGCCAGCAGCCAGCTGGGCGGGTACAGCCGGAGCACCTCGCTCACCAGAGCCTGGGTGTACGGCAGGCCGCCGAGGTGGGTGCTGGTCGTCGCGGCCGGGTCCGCGGGCAGCGCGGCGGCTTCGGCCGCGACGAGGCTCGCCGCCTCGGGGTACCGGGCCAGGTGGAGCAGGATCCACCCGGCTGCCCGGGAAGGGGTCTCGAAGGTGGCGACGGTGATTCCGGGGAGCGTGTCGAGGATGGCCTCCTCCGGCAGCAGGCCGTGGCGGGGGGAGGGCCGGAGCATCAGTCCCAGCACGTCGTCACCGAGCCGGCCCGATGAACGACGGCGGCGGACGACGGGCCGCAGGGCGTCGGTGAAGGCGATCTGCTGCCGGGTGCGGAACCGCCGTGCCGGAGTGGGGACCCAACGCGGCCATACCCAACGCGAGGGCTGTACGAGTACCTCCCGGGCCAGGAAGAGCTGCGCGGCATGGGGCAGCAGGGCGGGAGCGTCCTCGGAGAACAGATAGCTGACGCCGATCTCGGCCAGGGCGTGCCGGACCCGAGGCAGGATCTCGACGTCCCGGCCCGTGGGCCACTGGTCGGCGAAACGAGCGGTCCGGGACGCGACCTCACCGATCCGGGCCGCTACCGCCTGCGCACGCAGTCCACGCATGCGGGCCGCGTGAGCGTACGCACGCTCCTCGCGCTCCTCGGGTGTCGGTGCCCCGCCCGACCGCCTCAACGGCGGGAAGAGAGGCGAGGACTCCTTGGGGAAGTCCTGCGCGCGACGCAGGACCGCTTCGCACGGCCCGGCCGCGGCGGCCACATAGACCCCCGGCTCCAGCTGCCAGACGTCCCCGCACTCTTCGGCGCCACGGCGCGCCAACGCCAGCCGGTCGCGGCTCCAGGCCGCGAAGCTGCCTTCGGGCAACCGCGGCGGCTCGTTCCCTCGGCCCATGAGACCGTCCCTGACCTCTGGCGGGCGCCCATGGGGCGCCCGCCGGCGGTGCGATCACACCGAGTCGTCGCCGTACGCCGCCCAGTCGTGGGCCCCGTACGCACCGTAGTGGCGGGTGAAGGACAACTTGCGAAGCAGCTTGGCTATCACGATGCGCTCCTTTCACCTCTCCGAGCCCTACCGGTAATGGGTTCGGAGGGGAAGTTCCCGCTAGCACAAAATGGCACATAGGTAGCATATGACGCATTGCCATATGCGGAGCATCGGTCGCACGCATGGATCCGAGGCGCGGGCCGAGGCCCGCCCCACCGGACGAGATCCAGCGGGGCGGATCCGAGGCGGCCGCCTACGCACGTTGGCCTACGCACGTTGGCCTACGCACGTTGGCCTACACGCGTTGGCCTACACGCGTTGGCCTACGACCGTGCGCCCCGCGTCCGTACGACGGCGAACGCGGCCGCCGCCAGGCCCAGGGCGCCGACGATCAGGCCCGCGATGCCGAGGCCGCGGGCGGTCGAGTCGCTGGAGTCGGCGGCCGCGGTCGTCGTCTTGGCGCTGCTCTTCGCGGCCGACGCGGTCGAAGCGGTGTCCTCGTCGCCCGCCGCCGTCAGCTTGAGGACCGGCGCCGGGTTCTCCGGCTCGTCGTCGCCGCTCTGCGCCTCCTCGATCCACCGGACGACCTTGCCGTCGGAGTAGGTCTGGAGGGTCTTGAAGGTCAGCTGGTCGGTGTCCTCGGGCAGCTGCCCGAAGGCGACGTCGAAGTCCTGGTACTGGCCGGCGCCGATCTTGCCGCCGGTCCAGGTGACCTCGGAGACGGCCTCGGTGATGGTGCCGTCGTCGGTCTTCACGGGCGTCTTGAGCTTGGTGGTGGTCACCTTGGCGGTCCAGCCGTCCTGCGGGGTGACGAGGACGCCCAGGACCGGGTGGTCGGTGGGCAGGTAGACCTGGACCTTGGTGGTGGAGGCGGTGTCCTCCTCGTTGGGCACCCGGAAGGTCAGCACGCCGTCGGTGGCGCCCTTGGCATAGCTCTCGGGGTGGACGGTGACGTGCGCCGAGGCGACGCCGGCGGCGACGAGGACGGACGCGGCGGCGAGCGCGGTGACGGTGGCGGCGCGGCGCAGGGTGTGACGGGTCGCAGAGACAGCAGGCATGAGTGAGTCGATCTCCGTACGAGTGGTGTCTGTTAGAGAGTCTTACTGGTGTTAGACCGTGTACGGGATCGGGTTCGGGGGGCCGCGTCGGCTCACGGCGTGCCGCAGCGCGAGCAGCGGGCGGGGCCGTATCGGGGCGGCCTGGGCCAGGCGGGGGCCGGCGGCCCGGGCGGGCAGCGGGGCATCCCGCCACCAGGCGGCCAGACCGGGGACGAGCGCGGCGGTCCGCCTCAGCAGCGACCACAGCGCGGCCTCGCCGCGCCGCAGCCACCAGGAGGCGACGAGCGCGGCGACGACATGGGCGACGGTGGCGTGCGCGGTCAGGACGTGGACCTGCGGGTGCTGCTGCGCGGCACCGGCCACACCCGCCACACCCGCCATACCGGCCATGGCATGACCGTGCATGCGCATGGGGGCCATGTTCATGGTGGACGCCGGAGCCGGGCCGACCGCGCGGGCCGCGTCGAAGCCGAAGTGCAGGCCGGCCTGGGTGAGGAGCATGCCGACGCCGATCTCCGGCAGCCCACGCTCACGTCCCGCGAGGGCGCGGCCCAGGGCGAACACGGCGGCGAACCCGGCCGCGTCGGCCCACAGCGGCGGCATGTCGCCCATGGCGAGGCCGTGGCCGGCGGCAGCCAGGAGCACGCACACCGCGGCGAACACCGCGGCACGCAGGCTCCGTACCGCCGGTGACGCATTCATGGTGAGCGATCCTCCCACGGTCGGGGGATACGCGAGGCAGGGACGCCCCGTTCACTCACGGCTGGGGTTTTCCCGTGCGATGGCCGTGGCCTGCTGTGAGGGCTCCGGCGCAGGGACCGAACCGCGTCTTCGCCCGCCGTCCCATTCCGGTGCCCCCCACACAGACCGGCTGATAACGTGTGAAGATCGCATGGATCCTGGTGGGGGGACGCCGCCGGGCTGGAGAGCAGGAAGACAGTGCGTATTTCCCAGATTCTCGACAAGGTGGACTCCGGTGACATCGCTCTGCCGGAATTCCAGCGCGGATACGTGTGGACGCGTGATCAAGTACGCGAGTTCTTCCAGTCGTTGTATCGGGGTTATCCGATCGGCGGCTTTCTCACCTGGAGCACCAAGGCCGAGACCACGCAGACCAGAGGCGACGGCGCGGCCCGGGACGGCGCGATCCACCTCCTTCTGGACGGCCAGCAGCGCGTGACGACGCTCTACGGTGTGACCCACGGCCGTCCGCCCCGTTTCTTCGAGGGGAATCCGGCGACCCTGGCCGGTCTTCACTTCAACCTGGACACGGAGGCGTTCGAGTTCTACGCGCCGGCGAAGATGAAGGACAACCCGGTCTGGGTCGACGTCTCCTCCCTGCTGCAGCAAGGGCTGGCAGGCCATTTCCAGCAGGTCACCGAACTCACCCAGGGGGACGGCCGGCTGTACGGCCCCTACATCGAGCGGCTCAACCGGATCACCCAGATCAAGGAACGCGACATCCACATCGACGAGGTCACCGGTCAGGACAAGACCATCGACGTCGTCGTCGAGATCTTCAACAAGGTGAACTCGGGCGGCACCAAGCTCTCCAAGGGCGATCTGGCGCTGGCGGCGATCTGCGCCTCCTGGCCGGAAGCCCGGCCCACGATGAACGCGGCGCTGTCGACCTGGTCCGACGCGGGCTTCGACTTCAAGCTGGACTGGCTGCTGCGCAATGTCAACGCCGTGCTGACCGGCGAGGCACAGTTCTCGAAGCTTGCCGATGTCGATGTGCCCACGTTCCAGAAGGGCCTGACGGAGACCATCGACTCCGTCGCCCATCTGCTGAACGCCCTGGGTGGTCGGCTGGGCCTGGACCACGGCAAGGTACTCAGCGGCCGGGGCGCGTTCCCGGTGATGAGCCGGCTGCTGCACGACCACGGCGGCCGCTTCCCGGACGCGATGACGCGGGACCGGCTCTTCCACTGGTACGTGCACAGCTTTCTGTGGGGTCGGCACACGGGCGCCACGGAGACCGCCCTCAACCAGGACCTCCAGGCACTCGAGGACGGTGGCGTCGACCAGTTGACCGACCTTCTGCGCCGCAGCCGCGGCGGCCGGTTGGAGGTCAGGCCCGACGATTTCGTGGGCGCCGGGATGGGATCGCGCTTCTATCCGCTGCTCTACATGCTCACCCGAGTCCACAGGGCGCAGGACCTGGGCAGCGGGGTACCGCTACGGGACGGCATGCTGGGGCGGCTGAGTTCGCTCCAGGTGCACCACATCTTCCCCAAGGCGCGCCTGCGCGAGTACGGGTACAACCACGCCGAGATCAACGCGGTCGCGAACTTCTGCTTCCTCACCCAGGACACCAACCTGCGGGTCGGTGCCAGGAACCCGGCGGACTACCTGGCGGAGATCACGCAACGGGTGCCGGGCGCTCTGGAGTCGCAGTGGATCCCCGTGGATCCGAGGCTCTGGCGCGTCGAGAACTACCTGGACTTCCTCGCGGCCCGTCGCGAACTGCTGTCCTACGCGGCGAACGACTTCCTGGACACCCTGCACGACGGACCGTCGCCCGTCGATCTCATGGCGGCCACTCGAACCGGTCTGCCCCCCACCACCGTGGCCGTGGCCGGGTCGGCGGTGGACGACGTCCCCGGCCTCGCGTCGCTGCTGACCGAGGTGGAGAAGGCCGGGTTCGCCGCCCCGGAGCTGGACAGTGAGGTCATCGACCCGCGCACCGGCGCCGCGATCACGGTGGCGGCCGCCTACTGGCCGCAGGGGCTTCAGGAGGAGGTGGGCGCTCCCGTGGTCCTTGCTCTGGATCCGACGGCGAAGGAGCAAGGGGCGTTGGAGGCGAGCGACTACCGCGTCTTCCACAGCGCCGACGCTCTGCGGCAATACGTCACGAACATGCGCGCTCAGCACTTCGAGCAGTGATCCGGCCGGGGCGAGCGGCGGTGCCCCGTCACAGGACCCGACGGAAGATCGAGCCTCGGGCGGGTCTGCTCCCGCCCGAGGTCCCGGCGCACCTGCGTCGTGCTACTTCTTCTGCTCCACCCGCACCCAGTCCACCTCCGCCTGCACTCCCCCGGCCGCGATCTTGTCCACGCTGGACTGCGGGAGGCCCCAGTAGGGGGTGGTGACCTGGTTCCAGCCGGCCGGGTAGGCGCCGCCGAGGGCGAGGTTGAGGATGACGTACTGGTTGTGGTCGTAGACCCACTGGCCGCGGGTCGACTCCAGGACGTTGCGGGTCGTCTCCTGGACCAGGGTGTCGTCGACGTAGAAGCGCATCGCCGTCGGCGTCCACTCCACCGCGTAGGTGTGCCACTGGTCGATGGTGCCGCCGTTCGGGAAGGTCTGGCGGGCACCGATGTTGCCGTCGGCCGAGTAGCCCGGCCCGTGGAGGGAGGTGCTCGTCCAGGTCGGGTAGCCGATGTTCTCCATGATGTCGGTCTCGCCGGAGGCCGGCCAGGAGACCGACGGGTCGTCGACGTTGCTGCCGAGCAGCCAGAAGGCGGGCCAGAAGCCGTCGCCCACGGGGAGTTTCATGCGAGCGCTCACGCGGCCGTACGTGAAGTCGAAGTGGGTGTCGGTGTCGATGCGGCCCGAGGTGAAGTCGTAGGTGCCGCCGCCCGCCTGGGTGCAGCCCTTGCAGTACTTGGCCTTGAGGATCAGCTCGCCGTTCTGCGTCTGGATGTTGTCCGACGAGTCGACGTACGCCTGTGCCTCACCGTTGACCGAGCCCATCTCGGTGCCGGTGCGCACGACCCGCCACTTGGAGCGGTCGAGCGAGAAGCCGGTGAAGTCGTCGAAGAACGTCGTCTGGTAGGTGCCGGACTGGTCGCCGGGGAGGGCGGGGTAGGCCGCCGAGGCGCTGCCGCCGGTGCCCCAGACCTGGAACTCGTAGAGGGAGTATCCGAACTGCGCGGTGTAGGGCGCCGGGTTGTAGAAGCTGCGGCGCTCCTTGCCGAGCATGCGGACGTAACGGCCGGTCGCCGGGGAGGAGAGGGTGACCGTGTCGTGCAGACCGGAGGCGTCCGAGGGGGACACGACGTTCGCGCGGCGGGCGGCGATGTCGGCGGCCGACGGCTCGTACACCGTGCGCCAGTTGACGTTGTCGTCGGAGACCTGGAGGAGGTAGTCGACCGCGTACGCCGACTCCCAGTAGAGGTCCACGGAGGAGATCGTGGAGGTGGCGCCGAGGTCGACGGAGATCCAGCGGTCGGCGTTCCAGTCGCTCGACCAGCGGGTGTAGTCGCCCTTCAGGTCCGCCGGCCAGCCGCCGTCGGTCGCGAACGCCGGTGAATTGCCCGCGTGCTGGTAGTAGTTGGAGTACGCCGGGTGGTTCAGGGCCAGGTTGGTGACGGTCGAGGACGCGGGTGCGGGTTCACCGCCGTAGACCTTGAAGTTCCAGAGCGAGTAGCCGTAGGGAGTGGCACGCTGGATGCCGCGCATGCGGACGTAGCGGCCGGTGACCTCCTGCGGGTAGGTGTGGGCGGTGACCGAGCCGCCGGTGCCCGCGGTCTCGGTGTAGAAGGGCGTCCAGTCCGTGCCGTTCTTCGAGGCCTCCAGGACGTATCTCCTGCCGTACGCGGCCTCCCAGTCGAGTTGCACGCTGTCGATGCGGATCGTGGTGCCGAGGTCGATCCGGATCCAGGCGTCGTCGGCGAAGTTGCTGGACCAGCGGGTCGCGCCGTTGGCGTCGAAGGCCAGGCCGGGGGTGGTGCCGGCGTTCTCGTAGCCGGAGGCGGTGACGGCGGAGGGGTTGGCGGCGTAGGCGGTGTTCGCGCGGTCGGTGTCCCAGGTCACGGCGGTGGCGGCCGAGGATGTGGGGGCGGCGAGGATCGTGCCGGAGGTCAGCAGGGCGGCTGCCGCGAGGGCGGCCAGGACGGTACGGGGGATGCGGGTCGGCATGTGGGTCTCCTGAGCGTCGACAGTTCCTTCGGTTGTGTTGTGGGCATGACAGATCAAGCTCCGTGCCTGGTGCTCGTGCGGAGGGCGACGACGCATGACGGTCGTCTGTGCGGTGGGCGCGGAACTCCCCTGGTCCGCGCCCACCGCGGTGTGTGTCAGGCCGCCCGGCGGGCCTGTCCCCGGTGGTCGCGGATGATGTCCGCGTACCGGTGGCCGCTGCCCTTGATCGTGCGGACCTGGGTGCGGTAGTCGACGTGGACCAGACCGAAGCGCTTGTCGTAGCCGTACGCCCACTCGAAGTTGTCCAGCAGCGACCAGGCGAAGTAGCCGGCCAGCGGGGCGCCCTTGCGGGCCGCCGAGGCACAGGCCGCCAGGTGGGCGACCAGGTACTCCTGGCGCTCGGGGTCGTCGACGGTGCCGTCGGGGCGGACCACGTCCGGGTAGGCGGAGCCGTTCTCGGTGACGTAGATCTTGCGGGCGCCGTACTCCTCGGTGAGGCGCAGCAGCAGCGTCTCGATGCCGCTCGCGTCGATCTCCCAGTCCATGCCGGTGCGCGGGACGTCGGGGCGGTAGACCGAACGGGCGTAGGGCGCGGGGCCGTCGGGGTCGTTCTCCACGTACGCCGGGAAGTAGTAGTTGAGGCCCAGCCAGTCGAGCGGGGCGGCGATGGTCGCCAGGTCGCCGGGACGCTCGGGGAGTTCGACGCCGTACGTCTCGACCATGTCGGCCGGGAAGCCGCGGCCGTGCACCGGGTCCAGCCACCAGCGGTTGACGTGTCCGTCGTGGCGGCGGACGGCGGCCGCGTCCTCGGGACGTTCGGAGGCGGCGAAGACGGTGGAGAGGTTGTTGACGATGCCGACCTCGGCGCCGGGCGCGGCGGCGCGGATCGCCTGGGCGGCCAGGCCGTGGCCGAGGAGCAGGTGGTAGGAGGCGCGGACGGCCGCCGTGAGATCGGTCCAGCCGGGGGCCATCTTGCCCTCCAGGTGGCCGATCCAGGCCGAGCAGGAAGGCTCGTTGAGGGTGGTCCAGTGCTGGACCCGGTCGCCGAGGCGTTCGGCGACGACGGAGGCGTACGCGGCGAAGTGCTCGGCGGTCGCCCGCTCCGGCCAGCCGCCCCGGTCCTGGAGGGCCTGCGGCAGGTCCCAGTGGTAGAGGGTGACCGACGGGGTGATGCCGGCCGCCAGCAGGGCGTCGATCAACTCGTCGTAGAAGTCGAGGCCCTTGGCGTTGACCGGGCCGTCGCCGCCGGGCATCACGCGCGGCCAGGCGACCGACAGCCGGTAGGCGTTCGCACCCAGTCGGCGCATCAGGCCGATGTCCTCGCGCCAGCGGTGGTAGTGGTCGCACGCGACGTCGCCGTTGTCGTCGCCTGCGATCTTCCCCGGGGTGTGCGAGAAGGTGTCCCAGATGGAGGGTGCACGGCCGTCCTCGGCGACGGCTCCCTCGATCTGGTACGCCGCGGTTGCCGTGCCCCACAGGAAGTCGTGCGGGAGGGCGGCGAGGTCGATGGTCACGAAATTCCCTTCGGAACTGGCTTCGTTACGAAGCGTGTTCACTTGACGGCGCCGGCGGTCAGCCCGGCGACGAGGTAGCGCTGGAGGAGCAGGAAGCCGGCCACGACGGGGACGCTCACCACGAGCGAGGCGGCCATGATCTGGTTCCAGTACACGTCGTTGAGGGTGGAGTAGCCCTGGAGACCGACGGCCAGCGTGCGGGTGGTGTCGTTGGTCATGACCGACGCGAAGAGGACCTCGCCCCAGGCGGTCATGAAGGCGTAGACGGCGACCGCGACGATGCCGGGGATCGCGGCCGGTACGACGATCCGCAGCAGCGCGCCGAGCGGCCCGCAGCCGTCCACCAGCGCCGCCTCGTCCAGGTCCCGCGGCACCGAGTCGAAGTACCCGATCAGCATCCAGATCGAGAACGGCAGCGAGAAGGTCAGGTAGGTGAGGATCAGACCGCCGCGGGAGCCGAACAGGGCGATGCCGGTGGCGTTGCCGATGTTGACGTACAGGAGGAACAGTGGGAGCAGGAAGAGGATGCCCGGGAACATCTGCGTGGACAGCACGGTGACCGTGAAGACGCGCTTGCCGCGGAACTCGTAGCGGCTGACCGCGTAGGCGGCGAACACCGCGACGACGACCGAGCAGACGGTCGCCGCGACCGACACGATCAGCGAGTTCACGAAGTACTTGGCGAGCGGGACCGTCGACCAGATGTCGATGTACGGGCGGATCGTCAGCCCGCTCGGCAGCCAGCGGAACTTGCCGGTGACGTCCGCGAGGGGCTTGAGCGAGCTGGAGATCATCACGTACACGGGGATCAGCACGAACCCGGCGAGCAGCGTGAGGAAGATCCGGCGGGACCAGAGGAAGGACCGCGGCGGGGCCATCGGCGAGCTGGGGCTAGACATCGGCGGTCCTCCGTCCGCGCGAGGTGAACACCAGGTACACGCCTGTCACCACGAGCAGGAAGAGCAGCAGGAGCACGGACATGGCCGAGCCGGTGCCGAAGTTCCAGGTGACGAAGGAGGCCTGGTAGATGTGGACCGAGATGAGGTCGGCGGCCTCCGGGGCGGACTTGCCGAACAGGACGTACGGCGTGTTGAAGTCGTTGAACGTCCACAGGAACAGGACCAGGATCAGCACCTGGTTGACCGGGCGCAGCGACGGCAGGGTGATCCGGCGGATCTGCTGCCACATGCCGGCGCCGTCCAGGGCGGCCGCCTCGTACAGCTCCCGCGGGATGTTCTGGAGTCCGGCCATCACGATCAGGAAGGCGAACGGCCAGCCCTTCCACACCGACACGGTCAGCAGGGCGTAGAAGCTGTTGTCGCCGATCAGCCAGAAGGACGGCTTGTCGGTGAGGTGCAGCTGGTCGTGCAGGACGTGGTTCACCAGGCCGTTGTCGTGCTGGAACATGAACACCCAGGTGATGACGGCCGCGTAGACCGGCAGCGCGTACGGCACCAGGAACAGGGCGCGCAGCAGGCCCCGGCCGCGGAAGGTGTCCTGCATGAAGACCGCGGCCGCGGTGCCGATCAGCCAGCACAGGCCGACCGAGAGCAGGGTGAAACTGACGGTGACGAAGAAGGAGTGCAGCAGGGCTTTGCCGACCGGGGCGTCGAAGTCGACGGACATCTTGTAGTTGCCGAACCCGGACCAGGGTGCGGTGGTCCAGTCCCGGATGTAGAACTGGGTGAGCTCCTTGAAGCTCATCACGACGCCGATGACCATCGGGATGAGGTGGACGAGGAGTTCGAGCAGCAGGGCGGGCAGGAGCAGCAGGTACGGCAGTCCGATCCGGCGGATCCGCCCGGGGCGGCGGCCCGAGCCGCCCGCCGCCCCGGGGGAGTTCGCACGCACCGGCTCTTGTACGGCGGTGGTGGTGGTCGTCATGGTCCTCAGGCCGCCGGCATCTGCTGCTGGGCCTTCTCCAGCTCGGCCTTCACGGAGTCGGTGGTGACGGCCTTTCCGGCGGCCACGGCGGCGAAGAGGTTCTTCACGGCCGTGCCGACGGTCGTCTCGAACTGGGACTCCGAGGCCACCTGGGGCAGGGCCGCGGCGCTGGTGGCGAGGGTGTTCTTCAGGACGGAGTTGGCCGGGGTGTTGAAGGCCGCGTCCTCCTGGGCGGTCTTGACCGGCGGGATGGAGCTGTAGGCGGTGTTGAGGATCTTCTGCTCGTCGTCGCTGGTCATGAACTTCACGAACTTGGTGGCGCCGTCCAGGTTCTTGGTGTTCTTGAAGACCGCCAGGTTGATGCCGGCGACCATCGAGTTGACCTGGGTGCCGGTGCCGGGGGTGCCGGACTGCACGGGCACCGGGGCGATGCCGTAGTCGCTGTCGCTCATGCCCTGCGACTTGAGGTTGGCGGAGGCCGACTGCCACAGCAGCATGGCCTGCTTGCCCTTGGCGAAGTCGCTGACCGACTGGTTCTGCGCGTACTCGGCGTCGCCGGTCGGGATGACCTTGTCCTTGGCCATCAGGTCGACGTACTGCTTGACCGCGGCGACGATGTTGTCGTTGGTGAAGTCCGGCTTGCCGTCGGCGGTGAAGAAGTCGGCGCCGTGCTGCTTGGCGAAGACGAAGACGTGGTGGATGTTCTCCGAGACGTTGCCGCCCTCGGCGCCCAGCACCGACTTGCCCTTGGCCGATATCTTCTTGCCGTCCGCGATCAGCTCGTCCCAGGTGACCGGGGGCTGGGAGATGCCGGCGTCGGCGAAGATCTTCTTGTTGTAGTAGAGCGCGTACGCCATCGAGTACAGCGGTACGGCCGCCGGGTCCTTGCCCACGGCGCCCGTGGAGCCGAGCGCCGAGTCGACGAACCGGTCCTTGCCGCCGATCTTGTCGAAGTTCTTGGCGTCCCAGGGCAGCAGCGCTCCGGTCGCCTGCAGCGAGGCGCTCCAGGTGTTGCCGATGTTCAGCACGTCGGGGCCCTGGCCGGACGTGGTCGCGGTGAGGATCCGGTTGAGCAGGTCGGACCAGGGCACGACCTCCAGCTTGACCTTGATGCCGGTCTGCTTCTGGAACTTGTCGAGCTCCGGCTGGAGCGTCTTCTTGTCGATCTCGATGCTGGCACCCTGGTTGGAGGCCCAGTAGGTGAGCGTCTTCGGGGAGTCGTTGGACCCGCCCCCGGTGGACGAACCGCCACCGCAGGCCGTGGCCGCGAGGGCGAGAGACATGGTGACGGCGCCTACGGCCGCGGCTCGGATGCTGCGCATGGCTCCAGCTGTGCCTTTCCGGGAGTCGAGAACCCCGAGAGGGCTTCGCGAAGGCCGGCGCCCGCACGTGCGGACGCCTGGACCGACGTTCGGCTTCCGAAGCCCCTCATGGCTTAATTTAGGACGTGAGTTAATCCCCCGAACAGTAGCTCGTCAAGGGATCCGGCACGGGTATCCGTGCAGGCGGGCCGGGGAACAGCTGGTTCCGGGCCGATGGTACGGCCGCGCCCGGCGGTGTGACCTGGGCCGGAGCGGGGTGGCCTGCACGGAGAGGGGCCGGACGCCGTTCCACAACGGTTGTGTTTCGACGGCCGGTTGCGGACGGCGGGAGGTGGGGCGCGGTGCGGGGTACGACGGCGGGGGCTGGGGAGGTCTTCCCCGGCCCCCGCCCCCGTGTCACCGGGCGGGCGTCGCGCCCGGCGCCGCGACCGGCGCCGCGGCCGGGGCCGGCGCGTGGCCGGCCGGGCGGGTCGTGAAGGTGCCCCGGCCCTGGGTGCGGCCGCGCAGCCGCGTCGCGTAGCCGAACAGTTCGGCCAGCGGCACGGTGGCGGTGAGCACCGCCGCGCCGCCCCGGGCCGCGGAGCCGGTGACCCGGCCGCGCCGGGCGGCCAGGTCGCCGAGCACGCCGCCCACGGCGTCCTCGGGCACGGTGACCGTGACCTCGGCGACCGGCTCCAGGAGCGTCATCGCGCAGGCCCGCAGAGCCTCCCGGAGGCCGAGCCGGCCCGCCGTGCGGAACGCCGTGTCGGAGGAGTCCTTCACATGCGTCGAGCCGTCGGTCAGGGTGACCCGCAGCCCCGTGACCGGATGCCCGCCGAGCGGACCCTCTGCGAGGGCGTCCCGGCAGCCGGCCTCGACCGCCCGCACGTACTCCTGCGGCACCCGGCCGCCGACGACCGCCGACCGGAACTCGAAGCCGCCCTCGCGCCCTCGCTCGTGCCCGTGCCCGTCCCCGCGCCTGTCCCCGCCCTCGTGCCCGCCTTCGAGCCCGCTTTCCTGCCCCAGGGGTTCGACGTCCAGGACGACGTGCGCGAACTGCCCCGCCCCGCCGGTCTGGTGGACGTGCCGGTGGACGAAGCCGGTCACCCCGCGGGTCACGGTCTCCCTGAGGGCGACCCGCGGCCGGCCCACCGTGACCTCGGGGCCGCCGTCCCGCCGGATCTTCTCCACCGCGACCTCCAGGTGCAGTTCGCCCATTCCGGACAGCACGGTCTGCCCGGTCTCCGCGTCGGTCCGTACCGCCAGCGAGGGATCCTCCTCGGCCAGCCTGGCCAGCGCCTGCGCCAGCCGGTCGGTGTCGGTACGGCGGCGGGCCTCGACGGCGACCGAGACCACCGGTTCCTCGACGACCGGCGGCTCCAGGAGCAGCGGGGCGTCCGGAGCGCACAGCGTGGCGCCGGGGCGGGCCGACTTCGGCCCGACGACGGCGACGATGTCACCGGCGACCGCCCGGTCCAGTGGCTGGTGCCGGTCGGCCATGACGCGGAGGATGCGCGCCACGCGTTCGGTGCGGCGCGTCGCCGGGTCCCACACGGTGTCTCCCTTCTCGATCGTGCCCGAGTAGATCCGGACGTGGGTGAGGCGTCCGGTGGCGGTCGCGGTCACCTTGAAGGCCAGCGCGGCGAACGGGCCCTCGGGGTCGGCGGCCCGCTGCTGTTCGGCGCCCCGATGGGTACCGCGCACGGCGGGGACGTCGAGCGGCGAGGGCAGGTACGCCACGGCCGCGTCGAGGAGCGGTTCGATGCCCCGGTTGCGGTAGGCCGAGCCGCACAGGACGACGACGCCCTCGCCGGTCAGGGTGAGGTCGCGCAGGGCCCCGGCCAGGGTGGCGTCGGACAGCCGGCCGGGCGGCGCGCAGAACTCCTCCAGCGCGGCCGGGTGCAGCGCGGCCACCGACTCCTCCAGCGCACGCCGGCGCCGCTCCGCCGTCTCCCCCAGCTCCTGCGGGACGGGCCCCTCCAGCGCCGTACCGCCGTCGTCCGCCCAGACCAGCGCGCGCATGCGCACGAGGTCGACGACGCCGGTGAAGCCGTCCTCCGAGCCGATGGGCAGGTGGACGACGAGCGGGGCCGGGTGCAGACGGCCGCGGATCGACTCGACGGCCCTGTCGAGGTCGGCGCCCGCGCGGTCCAGCTTGTTGACGAAGGCGATCCTGGGGACGCCGTGCCGGTCGGCCTGCCGCCACACCGACTCGCTCTGCGGCTCGACGCCGGCGACCGCGTCGAAGACGGCGATCGCGCCGTCGAGGACGCGCAGGGAGCGTTCGACCTCGTCGGCGAAGTCGACGTGGCCGGGGGTGTCGATGAGGTTGACGCGGTGACCGTTCCAGGCACAGCTGACGGCCGCGGCGAAGATGGTGATGCCGCGGTCGCGTTCCTGGGGGTCGAAATCGGTGACGGTGGTGCCGTCGTGGACCTCGCCGCGTTTGTGGATGGTGCCGGCGGCGAAGAGGATGCGTTCGGTGACGGTGGTCTTTCCGGCGTCGACGTGGGCCAGGATGCCCAGGTTGCGAACGACGGCAAGAGGGTTGACGGAGTTCGGGTGGAGTTCGGCGCGCATGGCCCGATGCCTTTCGAATGACGGATTCCCGGAACGGCTCCGGGAAGGGGCGGCGCAATTTCCCGTGCGGCGAAGTTCACCGGTCACGACTGACGGCACGTCAATGCGTGGGCATATGCCGGTAGTTGATTGATCCGGTCGCGCGTCACGGAGTCCGGGGCCGGCCGCGCGGCGGGCACCGGAGGGACGGGGACACGAGGATCACCTCGTAGCGGGAACGGGGAGAGACGACAGCGGTGCGATCCCGCATGGCCCTCTCCCCTCATTCGTCCGAACTCGTCATGGCAAAGCACCCGGGCCGCGTTCTGCGGCTACGGTGCGTGATACCGGGTGAGTGTAAGCAGGCGCTGCGGGGCGCGGCACGCGGTTTTCGACCGGCCACTTCGTTCCGGCACTTCGGGCACACCCGGCACTCCCGGCACTTCGGCAGAGGTCTCGACGAGCGGGGCGGCCCGGGGGCCGGGCGGGGATTCCGGTTCGTTCCCTTTTCTCCACCGCTCGGGGAATGAGGCGGCTCGTTGTCCCGGCATTTTCCGGACATTCATCTGGCCGGCATCGATAACGCGATGCACCGGGAAGGCGCTTTCCGGGTCGACGGACCGGAGTGGACTTGTTCACCGGCAGAGACCGCCGCAACTCCAGCGATTGGCCGGAAAACATGCTTTACGGTTCCCACGGGGACATCGGGGCGCCGATCCACCGCACTGGGGCCGCCGAGTCCGGAAAGGACGTCCGGAACGCCCCGGATGCACGTCATCCCGGGTGGCACCGGGGGTGGACCTTCCGGCACCGGCGCAGCGGGAGTTGGTGTGGAACATGTGTGGACATTCGGTGAAGCGCTGTTCTTGGCTGAGAAATTGGGATCCCGCCTCGGGTTCCGGCGGGCGCGCAATGGCCGGGAAGCGGTCCGTCCCGGTGGCCGGTGAACGCTCTACCACAGTACGAGCAGGCCTAATCTGATGCGCGAGCAGGGTGAATGGGCCCGGTAAGCGGACGGATTGGAATCGATTGGACACGGAAAAGCCGCGGAGAGCGCCATTCGGCGCGCTGCGCCCGGGTGCCTCGATGCCGGTCGCCGCGCAGGTGCTCATCGCGGGAACGATCTTCTCCCGTCTCGGTGACACCCTTGCCTCCCTGGGCCTGGTGCTGCACGCGGCGGACCGGGACATCCGCTTCGGGGTGACCGAGGTGATGCTCGCCGAGCTCATCCCCACGGTGCTCGCGGCACCACTGATCGGCTCCGTGGTGGACCGGTTCAGTGCGCGCGCGGTCTGCCTGTGGGCGCTCCTCGCGCAGGCCCTGTCCCTGGGCGCGGCCACCGCGGTCGGCGGGTTCCATGCGCGGGTGGCCCTGGTCGCGCTGTCGGCCCTGGCCGGAGTGGCCTCGGTGGCCGCCGGGTTCAAGATGCTGCCCGCCGTGGCCGGTGAGGAGCACACGGGCCGGGCGAACAGCCTGCTGACGGCGGGGCTGTCCGTCGCGGGACTCGTCGGCCCGCCCCTCGCCGGATTCCTGAACTCCCAGTGGGGCACTCCCGCGCTCCTCGCGGTGGACGCCGTCTCCTTCCTCGTCCTCGCGGGCTGCACCGTGCTGGCGGTGCCGAACACCCTGGACGTGGCCATCGGCCGCCGCCCCGCCACCAGGCTCGCGGACGGCTACCGGGCGCTGCGGGACGCGCCGGTGGTGGGCACGCTGATGCCGGCGCTGGCGGCGGCGATGGTGGCCACCAGCATCGAGAACGTCGCGGGCGTCTACTACCTGCGGGACGTCGTCAACGGCGACGACACCGTGTTCGGTCTCTTCCTGGCGACCTGGGCCCTGGGGTCCGTCCCGGGCGCACTGCTCGCGGGCCGCGCGCGCTGGGCGGACCGGCACACCCTGCTGATCGTCGGCGGCGTGATGGGCATCGCGCTGGGCCTGCTCCTCACCGGTCTGATCCCGGTGGCCGCGGTCATCTTCCCGCTGTTCCTGATCGCGGGCTTCGGCAACGGCGTCTGCAACGTCGGCCTGCGCAACGCGGTGCACGCACGCGTGCCGGCGGAGGTGCACGGCAGCGCCTGGGCCTGCTTCCAGGCGCTGTCCCGGAGCTGCATCGGCATCGGCTATCTGCTGGGCACCCCCAACAGCGTGGTCTCCAGCCAGGGACAGGTGATCATCTCCGGGGTCATCCCGCTGGTGGCCATGGTGTGGGCGGCCCTGGTCACCGTCCGCCGGCGCGAGGCCACCGTGACCGAGCCCTCCGCGTGAGCGACCGACCGACTGGTCGGAAAGTAACGGGCCCCCTGACGCCCGGTCACACCCGGGTTCCCGCGAGACGGCCGACGAGTTCCGCGTTCGCCTCCTCGGGCCGCTCCAGGCGGCCGCAGCGGCCGCTGCGGCCGCAGCCGCGGATCAGGATCACACGGCGGCAACAGGACCCATGGATGGCCGGCAACGGCCGTCCATCCCCGTGGAGTTGGCCATTCCGCCCCATGTAAACACTTGGTCTAGTCCTCTTGACGGAGAGTCTGACCGGTTGTTTGGTATATACCAAAGCCTTCACGGCCCCCTCCCCTCTCCACCCCTCCCACGGGCCCCCGAAAGGGGTTTCTGTCATGCGCCTGGCAAGATTCGCGGCCTCCGCCGGTGCCCTCGCACTCGCGGTCACCGGCGTCACCGTCGCGCTGGCCCCCGCCGGCAGCGCCGCGGGGAGCAGCGTCTACTCCGTCGCTCCCTACGTCGACATGTCGAACGGTCAGGAAGGACTGCTCGACACGGCCATCACCGGACACGGGCTCAAGGCCTACACGGCGGCCTTCGTACTCGGCGAGGGCTGCACCCAGATCTGGGGCGACACGCTCCCCATCGGCAACGACTCCTACACCGACCCCGAGATCGCCAGGGCGAAGTCCGAGGGCGCCTCCGTCATCATCTCCTCCGGCGGGGCCAGCGGTGAGCCGCTCGCCTGGACGTGCTCCACCCAGAGCAGCATCGACGCCGGGTACCAGGCCATCATCAACGACTACGGCGTCACCCAGCTCGACTTCGACGTCGAGGGCGCCGCCATCGCGGACACCGCCGCCGCGGCCCGCCAGATGCAGGCGATGAAGGACCTCAAGGCGTCCAACCCGAACCTGAAGTTCTCCATGACCCTGCCGGTCCTGACCAGCGGGCTGACCGGCGACGGCGTCAACATCGTCAAGGCCGCCAAGACCGCGGGCATCAAGATCGACGTGCTCAACATCATGGCCATGGACTACTACGCGGGCACCGGCACCGAGATGGGCCAGGCAGCGGTCTCCGCGGCCAAGGCGACGCTGGCGCAGATGCAGTCCGTCGACTCCTCCTACACCTACGCCAACCTCGGCATCACCCCGATGATCGGCAAGAACGACGACGGGTCCACCTTCACGCTGGCGGACGCCCAGACGGTGGAGAGCTTCGCCGCGCAGAACAGTGTCGGGCGGCTGTCGTTCTGGTCGGCCAACCGGGACCAGCCGTGCAGCGGAAGCGCCAACTCGCTGTCCACGTGCAGTGAGATCAGCCAGAACCAGCTCGCGTTCACCGACGCGTTCGTGCCCTACGAGGGCAGCTCGGGCGGCGGCGGAGGCACCACCACCGACTTCTCCCTGTCCGTGTCGCCGGGTTCCGCCTCGGTCGCCCAGGGCGGCTCGGCGACCGCGACCGTCGCCACGGCCGTCACCTCCGGCAGCGCCGAGTCGGTCAGCCTCTCCGCCTCCGGGGCGCCCTCCGGTGTCAGCATCTCCTTCAGCCCCACATCCGTGACGTCCGGCGGCAGTTCGACGCTGACGGCGACGGTCGGCTCGTCCGTGGCCGCCGGCACCTACCCGATCACCGTCACCGGCTCCGCCGCCACCGGCAGCCACACCGCGACCTACTCGCTCACGGTCACCTCCTCCGGCAGCGGCGGGGGCGGCGGGGGCTCGCTCACCAACGCGGGCTTCGAGACCGGCAGTCTGAGCCCCTGGACCTGCACGGGCGGCAGCGCGGTGGTGTCCAGCCCGGTCCACAGCGGCAGCCACAGCCTGCAGGTCACGCCGAGTTCCAGCAGCACCGGCGAATGCGACCAGACGGTCACCCTGTCCGCCAACCACACCTACACCCTCACCGCCTGGGTGCAGGGCCCGTACGCCTACGTCGGGGTCAGCGGGGGCGCCACCGCGAGCACCTGGTCCAACAGCAGCAGCTGGAACCAGCTCACGGTCAGCTTCACCACCGGCAGCAGCGGAACGGTCACCGTCTACGCCCACGGCTGGTACGGCCAGTCCAACGTGAACGCGGACGACTTCACGCTGAGCTGAGCGCAGGCGACATCGACGAGGGGGCCGGTTCCCCGGGCG
>NZ_JBHXMA010000029.1:0-46569 GCF_042721035.1 Streptomyces sp. NPDC058464
GCGTGTGTGGCCAATGTCACGTCGGTTAAAAACCCCCCCGCTACCGCTGTGGGTTTACGGGCGGCCCCCAATGGGCCCCGCCCTTCACGCCGTTACGGCACCCGGTCCGGCCAGGTCCTGTCGGCCGAGCCCGAGCCCTCGGCCTGGGCCTGGGTCTGGGTCTAGGCCGAGGGCTCGGGGCGCTTGCCCGCGTAGTTCCAGACGAGGGCTCCGAAGACCGGGGCGTGGAACATGAACAGCAGCCAGAGCCACTTCGGGACGTACCTGACCCGCTCCGCCGGGGTGCGGACGCAGTCGAGCAGCGCCGCCACCACGAGCACGATCAGCAGGGCCACGAGTACGAAGGCCATCGTCGTCATCAGCATCTGTGCTCTCCCTCTCGACTCCGGCTGCCCCGGGTCCGCCTGTGTTCTCTCGGCCCTTCATCGGAGCGGCCCCCGCGATCGGTTCACGCTTCGGGGCATCGGAGAAAAAAATCCGGCATCCATCGCGCCGTTGGTCATACAAAACGATCGGAGGGTTACACTCGCGCCCGGCAACCGGGGGACCCGGGGAACGGACAGGGGAGAGGCCAGGTGGCGGTGAACGCCAAGAAGATCGCCGTCTACGTGCTCGTGATCTTCGCGCTCTACGTGATCATCACGGACCCGCCCAAGGCGGCGGACTGGGTCCAGATAGTCTTCCAAGGCATATCGGACGCCGCGAAGGCCGTCGGAGACTTCTTCACCTGGCTGGCCGACGGGGCGAAGTAGACGCACCGGGAGTACCCATGATCCGCCACCTGGTCCTCTTCAAGCTCAACGAGGGCGTCGAGCGCGACGATCCGCGCGCCGTCGCGGGTGCCGAGGCCTTCTTCGCCCTCGGCGACCAGATCGAGGAACTGCACTCCTGGGAGTGCGGCTGGAACATCACCGACCGCCCCATCGCCTACGACTTCGCGATCAACTCGGCGGTCGAGGACGGGGACGCACTGAAGCGGTACCTGGAGCACCCGGCCCACCAGGCGGCTGCGGCCCAGTGGCGGGAGTTCGCCACGTGGGTGATCGCCGACTACGACTTCTGAGCCGTACGACGGCTTGCGGATCCCGAGCCCCTCGCCTGCGACGGCGGGGGGCTTTGCTGCGCCTTATGCCTCAACTTGCCAGTATTAATACCCAACACGACGTTATGAGGTGCTTGCACACAGTGCACATGTCTTGTGATGCTATGACCGCTTTTGACGGATGATTGACCGATGAAGAGGTGGCGTTGACCGTGTCGGCCAGTTCTGCGCCGCCCCAGGAAGAGGCGCCCGCCCCCGCTCAGACCCCCGCCCCCGCCCAGCCCCTCGCCCAGACCGCCGCCGCTCCGGCCCAAGCCGCCGCCCCCGCCCCGGAGAAGCGGCGGGGCGCCGACACCCGGGCGCTGACCCAGGTGCTCTTCGGCCAGCTGAAGGAGCTCAAGCCGGGCACGCCGGAGCACAACCGGGTGCGCGCGGCGCTCATCGAGGCGAACCTCCCGCTCGTGCGCTACGCGGCCGCCCGCTTCCGCTCCCGCAACGAGCCGATGGAGGACGTCGTCCAGGTCGGCACCATCGGCCTCATCAACGCCATCGACCGCTTCGACCCGGACCGGGGCGTGCAGTTCCCGACCTTCGCGATGCCGACCGTCGTCGGCGAGATCAAGCGCTACTTCCGGGACAACGTCCGCACCGTGCACGTCCCGCGCCGGCTGCACGAGCTGTGGGTCCAGGTCAACAGCGCGACCGAGGACCTGACCACCTCCTTCGGCCGCTCCCCCTCCACCGCCGAGATCGCCGAGCGGCTGCGGATCAGCGAGGAGGAGGTGCTCTCCTGCATCGAGGCCGGCCGGTCGTACCACGCGACCTCCCTGGAGGCCGCACAGGAGGGCGACGGCCTGCCCGGCCTCCTCGACCGCATCGGCTACGAGGACCCGGCCCTGGACGGCGTGGAACACCGCGACCTGGTCCGCCACCTGCTCGTCCAACTCCCCGAGCGGGAGCAGCGGATCCTCCTGCTGCGCTACTACAGCAACCTCACCCAGTCGCAGATCAGCGCGGAGCTCGGCGTCTCCCAGATGCACGTCTCCCGCCTCCTCGCCCGCAGCTTCCAGCGCCTGCGCTCGGCGAACCGCATCGAGGCCTGAGCGCTCCGCCGGAAGTGCCGCGATGTGCCGTCTGCCGACTTCGCCGGACCCGCTCAGGGCCCGCCACAGGCGGCCCGTTACCGGTCCGAGACCCGCCGCAGGCGACTTGGTACGGCCGTAACCGGAAAAAGGATCGAGCCATCACCGGCGAGAGCGAATCGCTCACCAGCGCACTTCCCGACACTTGAGGGGCGAAAAAGCGTCAGACCCCCTTCATCCAGGGCGGATTCACATCTCTCATGTCGACATGTCACTACAGCGTGTTGCCGACATGTGACATTCTGCCGGAAGCGCGTTTGCCGGGGCCCCGGCTCCGGTATTCAGGTGAAGGCATCGTTCCCAGCAGGGAACACCGCCGCGACCGTCCCGCGACCCAAAGGGGGTGGCATGTCCGCAGACCAGGGCAGCTCGAAGGTGCTCACGCCCACGAACAGCGAGGCAGCGCCCAAGGAGCTCGACGCCATCGACGTGCTCGACAGCATCGACGGCACCATCGACGGCGCTCCCGCGCTGGAGGCTCCTCCGGCCCCGGAGCTCCCGGGCGCCTCGGCGAACCTCGACACCCGCACCCTGTCCCGCTCCCTGTTCCTGCGCCTTGCCGCACTCGACGAGGACAGCCCCGAGCGTGCCTACGTCCGGGACACCCTGATCGAACTCAACCTCCCCCTGGTGCGCTACGCCGCGGCCCGCTTCCGCAGCCGCAACGAGCCCATGGAGGACATCGTCCAGGTCGGCACCATCGGCCTGATCAAGGCGATCGACCGCTTCGACTGCGAACGGGGCGTGGAGTTCCCGACGTTCGCGATGCCGACGGTCGTGGGCGAGATCAAGCGCTTCTTCCGGGACACCTCGTGGTCGGTGCGCGTCCCGCGCCGCCTGCAGGAACTGCGCCTGGCCCTCACCAAGGCCAGCGACGAGCTCTCCCAGAAGCTGGACCGCTCCCCGACGGTGCCGGAGCTGGCGGCCGTCCTGGGCGTCTCCGAGGAGGACGTGGTCGACGGCCTCGCCGTCGGCAACGCGTACACCGCCTCCTCCCTCGACTCCCCGGCCCCCGAGGACGACGGCGGCGAGGGCTCCCTGGCCGACCGCCTCGGCTACGAGGACACGGCCCTGGAGGGCGTCGAGTACCGCGAGTCGCTCAAGCCGCTGCTCGCCAAGCTCCCGCCGCGCGAGCGCCGGATCATCATGCTCCGCTTCTTCGCGAACATGACCCAGTCCCAGATCGGCGAGGAGGTCGGCATCTCCCAGATGCACGTCTCCCGCCTGCTGACCCGCACCCTGTCCCAGCTCCGCGAGGGCCTGATCTCGGACTGAAGTCGCGCCTACGGGTTCCTTACTGACGGAGTGTCAGCCACACTGGCGCGATGCTTCTCCGTAGGACACCGAGGGCACCGCGCACTCCGAGGGCACCACGGGCATCGAGGACACCGGGTGGCCGCCGAGGCGCCGTCACGGCAGCGTCGGCGGCCGCCGTCTGCCTGGCCTCGGCACTCACGGCATGCGCGGGCGGCGGAGGCGGCGGCTATACGGCCGTAGGAGCGGCGGGCGGCACGGCAGGGACCCCGGCGGCGCGACCGACGGGGTCGGTGACACTGGTCCCGCTGGACGGGGCGAAGGGGACGGGCGGCGGTACGGCGGCGGCCGGATCGGGTGCGGCGGCCGGCGAGCCGACCGGCACCGGCAGCGTCACCGGGTCTGGGCCTGGGTCCACGTCCGCCGGATCCACCGGGGTGGGCAACTCCGCCGCCGGCTCGGCGACTTCACCCTCCCGCCGCAACGGCACCCGGCCACCGGCCTCCAGCCCGGCGGCACCCAACTCACCACACCCCGGCGCCTCTTCGGCCTCCCCCGCACCCGCAGCCCTCGCCTGGTCCACCCCCACCCGCGCGGCCACGGACCAGCGATGGTGCGAGAAGGTGACCGTGACCTTCACCAACTCGGGTGGCACGGCGGTCCGTTCCGGCACGGTCACCCTCGGCACGCACATCATCGACCTGCTGGGCATCGACTGGTCGACGATCACGTCGACGGAGGCCCTGCCGGCCCCGATCGCCCCCGGCTCCCGTACGGCCAGGACCTGGACGGTCTGTGTGGACGACTGGCGGGTCCCCCTGGGCATGCACGTCGAGACCCGGGTCGCGACGGTCGACTGGCGCTGAGCACGACGAAAGCCCGGGGCACCCGGCCCCGGGTTCTTCGTCCGCCAGGCAGCCGTATTACATGAGCGCGAGCCAGGCCACCGCCGCGACCACGACCACCACGGCGACGACGCCGAGGATCAGGCCGATGCGGGGGCCGGAGGAGGCGGCGTAGGTGGACGTCGTCTGCTGGGAGGTCTGCGGGGCCTCGTCGACGAACGCGCGGAACATCTGGGTGCTGCCGGCGGGGTCGTAGTTGCCCTGGGGGCCCTGGGTGTTAGCCATGGCCCGAGACACTAGCGAATCCGCGGGTGTCGCCCAAGTGGGGGGCCTCCCGTGGACGCAAGCGACCCCACCTGCGTGTTTACGTCCACAATACTTGCCTTTGCCAAGTTTTTATGCCCACCCTCACCGATTTATTTGCCTGTGGCAACCAAGCAGTTCTATGGTTGCCCCAAGCAACGAATACGGTCGTGAGGAGGTGTGCGTGATGGCGAGGCAGGCGCAGTTCGAGGAGCTGGCGCGGCAGCTCAGTGCCGTCGGGGCCGTCAAGAGGGACCTGGGGCGCATTCTGCCGCCCGAGTGCCCGACCGGCTCCGCGGCCGTGCTGACACTGCTCGGCCGCTACGGCTCCATGCGCATGAGCAAGCTCGCCGAGCTGCTCGCCGTGGACATGTCCGTGACCAGCCGGCACGTGGCGCACGTGGCCGAGCGCGGCTGGATCGAGCGCTCCGCCGACCCGGCGGACAAGCGCTCCCGCATCCTGCACCTCACCCCCGCGGGCGAGGCGACCCTCGTGGACCTGTCCCGGCGCAGCACCCAGCTGCTCGCCGAACGGCTCGGCGACTGGAGCGACGAGGAGGTCGACCAGCTGATCCGGCTGATGACCCGGCTCCGGGACAGCTTCGGCGACTGCCGGGCCACGGCCCCGCATCCCCGGTCCGCCGCCGGTACGGCACCGGTCCCGGGCCCCCACAAGGCCACGGCCGAGGCCCTGGACAAAGCCAGGGACAAGGCCATGGAAAAGGCAATGGACAAGGCCACGGTCCCCTCCGCCGCCCGCGCCCCCACGCCCGTACTCGAACCGACGACCACCCGTACACCCGCATAAGACGTAGGAAAAGGAAGCTCATGGCAACGACCACACCAGCCGGTGTGCGGGCTCACGCCAAGCACGGGGGAGGCGGCTCCGGCAGCTCCGTCGAGCAGGCCCCGATGACCCACCGGCAGATCATGGAAGCCCTCACCGGCCTCCTGCTCGGCATGTTCGTGGCGATCCTGTCGTCGACGATCGTCACCAACGCCCTGCCGCACATCATCGGCGACCTCGGCGGCGGCCAGTCCGCCTACACCTGGGTCGTCACCGCCTCGCTGCTGGCCATGACGGCCACCACCCCGCTGTGGGGCAAGCTCTCCGACCTGTACAGCAAGAAGGCGCTCGTCCAGATAGCCCTGGTCATCTACGTCGCGGGCTCCATGGTCGCCGGTCTGTCGCAGAGCCCCGGCATGCTGATCGCCTGCCGTGTCGTCCAGGGCATCGGCGTCGGCGGTCTGTCGGCGCTCGCCCAGATCGTCATGGCCGCGATGATCTCGCCGCGGGAGCGCGGCCGTTACTCCGGCTACCTGGGCGCGACCTTCGCCGTCGCCACCGTCGGCGGCCCGCTGCTCGGCGGTGTCATCACCGACACCTCGTGGCTGGGCTGGCGCTGGTGCTTCTACGTCGGCGTCCCCTTCGCCGTCATCGCGCTGATCGTGCTGCAGAAGACCCTGCACCTGCCGGTGGTGAAGCGGGACGTCAAGGTCGACTGGGCCGGCGCGTTCTTCGTCGCCGCCGCCGTCTCCCTGCTGCTGCTCTGGGTCACCTTCGCCGGTGACAAGTACGACTGGATCTCCTGGCAGACGTACGCGATGGTCGGCGGTTCGATCGTCCTCGGTCTGATCTTCGTGCTGGTCGAGTCGAAGGCCGCGGAACCGATCATCCCGCTGCGGCTGTTCCGCAACCGCACCATCACCCTGGCCTCGCTGGCCTCCCTGTTCGTCGGTGTCGCGATGTTCACCGGCACGGTGTTCTTCAGCCAGTACTTCCAGCTGGCCCGCGACAAGTCCCCGACGATGTCCGGTGTGATGACGATCCCGATGATCGGCGGTCTGTTCATCTCCTCCACCGTCTCGGGTCAGTTCATCACCCGCACCGGCCGCTGGAAGGGCTGGCTGGTCAGCGGTGGCGTGCTGGTGACGGCGGGCCTGGGCCTGCTCGGCACCATCCGCTACGACACGGCGTACTGGAAGATGTCGATCTTCATGGCGCTGATGGGCCTCGGCATCGGCATGATGATGCAGAACCTGGTGCTCTGCACGCAGAACCAGGTCGCCCCGTCCGACCTCGGCTCGGCCAGCTCCACGGTCACCTTCTTCCGCTCCCTGGGCGGTGCGGTCGGCGTCTCGGCGCTGGGCGCGGTGATGGCCAACCGGATCACGCACTACATCACGGACGGCATCTCCTCCCTCTCCCCCAAGTACCAGGCGGCCCTGGCCGGTTCCAGCTCGTCCACCGACAGCATCCCGGACCTCAGCAAGTACCCGAAGCCGCTGCGCACCCTCGTGGAGAGCGCCTACGGCCACGCCATCGCCGACGTCTTCCTGATCGCCGGTGGCCTCGCGGCCCTCGCGTTCCTGATCAGCCTGTTCATCAAGGAGGTCCCGCTGCGGACCAAGGGCGGGCTGGCCCAGGCCGCCGAGGGCGAGAACGCGGGCAGCCCGGAGACCGTGCCCGCCGCCGTCGCCGCGGTGCCGGCTCCCGCGGGGGAGCAGCAGGTCCCCAGCTGGGCCGCCCCGGTCGTGAGCAGCAGCACGGAGGCCGCGCCGGAAACCACCCGGCAGTTCGCCGCCGTGGCCACCATCGCCGGTCCCGAGCAGTCGGCGGGCTCCGCCGGCACCCCGGTGCACGGTTTCGTGCGGGGTGCCGAGAGCGCCCCGGTCGGGCAGGCCGCGGTCACCCTCATCTCACTGTCCGGCCGCCAGCTGGGCCGTGCGGTCGCGGGCTTCGACGGCTCCTACCGGCTGGACGCGCCCGGCGCGGGCTCGTACGTGCTGATCGCCTCCGCCGACGGCTACCAGCCGCAGGCCGCCACGGTCGTGGTGGGCGAGGAGCCGGTGCCCTATGACATCTTGCTGAGCGGCACCAGCGGCCTGAGCGGCGTCGTCCGCGGCGCCGGCAGCGCGCTCCCCGTCAAGGACGCGATGGTGATCGTCACCGACGTGCGCGGCGACCTGCTGGCCACCGCGGCCACCGGTGAGCAGGGCGACTTCCGCTTCGGCGAGCTGGTGCCGGGTGTCGTCACGGTCGCCGTGAACGCGGCCGGCTACCGGCCCCGCGCGGTCCCGGTCGAGATCGGCTCCACCGGGGTCACCCGGATCGAGGTCGACCTGGACGCCGGTGCCCAGCTCCAGGGTGTCGTACGGGCCCCGCACGGCCCGCTGGCGGACGCCCGCGTGACCCTCGTGGACGCGGCGGGCAACGTGGTCGGCACCTCCACCACCGGCGTGGACGGCGCGTACGCCTTCGCCGACCTGGACGGCGGCGACTACACCGTGATCGCGACGGGCTACCCGCCGGTCGCCACGGCCCTGAACGTCACCGGCGCCGGTGTCGACGGCCACGACATCGAACTCTCCCACCCGGGCGAGTAGTCCGTACTCCGGCCCGTGGCGGGCGCGCCCACAAGGAGGCGCCCGCCACGGGCCGGTCCCATGAGGTCAATTTGTAATCGTCTGACGGTCGGACTGCATGAATGTCCGAGTGTCCGAGTGTTCGCAGGGAGAAACGGGATGGGACTGACCGCGAGGATCCGCACCCGGGACGGATGGGCCGTGTCGCACGCGGTCGTCACGGTGACCGACATGACCGGCACGCAGGTGCTGCGCGCCGAGGCCGACGACGAGGGCACGGTACGGGACCCGAACCCGCTGGCACCCGGCGCGTACACCGTCATCGTCACGGCCGTGGGCTACGCGCCCGCCGCCGCCAGCGCCATCGTCACCGCGAGCGGCCGCGCCGAGGTCGGCACGGTCACCCTGGCGCGGCAGGGCGGCACCGAACTGCCCCCACCCGGCCCGTGGACGGTGGACCCCGCACACTCCACCGTGGGCGCGGTCGCCCAGCACCTGGGCATCTCCAGCGTCCGCGGCCGCTTCACGGACTTCGGCGTGGGGATCGAGATCGCCCCGGACGACGTCACCAAGTCCCGCGTCCACGCCGTGATCCGCGCCGCCTCCATCGACACCGGCAACGGCATGCGCGACACGCACCTGCGCTCCGCCGACTTCCTGGACGTCGAGCACCACCCCGAGATCACCTACTTCTCGACGGGCCTCACGGCGGCCGGCTCCGACCGCTGGACGGTCCACGGCGAGCTCTCGCTGCACGGTGTCGTACGACCGGTCGACCTCACCCTCTCCTACCTCGGCACCGGCGCCGACCCGTGGGGCGGCACGCGCGCCGCGTTCCGCGCGACGACCGAACTGCACCGCGAGGACTTCGCCATGAACTACAACCAGGTCGTCCAGGCGGGCATCGCCGCGATCGGCACCACGCTGAAGGTGGAGCTGGAGATCCAGGCCGTACAGGGCGAGTCGCTGCCACAGGTGTGAACGGTGCACTGTGACGGGTGACCGGTGAACGGTGAACCGTGAACTGTGACCGGTGAAAGGTGATGCCCTGGTGCCGTGGCCGGCCCCGCTTCGCCCGGTACCGGCTCGTCAGCCCGCCGCCTGCTGGAGGCCGTCGAGGATGAGGTCCAGGCCGAACGCGAACTCGTCGCCGTAGGCGTATCCGGGCCGCATGACGTAAGCGGTCGCGATCTCGGTCAGGTACGGGTACTCGCCCTCGCCGAAACCGCCCATGATGGACTCCGCCAGCTCGGCGGTCTGCTCCGGGGTGTCGAAGGGCAGGGTCTTCTCCTGCTGGGCGAACCCGTAGATGTAGCTGTCCAGGACCGAGACGGCGTGCGCGGTCAGGGCGAGGGAGAACCCGCCCTGCCGCAGGCAGCCGAGAACGGCTTCGTGGTGGCGCAGGGTGGCCGGGCCCGGGGTGGACCGTGACTCCATCAGCCCGATCGCCCAGCGGTGACGGGACAGCGCATGGCGCATGGAGAAGGCCCGCTGCCGCATCGCCGGCCGCCAGTCGTCCCCCGGCGCGGGCAGGTCGACCTCGCCGAAGACCAGGTCGACCATGCCGTCGAGCAGGTCCTCCTTGTGGGCCACGTGGTTGTACAGCGACATCGCCTCGACCCCGACGGCCTCGCCGAGCTTGCGCATGCTGAGCGTCCCCAGGCCGCCGGCGTCGGCGATCTCGACGGCGGCATCCAGCACCCGCTGCCGGGTGAGCGGCTCGCGGGTCGGCTGCCGGGTGGTGCGTGGGGCGGTGCGTCGGGTCACGGTGGGCGGTCACTTCCTCTCGCGGTCTCTCGCGGTCTCTCGCGGTCTTTCGCCGTTGACGAGCTTACGCAGTAAGTGCTGTACTTACGGCGTAAGTTAATACTTACGCCGTAAGTGTTCGGCGACGCGACCGGGGGCAGTGACGATGCGGAACCTGGGCGAGACGATCGCAACCACCGGTGGGACCCGGACGATGGCGGCCGTCGTCCAGGAGCGCTACGGCGCCGAGCCGGAAGCGGTGCTGCGCATGGCACGGCTCGCCCGGCCCGCCACAGGACCGGGTGAGGTGCTGGTTCGGGTGCGCGCCTCCAGCGTCGACCGGGGCACCTGGCACCTGATGGCCGGCCTGCCGTACGCGGTCCGGCCCGTGAGCGGGCTGCGCGGGCCGAAGCTCCCCAACCCCGGCCGCAACATCGCCGGTGTCGTCGAGGCGGTCGGCTCCGGCGTGACGGGTTTCGCGCCCGGCGACGAGGTCTACGGCACGGCTGCCGCCGCGTTCGCCGAATACGCCGCCGCCCGGGCCGACAGGATCGCCCCCAAGCCGGCCGGACTCACCTTCGAGGAGGCGGCGACGGTACCCGTCAGCGCGCTCACCGCGCTCCAGGCGGTTCGCGACCAGGGCCGTGTGCAGGAGGGGCAGCAGGTCCTGATCACGGGAGCCGCGGGTGGCGTGGGCACCTTCGCCGTCCAACTCGCCCTGGCCTTCGGCGCCCGGGTCACGGCCGTCGCGAGCACTCCCAAGCTCGACGCCGTACGGGCGCTGGGCGCCGACCACGTGATCGACTACACGCGCGAGGACTTCCTCGCCGGCCCGCACCGCTACGACGCCATCGTCGACATCGCGGGCAACCGCCGTCTGCGGGACCTGCGTCGGGCCCTCACCCCGTGGCAGGCTGGTCATCACCGGCGGCGAGACGGACGGCCGCTGGCTCGGCGGCACCGACCGGCAGCTCCGCGCCCAGCTGCTGTCCCCGTTCACCGGCCGGCACCTGGGCACCTTCATCGCCTCCGAGCACGCCGACGGACTCCGCGACCTGACCGCTCTCATCGACACGGGCGCGCTCCGCCCTGTCGTGGACCGTGTCCATCCCCTCGCCGAGACCGCCGCGGCCGTCCGGCACCTGCTCGACGGCCGCGTCACGGGCAAGCTGGCGCTCGCGCACAGAACAGGAACATGAGCCCGGCAGGGACAGGCTGAGCGCGCTCCACGGCCCTAGGCTGACGCCATGGCACCGAACATCGCGACGAACACCGCCGTCTCCCTCGACGAACTGCTGGACTTCGTACGACCCCGCCACCGCGCGATCCTGCTCACCCGGCGCGCCGACGGCAGCCCGCAGGGGTCACCGCTGACCTGCGGGGTCGACGACTCCGGGCGCATCGTCGCCTCCACGTACCCCGAGCGGGCGAAGACACGGAACGCGAAGCGGGACGAGCGGGTCAGCGTGATCGTCCTGAGCGACGACTGGAACGGACCGTGGGTGCAGGTCGACGGACGGGCCGAGGTGATCGACTCTCCCGAGTCGGTGGAGCCGCTGGTGGAGTACTACCGGAACATCGCCGGGGAGCACCCGGACTGGGACGAGTACCGGGCGGCGATGGTGAAGCAGGGGAAGTCGGTCATCAGGGTGACGCCGGAGAAGTGGGGGCCGGTGGCCACCGGGGGGTTTCCGGCGCGGTTGGCTTCGCCGGACGCGTAAGGGGGAGGGCCGGGCGCCTGCGAGCTCGGGGGTGCGTCGCCGTTCGCGGGTGCGGGTTCGCTGTGGCCGGTCGCGCCCACGCGGCGGAGCCGCATGTCGAACACAGCCCCGCGTCCCTAGGCAGGGCGGCTCACCTTGGCTTCAATGCCTGCAATCAGCAGATCCAGCGCGAAGGTGAAGTCCCTGTCCAGCATCTCCGCGACCGTGTCGCCGCCCCGCGCCGCCATGAGGTCCCTGGACTCCTCGATGATCCTGGCGGTCGCCGGGGTCTCGGTCACCGCGGTCATCGCGGTGTTGAAGTACTCGTCCTGGGTCATGCCGGCCGCCGCCACGCGCTCGGCGAAGTGGCCCTCGATCGTGCCGTAGCCGTAGACGAACTGGAAGACGGCCGAGATCGCGCCGGTCACCCCGTGTGCGGGCAGGCCGGCGCGGCGGACCACCTGCTGGACCACCCGGGAGAAGGCGAGCGAGTGGGGGCCGATGTTCAGGTAGCGGCCGGCCAGCGGGGAGAGCCAGGGATGACGGACGAGCAGGGCGCGGTACTCCGTGGCCAGCGCCCGCAGTTGCTCCCGCCAGTCGCCGACGGCGGCATCGGGCAGGGAGAGCTCGCCGAAGGCCGCGTCGAGGGCGAGTTCGAGCAGGTCGTCCTTGGTGTCGACGTACCAGTACACGGACATCGCGGTCACGTTGAGCTCGGCCGCCAGCCGCCGCATGGAGAACTTGTCCAGCCCGTCGGAGTCGAGCAGCCGGACGGTGGCGGAGGTGATACGGGCCCGGTCGAGCCCGGACGGCTGACCACTACGCCCGCCCTTGCCGACCTTCTCCTCCAGCCACACACTGGCCCGCGCCATAGACACACCTTCCTCACGCCCACTTCTAGAGATGCTAAGACCGCAATGCCCCGTCTTCAGGGGCGCGGGGCTGTGTTCGACATGCGGCTCCGCCGCGTGGGCGCGACCGGCCACATCCCACCCGCACCCGCCGCTGGACATGTACCCCCTCCCCCTCACGCGACATTCTTCTCCGCCTTCCTGAGAAGCCCCGCAGCCACGAACCCCCCGGCAACGACAGCAGCGGCCCCCACCAACTGCCCCGCCCCCAGCCCCGCCGAGACGGACTTCCCCGACGCCACCCAGGAACTCAGCACCGCGCCCAGCACGGCCACCCCCAACCCGTTCCCGAACTCCGCGAGCGTGCCGTTGATCCCGGCGCCCACCCCGGCCTTCTCCGGAGGAATCGCGCTCATGATGGCGTGCGCCATCGCCGGGTTGGCGATCGCGCACCCCGCGCCGATCAGCAACAGCCCGAGCAGCGTGCCGCCGTAGCCGTTCGAGTCGAGTACGGCGATGGACACCAGACCCAGCGACATCAGCAGCATGCCGAGCGCGATCGCGACCGGCGTCCCCAGGCGCGTCGCCCATCTGGCCGACAGCCCGCTGAAGTTGAGGGCGACGACCGTCAGCGCGAGCGGTGCCGTCCGCAGACCCGCCTCCAACGCGCCGTAGCCGAGGACGAGTTGCAGGTGCTGGGTGAGCAGGAACAGCGCTCCGCCCATGCCGAAGGTGATGAGCACCGCACCGGCGACGGCACCCGTGAAGCGGCGGTCCCTGAAGAAGTGCGGGTCGAGCATGGGGTACGGGATCCGGTTCTCCCAGTACGCGAAGAGGCTCAGCGCCAGTGCCGCCACGGCGGCCGGGCCCAGCACCCGCGCCGAGGTCCAGCCGTGCTCCGGGCCGGAGATGATCGCGAAGACCAGCGCGGCCATGCCGACCGTGGAGAGCAGCGCGCCGAGCAGGTCGGGGCGGTCGCCCCGGGGGGTCTTCGACTCGGGGACCAGGGCGATGACGGCCGCCAGGGCCAGCGCCGCCACCGGGAGGTTGATCAGGAAGATCGCGCCCCACCAGAAGTGGTTGAGCATGAACCCGCCGATCAGCGGTCCAGCGGCGAAGCCCAGCGCGTTGACTGCGCTCCAGATGCCGATGGCCCTGGGGTGCTCTTCGGGGGTGAAGATCTGCATCGCCACGGCGAGCGTGGTCGTCAGGAGGAGTGCGCCTCCTACGCCCATGCCGGCCCGCGCCGCCACCAGCTGTCCGGTCGAATCGGCCAGGCCCGCGGCCAGCGAACCCGCGCCGAACAGGACCAGGCCCGCGATCAGCATCTTCTTGCGGCCGTAGCGGTCGGCCGCGCTGCCCGCCGTGAGCAGCAGGCCGGACTGGACGAGCGAGTACGCGTTGATCATCCACTGGATGTCGGCGGTGGCCGCGTGCAGCTCCCGGGTGAGGGAGGGGATGGCCACGTTGAGGACGGTGTTGTCGAGCAGCACGGTGAGCTGCGCGAGACAGATGACACCGAGGATCAGCCAGCGCTGGGGGTGGCCCTGAGAAGTCATGCTGTACACCGTAAAGCAGTTCCTATACGGCGTACAACGCGGTTTTTCCCGGCACACCCGGCCCTCTCGGCAACGGCAAAGGGCGGTGACCGGGGAGGTCACCGCCCTTGCGCCGCTCAGGAGTCGGTCAGCTGCTGCTCGCCTTCTGTGTGAGGTCGTAGAAGGTGGACGAACCCACCGTCACCTTCTTGAAGTTCTTCTCGACCCACGAGCTGATCTGCGAGGACGTGCCGCTGCTGCTGCCGCCCATGCCGCCGCCGGTGCCGGAGGAGATGAAGTAGTGGATCTTTCCTTCGGCCACGTACTTCTCGAACTGGGCCAGCGTCGGGGACGGGTCGGTGCCGTTGAAGCCGCCGATCGCCATCACCGCGTCACCGGTGGAGAGCTGGTAACTCGCCGCGTTCTGGGCGCCGATGGCCGCCGCGACCCAGGTGTACTGGGAGGAGTTCTTCTGCAGCAGCGCCTTCGCCTCGGAGCTGACGGTCGCGCCGTTCAGCAGACCGCCGGCGCCACCGCCCATACCGCCGCCCATGCCACCGGCCTCGCCCGTGGTACCGCCCGGGAAGCCGCCGGTGCCGTTCTGCGTGGTGCCGTTGCCGCCCTGCTGGTTCTGGCCCGGCATACCGCCCCCGAAGCCACCGGTACCTCCGGTGCCGCCGCCCGGGAAGCCGCCCGTGCCGTTCTGGCCCTGGCCCGGCGTGGTGCCGGTGCCGCCCTGCTGGTTCTGGCCGAAGCCGCCGCCCGTGCCGCCGCCGAAGCCGCCCCGGCCGCCGCCGGGACCGCCACCGCCGCCGAAGCCCATCGAGCTGGCGCCGGCCGGACCGGCCGTCGGGATGGAGCCGGTGTGCGCGGAGCTCACCGTGCTGAGGGTGTACGCCGTCGGGCCCGCCAGCGCGGCCACCAGGCCGACCGCGGCCGCACCGAGGGCGAGCTGCCGCGAGATCCGGCCGGCGAAGATCAGGCCGAGCGCGGCGGCCAGACCGCCGATCAGGACCAGGTACTTCAGCCAGGGCAGGTAGGTGGAGGTGCGGTCGAGGAGGACGTAACCCCAGACCGCGGCCGAGACCACGGCGGCGGCGAGGGTGATCGACGCCCACAGCTCGGCGCGCTTCTCCCAGAGCAGACCCGCGCCCATGCCGACCACGGCGGCGATGTAGGGGGCGAGGGCGACCGTGTAGTACTGGTGGAAGATGCCCGCCATGTAGCTGAACACGATCATGGTCATCAGCAGCGAGCCGCCCCAGACGAGGAACGACGCCCGGGTCACCGAGGTCCGCTTCAGCTTGCGGGTGGCCACCAGACCGGCGACCAGGAGGATCAGCGCGGCCGGGATCAGCCAGGAGATCTGGCTGCCGATCTCGTCGTTGAACATCCGGCTCCAGCCGGTCGCGCCCCAGCGGCCGGAGCCGGTGCCGCCGCCACCGCCGCCGACGCTGCCGGTCTCGTCGCCGCTGATGCGGCCGAGGCCGTTGTAGCCGAAGGTCAGCGACAGGAAGCTGTTGTCCTGCGAACCGCCGATGTAGGGGCGGGAGGAGGCCGGCCACAGCTCGACGATCGCCACCCACCAGCCGCCGGCGACGACCAGCGCGCCGGTCGCCAGGGCCAGCTGGCCGATCCGCTTCTTCCACGTGTGCGGGCCGACGGCCGCGTACACGAACGCCAGCGCCGGCAGGATCAGGAAGGCCTGGAGCGTCTTGGCGAGGAAGGCGAAGCCGATCGCCACGCCCGCCCACACCAGCCACTTCGTACGCCCGTCCTCGACCGCGCGGACCACGAAGTAGCAGGCCAGCGCCATCAGCAGGGCCAGCATCGCGTCCGGGTTGTTGAACCGGAACATCAGCGCGGCGACGGGGGTGAGCGCGAGCACGGCGCCCGCGATCAGGCCGGCCGCGGGGCTGAAGCGGCGGCGTACGGAGGCGTAGACGACGGCGACCGTGCCGACGCCCATGAGGACCTCGGGGCCGAGGATCGTCCAGGAGTTCAGGCCGAAGATCCGGGCCGCGATCTCCATCGGCCACATGAACGCCGACGGCTTGTCGACGGTGATCGCGTTGCCCGCGTCCAGCGAGCCGAAGAACATCGCCTTCCAGCTCTTGGTGCCCGCCTGGACGGCGGCCGAGTAGAAGGAGTTGGAGTAGCCGTTGACGCTCAGGTTGTAGAAGTACAGCACCGCGGTGGCGAGCAGCAGGCCGAAGAAGGCCGGGCGCGCCCAGCGGGGGTCCTCGGGTCGGCCGCGCCACAGTCTCCGTACGAAGGGCTGCTTGGGCTCACCCGCCCCGGGCGCCGGGGCCGTTGGCGGCGCGACGACCTGGGCGTCCGGCACGTCCGGCACGTCCGGTGCGTGCTGCGGCTGCGGGGGAGCCGTGGGAGGTGCGGTCGGGGGCGGGCCCCACTGGGCCGTGTGGTCGGTGTCGGTGCTCATCGGGGGTCCCCCGGCTCGGTGTCGTGGGGGCGCACCGGCTGCAACTGCATGGTGCTGTCCCTCCAGGTGCCGTCCGCGGCTTCACCGGCGCGGAACTGGGTGGTCGTGGTCGTGGTGCCGTTCTGCGCGTACGGCTGGTGCGCCGGGCGCTGCGGGAGCGGGCCCTGGGGCTGGTACGGCTGCTGGTACGACTGGAATCCGCCGGTGGAGTACGTCGAGGACGACGGGTTGTGCGTGGCCACCACCGTGGACGGGGTCGACTCCGGCCGGCCGGTGCCGTCGCGGTCCGGGAAGACCCAGGCGCGGAAGAGCAGGAAGCGCAGGACGGTCGCGGCGAGGTTGGCGGCGATCAGCACCGCCAGCTCGGTCGAGTGCGCGGGGTCGCTGGTCGCCGCGTTCAGGGCGGCGAGGGAACCACTGGTGAGCGCGAGGCCGATACCGAAGACGACCAGGCCCTGCGCCTGGTGCCGGACCGCCCCGCCCCGGCCGCGCACCCCGAAGGTGAGGCGCCGGTTGGCGGCCGTGTTCGCCACCGCCGACACCAGCAGCGCGAGCGCGTTGGCGATCTGCGAACCGGAGAACTCCCGGAAGAGGCTGTAGAGGACCAGGTAGAAGAGGGTCGACAGGCCGCCGACCACGCAGAACCCGACGAGCTGGCGGGCCAGGCCCTTCGGCACGTCCTGGATGTCGCGGTCGCGCGGGTCGTCGCCGAACGGGCGGGCGACCCGGTCCAGCGGCAGCGAACCGGTGGCCAGGGCCTTGCCGACCCGCCACACGCCCTTGAGGTCCTCGGTCGCCGTCTTCACGATGTGCACGGTCGAGTTCGGGTCGTCGACCCAGTCGACCGGCACCTCGTGGATGCGCAGGCCCGCGCGCTCGGCGATCACCAGCATCTCGGTGTCGAAGAACCAGCCGGTGTCCTCGACCATCGGCAGCAGCACCTGGGCGACATCGCGGCGGATCGCCTTGAAGCCGCACTGCGCGTCCGAGAAGCGGGCCTGCAGCGAGCCGCGCAGGATCAGGTTGTACGAGCGGCTGATGAACTCCCGCTTGGCGCCGCGCACCACGCGCGACGAGCGGGCCAGCCGGGAACCGATCGCCAGGTCGGAGTGGCCGGAGATGAGCGGCGCCACCAGCGGCAGCAGCGCGTTCAGGTCGGTCGACAGGTCCACGTCCATGTACGCGAGGATCGGCGCGTCCGAGGCCGACCAGACGGTCCGCAGCGCCCGGCCGCGGCCCTTCTGCTCCAGCCGGAACGACTTCACCTCGGCGATCTCCGCCTCAAGCCGCTTCGCCACCTGGGGGGTGGTGTCCGTGGACGCGTTGTCCGCGATGGTGATGCGGTACGCGTACGGGAACGTGCGCTTGAGGTGCTCATGCAGTCTGAGGACGCATGGGCCGAGGTCCTTCTCCTCGTTGTAGACGGGGATCACTACGTCCAGGACAGGCGTACCGGCGTTACCGGCCGGGAGGTGCTCCCGCGCCGGCAACGTGCCGGGAGAAGAGTCGGTTCGCATGGCATCGACTCTCGTCAAGCGCCCTGTTGCACCCATGTGGTGGCACTGTGCTGTGCCTGTGAGTGCGATTGCCAGTTCGTTTCGGGCGCGGGCTGGGGTGCCGCCGGGGCAAGCGCCGGCAGATACAGCGTGAACACCGTGCGACCCGGAACACTGTCCACGGTCACGGCACCGCCGTGTGCGGACGCAACCGCCTGCACGATGGCGAGCCCGAGACCCGTGGAACCCGTGGACCGCGACCGCGCGGAGTCGCCGCGCGCGAACCGCTCGAAGACGTGCGGCAGCAGGTCCGGCGGGATGCCCTGCCCGTTGTCCTCGACGTCCACGCACATCCAGGGCCCGCGCCGCTGGATGCGCGCGGTGACCGTGGTGCCCGGCGGGGTGTGCTTGCGCGCGTTGCCGAGGAGGTTGATCAGCACCTGCTGGATCCGGGCCGCGTCGGCGGCGACCAGCGCCGGCTCGTCGGGCAGGTCGAGGCGCCAGTTGTGGTCCATGCCGGCGGCCCGCGTGTCGCTGATCGTGTCGACGACGAGCGGGATGAGGTCGGTGTGCTCGAACTGCAGCGGACGCCCCGCGTCCAGCCGGGCGAGCAGCAGCAGGTCCTCGACCAGGAGGGTCATGCGGCCCGCCTCCGACTCGATACGGCCGAGGGCGTGCCGGGTGTCGGGCCCGACCTGCTCCCGTCCGCGCCGGGTGAGTTCGGCGTACCCGCGGATGGAGGCGAGCGGGGTCCGCAGCTCGTGACTGGCGTCGGCGACGAACTGCCGTACCCGCATCTCGCTCTGCTGGCGGGCGTGCAGGGCGCCGTGCACGTGGTTGAGCATCCGGTTGAGCGCCGCGCCGACCTGGCCGACCTCGGTGTGCGGATCGCACTCGGTGTCCGGCACCCGCTCGCTGAGGTTCACCTCTCCGGTGTGGAGGGTGAGTTCGGAGACGCGGGTGGCGGTGGTGGCGACGCGGCGGAGGGGGCGGGTGGCGACGCCGACGATGACGGTGCCGGCGAGGGTCGCGGCGATCAGGCCGGAGACGGTGAGGCTGATCTCGACGATGATCAGGGTGTTGATGGTGCCGTCGGCGTCGGAGGTCGGGATACCCACGTAGAAGGTGCCCTTGTTGCCCTTGACGTACTGGACCTTGTACGTGCCGAGGCCGGGGATGTCCACCGTGTGCGGCTTCTGGTCCTGGGCGACGGAACCGATCACCTTGAGCTGGGCCGCGTTCAGGGTACCTGGGCTCATCTGGGTGTAGCCGGCGGAGTTGTTCTCCTTGATGCCGACCTTGCCGCTGGTGACCGATCCGTTCTCGACCGTGGCCGCGATGGTCTTCTGCGGCTGGGGGCCATGGGCGACGAAGTCGTCAAGGGTGTTCGACGGATTGATCCCCGTGTCGCTGTTGCCGGCGCCAGAAGTGGAGTTGCCCGTGCCAGAACTGGAGCTACCGGCGCCGGGCAGGGCACTGCGGTTGCCCTTGCCGTCGGGACCGCCGAGCGGTCCGCCCGACAGGCGAGCGGCGGCCTCCTTCAGAGAGCCGTCCAGCTGCCCGTACAGGTGGTCGCGCAGCACCAGGGTCGTGACGGTCCCGATCACCGCGCAGACCACGGCGATCAGCGTCACGGACACGACGACGAGCCGGGTCCGCAGGGTGCGCGGTTTTCCCGCTCGTCGTTTCTGCGTACGCGGCCGCCGTCGCCCGCTCATGAGGCGGCTGGCTTGATCAGATAGCCGGCGCCACGCCGGGTGTGGATCATCGGCTCACGGCCGGCGTCGATCTTCCGTCGCAGGTACGAGATGTAGAGCTCGACCACATTGGCCTGCCCGCCGAAGTCGTACGACCACACACGGTCGAGTATCTGGGCCTTGCTGAGCACGCGCCGCGGGTTGCGCATCAGGAAGCGCAGCAGCTCGAACTCGGTGGCGGTGAGGTGGATCGACTCCCCGGCCCGCGAGACCTCGTGGCTGTCCTCGTCCAGGGTGAGGTCACCGACGACGAGCACGGAGTCGGACCGCCGGTCGGCCGCACCGGAGCGGCGGATGAGCCCGCGCAGCCGGGCCACGACCTCTTCGAGGCTGAAGGGCTTGGTGACGTAGTCGTCGCCACCCGCGGTGAGCCCCGCGATCCGGTCCTCGACCGCGTCCTTCGCGGTCAGGAACAGCACCGGCACGTCCGGCAGTTCGCGCCGCAGGCGCCCCAGCACGGTGAGGCCGTCCATGTCGGGCAGCATCATGTCGAGGACGACGGCGTCGGGCCGGAACTCCCGGGCGGTCTGGATGGCACCCGTGCCGTCACCCGCGCTCCGGATCTGCCAGCCCTCGTAACGGAGGGCCATGGAAAGGAGTTCGGTGATCGACAGCTCGTCGTCCACCACAAGCACTCGGACGGGGCTCCCGTCCGGCCTCAGCAGTTCGGTGCGCCCCTGGGGCGAGGTCGTGGTCATGGTGGACACCTTGTCCGGGTCCTCTGAGAACACGCTTTCACTAATCTGTGATTTCCCTAAGAAACACACAGGCGCCTCTCAGGGAACGCCTGGGAATCCCATCACGCGTGCATGAACTCGTGACCACGCTCGGGCCGAGCTGTGCGGATCATGTACGTCCGCTGCGCGCCCCGGCCCGTCGATGAGGTGCTGATGAGCCACCGATGAGCCGCTGATGAGAGCGTACCGACCCGGGGCGGGTCCCGCGCGGCGGAGCTCCCCGGGTTCAGAAGAGGCCGTCCTGGGGAGCCGCGAACTCCCTTATGGGCACTCTGACTTGCCCTTCTTCCCCGCCCCCGGCAACGGTCAGCTCCCAGCCGGGCAGCAAGCGCGTGTCAAGGACGACGACCCCGCGCCGGGTGGCGAGGTGCAGATCCGGCCCGGCCGCCGCGACCAGGTCGCCGCTCACCACGCCGCCCGGGACCAGCTCGGACACCTCACCGACCGCGGCGGACACCCCGTCCAGCCCGAACACCCCCACGTGATCGACGACTTGGCAGAGCTCCGGGACGAGCGACTCGGGCCAACCGCCGAGCGCGACAGAAAGCGCGTGCAGTTCCTCGATCTCGGCCGCCCGCTCGGCCGGGGTCGCCGGCAGCAGCGCGCGCACGACGCGCTTCTCCCCGTACGGGATCCGGTCCGGGACCCGGAGCGCGGCCCGCAGCAGCTCCTCGGTCCGCCGGGCGGCCATCAGCGGCCCGGCACCGAGCCAGCTGAAGCACACGGCCCCCTGCTCCAGCAGCCGGGCGGGGCCCCGCTCGACGGCCGTGATCCCCACCTTGACCATGCCGGGCCCGAACCACGCCAGATACACGTGGTACGGCCGGGGATCGTCGGCGACGGCGTCGGCGGCCACGGAGTGCGCCCGGTCCAGCCGCGCACACTCCTCGCACCGGGCGCCGGTGCTTCTGCCGGACACGGGTGCCCGGGTGGGGCAGGCATGCCCCCGCGCCCCCACGCACTCCCGGCCGCCCCCGCCGCCTGCGCTCCCGTCGACGCCCCCGTCCACGTCCCCTTCAGCGACCGCGACCGCGAAGGCCACGCGCTTCCCCCGGACGAGCGGACTGCGCCGCCCACCGCTCCACACCAGCACGGGCCCGTCGTCCGACCACCGCAGCCCCGAGCATTTCCATACGTGTGCCATTGCTCATGAGGGTAGGGGGCGGCACTGACAACGGGGCCCGCGCCCACGCCTGCGCCCACGCCCGGACCCGTGCCCTCGTCCGGATCCGTGCCCTCGTCCGGGGGATCGTCAGCCTCTTCTGATCAGCCGCCGGCCTCCGCGGTCGCCGGTTCCGCCTCTCCTGCGGCGGACACCGGCTGGAGCGCCGACGCGGTACGCCGCCCCCGGCCGGCCAGTCGGCAGGAGACGCATCCGGGGTGGCCGTCGCGGGCGCCGGTGTCCCGCACCCGGAGGGGCCACTGTGCGCGGGGCCGCGGCCCCGGCGGCTTTCCCCACCCCGCCAGATGCAGATACCAGGTGACCAGGACGCTCACGGCACACACCGCGAGCCCCGCGGCCAGGGCGGCGGCCGAGACCGTACACACGCCCAGTCCCAGCAGGCCGCTTCCGACGGTCGCGATCGCGGTACCGGTCCACCCTGCCACCGTGTGGCCTTCGTCGTGCTGACTCACGTACCCGTCTCCCCTTCATAGGCAGCGGAAACACACAGTCCGACGCGAGGGCGACTAGAATCCCTCAGCGAGTAAGAAATTTACTACCCACACCTCTCACGCGCTAAGAGAATCTGTGGATCCGATCCGGGATTCCAGGCACTCGGTCATCTCGAACGAATCGGGAACGCACATGCACGGCAAGCCGCGACCGGCCGCCGACGCGGCCCGCGCGCTGTCCGCCATGGACCACCTCATCGCGGCCCATGTGATCGGACAGCAGGAGCTGGCCCGGCGGCTCGGGGTGAACGTCACGGACCTCACCTGCTTCGCCTTCGTCCTGGAGGCGGGCGACGACCTGCTCACCGCCGGCGATCTGGCCGCCCGCGCCCATGTGACGACGGGGGCCGTGACGGGCATCCTCAACCGCCTGGAACGCGCGGGCTACGTCACCCGCCGGCCCGACCCCGCCGACCGTCGCCGGGTCCGCGTCGCCGCGGTCCCGGAAGCCGTCACCCGGGTCGAGGCGGTGTACGTCGGCCACTACGCACGCCTGACCGAGCTGTTCGCCGACTACACCCCCGACGAACTCGCCACCCTCACGGACTGGTTCACCCGGGCCACCGCCCTGGCCCACGACTACTTGGAGAGGCTCAACGGGAACGACTCGGCGGAGCCCTGCTGAACCCTGCTGAATCCTGCTGAACCGTCGGCCGGTCAGCGCCGCTTCAGGTTCCGGTCCAGGATCGCCCGGAGCCGCTCGACGTCCGCGCCGTCCCGTGCCCCTCTCTTGGGCAGTACCGCGAACGCGACCGCGCGATCGTTGCCCAGCAGTACGAAGATCCGGGGTGTCTCCAGGTACTCCTTGAACACCGTCCACTCGACGGTGCTGGACGCCTGCTCGCCGGTGAGCACCGCGCCGTGGTCGTCGGCCACCATGCGGGTCTGCCCGTACGGCTCCATGAAGTCGGCCATCCCGTGGGCCATGGCACGCGTCCTGCGCACCACACCCCAGGAGATGACCGCCGCACCGAGTACCAGCGTGATGATCCCGACGGTCAGCCTGGTGCCGGTGAAGACCAAGGTGGCGACCACGGCGACGAGCGAGATCAGCGGCGCCAGGAACGTCTGGACCCGGCCCGCCGACGACCGCCGCGCCCGCGCCCAGAGAGCCTCGCGGAAGTCCGCAGCCGTCAGCCGGTAGCCGAACTCGACGGCCGCACCGCCCTCCATGTCCTGCCGCAAGAAATCCCCACCCCTTGACGTGTCCACGAGCAGTGAGCCTAGCCACCGGAGCACCGGAGCACCGGCGGATCACCGAGGGCGTTTCAGCGCAACTCCTGCGGCTTCTGCGGCTTCTGCGGCTTCTGCGACTCCGGCAGCTCCTGCGGCTCCCGGCCACGCGTGCGGCGCATGCGCGGCATGCGCCGCCTGGTGCCGCTCATGCTGCCCATGACTGCCACGAACACGGTCCCGGCGATGTCGATGCGGAAGGTCGACGCGTCGGGGAGACGGTGACGCCAGACCCAGTAGATCCCGACGGCCAGGGCGAGCCCGGCCAGGCAGGCAGCCCACGTCAACAGAGCTCTGGATGCGAACAGTCGGAGACCTCTGCCGGCGGCCATGGAGGCATGATGCAGCCACACCGCCACGCCTGGCCAGAGCTGCGCGACTCCCAGGACCGGCCAGGAAGAGCGCGAGGATCCGCTTACGCGCCGGGAGGGCGGAAGGAGACCTGTCGGCGGGCGGCCTCGTCGATCTCGTCGATCGTGAGGAGGGGCGTGGCCCGGGTGCGCAGCGCGCCGCTCGCCTTGACGCTGAGGCTGACGGCGGCCATGGAGACCGTGTCGGGGAAGTCGAGGATGCACACGAAGTCGTCCTCTCCGAAGGCGAAATACATGGCCTCGACCGTCCCCCCGAGGCCGGCGACAACATGGTCGACGGCGGCACGCCGCCCACCTGCGCCTTCCTTGAGCAGACCCTTCGCCCCTTCGGGTGTGTAGGTGGCCTGAATGAGGAACTTCGCCATAGGACGCTCCCTGCCCGTGATGTGTCCGGTGTGCAGAACGGCCTTCCCGCCGTTGCCTCGTAGGCCGATCAACGCACGGCTGGATTCACTCGTAAGCCGCATCGCTCCGCACGCGTCCGAGGAGGAGCAGGATCGCCGCCCCAGAACCGTGGAACGCAAAAGGCCCCGGATCTCTCCGGGGCCTTTCACCTGTGTGCACTCGGCAGGATTCGAACCTGCAACCTTCTGATCCGTAGTCAGATGCTCTATCCGTTAAGCTACGAGTGCTTGTTTTTTTGTATTTCTTCCCCGCTCCCGGCTCTTTCGACCCGCTCGCGGCGACAGGAAGAACATTACATGACTGCCGCCGCCATGTGAAATCCGTTAGGCGCACCCCTTGTGAGCTGCGGAAACGTTGTATCGGGCGGGCCCGGTGGGCGGGGGTGGCCGCGGGCGCGGCGGGCCGTCGTGGCGTTGGTGGCGGGGTGGGGGCGTCCTGGCGGCAGGGGCATAAACGCGAATCAGGGAGCCCAGACCGAAATGGTCGGACTCCCTGATTGAGGTGCGGAGGCGGAGGGATTTGAACCCTCGATGGGCTTTAAGGCCCAAACCGCATTAGCAGTGCGGCGCCATAGACCGGACTAGGCGACGCCTCCAGCACAGCCGCCCGCGCGAGCGCGAGTGGTGCGTGCAGATGATGACACAGTCGAGCGTGCTGTCACCAATCGGCTCCCACGGTACTAGGCAGGCGGGCCGCAGGGCAAAGCCCTTCCCACGAGGTCCGGAGGCGTCGGGCCAGGGGCGTCGGTCCAGAGGCGTCGCGCAACATCCCGGCGGGCCGCGCGTTGGGCAGGGCATGTCTCACTTCGCCGTGCGGGGCGCCCTCGGGGCCGTCGCCGCCGTCCTCGGGTCCGTTGCCGCCCTGCCCGCCTCCGCCGCCGTGACCGCCGACCACCTCACCGTCACCGTGCGGCACACCGGGGACGGGCGGGACGGGACGTACGAGCTGTCCTGTCATCCCGGCGCCGGCAGTCACCCGGACGTGGGCGGGGCCTGCCGGGCGCTCGACCGGAACACCCGCTGGGGCCGGGACGCCTTCGCCCCGGTCGCCCCGGGCACCGCCTGCACCATGCTCTACGGCGGCCCGGCCACCGCCCATGTCACCGGCTCCTGGGCCGGCCGCCCGGTCGACGCCGTGTACGACCGGAGCAACGGCTGCGAGATCGGACGCTGGGACCGGATGGTGCCCCTGCTGCCCGACCTCGGTCCGTGAACCCGCCCGGTCCGTGAGCCCGTCCCGGCTCACAGAGGTCGCACAGCCATTTCACGGTGGCGGCCGCGCTTCCGTAAATGTCCCGCGAAGGTATGGCGGAGGTGAGGCGTGTCGGTCACATGTTCGCCGTCACTTCGTCGTGCGACCTCCCTCTCATCCGGCGTCGCGAGCGCAACCGGTGCCTTTAGACTCCCTCGCGTGACACGTCGCGGGCCGGTTGGCAAGATGGCCCGAGCGGTCGGCAAGGTGCGGTAACAGGGAGGAAGCGTCTCGTGAGCAGCAGGCCATCCCGAGGCGCTGCTCGCCTCGCAGCCATACTGGACGCGCTGCCGGATGCGTTGGTACTGGTCAACGCCAACGGCACCGTCGTCAACGCGAACACCATCGCCCTGGAGGCCTTCGAGGCGCCCGGGACGGCACTGGTGGGGCGCGGGCTGCTCGACCTGCTTCCGCAGTTCGACTCCCGGCTGATCCCGGGCTCCATGCGGCGGCCCGATCACATGGATCCCCGTGGGCGGACCAAGCCGACGCGGATGGTCGCACGGCGTACCGACGGGACCGAGTTCCCGGTCGAGGTCACCAGCGCCAACCTGGAGAACGGGCAGCAGGCGTACGACGGTTACGGCTACAGCGGCGACGAGCTGCTGATGCTCGTCGTCCGCGACCTGACCGGCACCGTGGACACCGAGGCCGAGCTGGCCCGCTCGCAGCGGCAGACCGAGATGATCCTGCGGGCGGCGAGCGAGGGTGTCGTGGGGACGGACACCGACGGGCGGATCGTGCTCGTCAACCCGGCCGCCGCCCAGATACTGGGGTACCGGGCCGGTGAGCTCGGCGGCAAGGAGCTGCACGACCTCGTGCTGCACTCGCGCACCGACGGCTCCCCCTTCCCGTACGCCGAGTCGCCGCTCGCCGACACCCTGCGCTCCGGGCGCAAGCACCGGGTGCGCGGCCAGGTGCTGTGGGCCAAGGGCGACAAGAAGGTGCCGGTCGACCTGACGACCGCGCCGGTGCGCGACGGCGACCAGCTGGTCGGCGCCGTGATGACGTTCACCGACCGGCGGCCGTACGACTCCGTCGTCGACGAGAAGACGGCCCAGGAGAAGGCACACACCGACGAGCTGGAGCGGCTCTCCGAGGAGCACGCCTCCGACCTGACCGCGCTGCGTCAGAAGCACGTCACCGAGGTCGAGGAACTGCTCGAACGGCACGCCGAGGAGCTGGCGGCCGGCGAGGACCGGTACGCGGCCCTCGGCGAGCGCGAGAAGGACCGGTACGAGGCCCTCTCCGGACGCCACGAGCAGCTGCTGACGCTGCTCGCGCAGTCGCTGCGCGGCCCCCTCGACGAGCTGCGCCGGGAACTGGCCGCGCTCGCAGCCGACGACGCCGGGCAGCTGTGGCCCGAGGCCAACCAGGTGCTTCATCACCTTTCGGCCGGCTATTCGCGGATCACCCAGCTCATCGACAACGTGCTCGGCTATCAGCGGCTGGACGCGGGTACCGAGGACATCAACCGTACGAAGGTCATGCTCGACGCCGTCGTCGCCGCCGGCGTGGACGGGGCGGTGGAGCTGATCGGGCCCGGACGGGTGCAGTTCGCCGTGCACGCGCCGCCCATCGAGGCCGAGGTGGACCCGCAGCGGCTCGCCGTCGCGCTCGCGCATCTCATCGCGGACGTGGCCGGCGTCGACGCGACCGGCAACGCGCCCGTCTCCGCGGGCGGCTACATGGACAACACCGTGGTGGTCGCGGCGGCGCAGCGCGGCGAGGTCGTCCGCATCGAGGTGCGCGGGCCGTACCCCGGGGGAGACCCGGTGCACGAGCCGATCGTGCGCGGGATCGTCCGGGCCCACGGCGGGGTGCTGCAGACCCATGAAGTGCCGGGGATGAGCGGCAGCGCGTTCGTGCTGGAGGTGCCGATCGGGGGCGGTGCCGGAGCGGTGCCCACGCCGGCCGGAACCGAGGTGGCCACGATCCCGGCCGCCGAAGCCGTTGGCGAGGCCGGTGTCGAGACCGGTGGCCGGCGGCGGGCCCGGCGGTCCTCCGTGGACGCCTTCCTGGAGAGCGACGTTCCCGGCGAGGCGGGCGGCGAGGGCGAGGCCCCGGTCCCGCCGACCGGGCGCCGTCGCCGGCGCGCCGCCGAGGCGGCGGGCCCGGAGAGCGGGCCCGCCGCGATCGAGAGCGCGGAGTCGGCCTCCGGCGGTACCGGACGACGACGCGGGCGCCCGGCCGACGGCGACCCGGGGGTCGCCGAGGGCGCCGTGGTGACGGCGGCCGAGCAGGGCGCGGGAGCGGCCGCCTCGGGTACGGGTCTGGGCGGCACCGTTCCGCCGCAGGGCGTGCCCGTGCCCGTGCCGGCGTCGGGCCGGCGCGAGCCGGACGAGCTCCAGGCGCTTCCCCCCGCGCTGCCCTCGGCCCCGTCCGAGCCCGTTGCCGACGAGGGACAGCCCGGCGGACGCCGGCGCCGCGCACTGGCCGCCGCGGCCGAGCGGGCCGAGCAGCAGCAGGCGGGCCCCCGCCCGGTCTTCGCGCTGCCGCCCGCCGAGGCCGACCGCGCCCCCGAGCCGATCGAGGCGGCGGGCGACGAGGGCCGGCACGATGCCGTGGCACACGACCAGGCCGAGGACCACACCCCGCCGCAGCCGCACCCCACCAGCGCGCCGACCGGCCGCCGACGACGGGCCGTGGGCCAGCCGGGAGCGGAGAACACTCCGGACGCCACGGCAGTACCGGCCGTGCAGGCAGCCACGGCAGTACCGGCCGTGCAGGCAGCACAGGCAGCGCAGGCAGCACAGGCAGCGCAGACGGTCCCGGCGGCGCAGGCCCTCCCGGCGCTGCCCGCGCAGGCGGGCGCTCCCGGACAGCCGGTGCAGCCTCAGGGCGTCCCCGTCCAGGCCGGGTCCGCGGACCAGGGCCGGCCCGCCCTCCCGGCTCCGCAGGCGCTGCCGGGCGCTGCCGTACCGGCCCAGGCGCCCCCGCAGCCACAACCGCAGCCGCAGCTCGCCCCGGCTGCCGAAGCCGCCCCGGCTCCCGCCCAGCCGCTCCCGGCGGAGGCCGCGCCGATGGCCCCCGTGCCGCAGCAGTGGCCGGGCTCCGACGACGCCTCCGCCGCCGCCCAACCGGCGCGTGCCGCACAGCCGTTGCCCGCCGAGGCGACGGCGCTGCCGACGGCGACTCCGGCAGCGGCACCGGCACCGATCGACCCGGACTCCACTCAGGGCCGGGCGTTCAGCGTGCGGACGCTGGGGCAGGGGGTGCCGTTCTCGCGGCAGGCCGCGCAGGTGCAGCAACCGACGGCGACCCCGCCCCCGCACCAGCCGGGCAGCAACGGGCGGCGCCGCAAGTTGGGCACGCCCCCGGACCCGGGCACCCGTGCCGAACAGCCGCAGTCACAGGCACAGGCACAGCCCGAGCAGTCGGCCCGGCCGCATCCGCCGGCCGAGCAGCCGGTCGCCGCCCAGCCGCTGCCGCAGCCGTCGCTGCCGCAGCCGTCGCTGGCCGGGCAGTCCCGGCTGGTGGGTGCCACCGACGGGGCCGGACGGTCGTACGCGATAGGCGCACCGGACGTGAACGCCGCCGAGGGCCCGGAGCCGCTGGACGGTCCCGGCGGGGCGATCGAGGTCGCGGACCCGCCGCGCCCGCAGCCGATGGACGACGAACTGCCCCCGGAGCCGCTGGACAACCCGCGCCGGCTGCTGGTGTGGCCCGCGCCGGACGTCACCACCCAGCAGGAGCTCAGCGACCGCGGCTACCGGCCGGTGATCGTGAACTCCCGCGAGGAGGTCGACGCGCAGATCGCCGCGTTCCCGGCGGCGCTGTTCGTGGACCCGCTGACCGGGCCGATCACCCGGACCGCGCTGCAGTCGCTGCGGCAGGCTGCGGTGGCGGCCGAGGTGCCGGTGATGGTGACGGCCGGACTGGGACAGGCGACGCGCGAGGCGGCGTACGGCGCCGATCCCGCCGTGCTCCTGAAGGCGCTGGCGCCCCGGGACAGCGAGCAGCATCCGCCGCGGGTGCTGCTGATCGAGGAGCACGCGGAGATCGCGCTCGCGCTGACCTCGACGCTGGAGCGGCGCGGGATGCAGGTGGCGCGGGCGGCGAGCGACGCGGACGCGGTGACGCTGGCCGGGCAGCTGCGGCCGAATCTGGTGGTGATGGACCTGATGCAGGTGCACCGCCGCCAGGCCGGGATCATCGACTGGCTGCGCGCGAACGGGCAGCTGAACCGGACGCCGCTGGTCGTCTACACGGCGGCGGTCGACCAGGCGGACCTGCCTCGGCTGGCGTCGGGGGAGACGGTGCTGTTCCTGGCGGAGCGGTCGACGAGTGCCGAGGTGCAGAGCCGGATCGTCGATCTGCTGGCCCGCATCGGGACGAACTGAGGCAGCGCCGTCGGGGAACTGCCGACCTTCGGCCGCGGGTTGTCCGTGGCTGGTCGCGCCCGCGCGGCGGCAGCCGCAAATCGACTGCCGCCCCGCGCCCCTTTCGGGGCGCTTCAGCGCGGGGCGCTCACAGGCTGAGGGGCGCTCAGAGGCTGGTGACGTCCAGCTCGCCCTCGGCGTACTGCCTCCTGAGCACCTTCTTGTCGAACTTGCCGACGCTCGTCTTCGGCACCGACTCGATGACCGTCCAGCGCTCGGGCAGCTGCCACTTGGCGATCTTGCCCTCCTCGGCGAGGAAGATGCGCAGGGCCTCGAAGGTGGCCGTGGCGCCCTCGCGGAGGACGACCGTCGCCAGCGGGCGCTCGCCCCACTTGTCGTCCGGTACGGCCACGACCGCGGCCTCGGCGACGTCCGGGTGGGACATCAGCGCGTTCTCCAGTTCGACCGAGGAGATCCACTCGCCGCCGGACTTGATGACGTCCTTCGCGCGGTCGGTGAGGGTGAGGAAGCCGTCGGCGGAGATGGTGCCGACGTCACCGGTCTTCAGCCAGCCGTCCTCGCTGAACTTGTCGGCGGGGCGCAGGGGTTCGGCATCGGGGCCGTTGTAGTAGGCGCCCGCGATCCAGGGGCCGCGCACCTCCAGCTCGCCCGCCGACTCGCCGTCCCAGGGGAGGCGTTCGCCGCCGGGGCCGCTCAGCCGCGCCTCGACGGACGCGGGGAAGCGGCCCTGCGTGAGGCGGTACGCGAACTCCTCCTCCGTGCCCACCACATGGGCCGGCGGGCGGGCGATGGTGCCGAGCGGGGAGGTCTCGGTCATGCCCCAGGCGTGGCAGACCCGCATGCCCAGCTTGTCGAAGGCCGTCATGAGGGAGGGCGGGCAGGCGGCGCCGCCGATGGTGACCTGGGTGAGGGAGGAGACGTCCCGGGGGCGGGCGGTGAGCTCGCCGAGCAGGCCCTGCCAGATGGTGGGGACCGCGGCCGCGTGCGTGGGGCGCTCGCGCTCGATCATCTCGGCGAGCGGGCCGGGCTGGAGGAAACGGTCCGGCATCAGCAGGTTGACGCCGGTCATGAAGGTGGCGTGCGGCAGGCCCCAGGCGTTGACGTGGAACTGCGGTACGACGACCAGCGAGGTGTCCTGGTCGGTCAGGCCCATCGACTGCGCCATGTTGACCTGCATGGAGTGCAGGTAGATCGAACGGTGGCTGTACACCACGCCCTTGGGGTCGCCGGTGGTGCCGGAGGTGTAGCACATCGCGGCGGCCTGGCGTTCGTCGAGCTCCGGCCAGTCGAACGTCGTCGGCTTGTCCGCGATCAGTTCCTCGTACTCGTGCACCTGTGCGCCGGCGCCGGAGAGCGGCGAACGGTCGCCCGGACCGGAGACGACGATGTGCTCGACGGTCGGCAGCCTGGACAGCAGCGGCGCGATCATCGGGATCAGCGAGCCGTTGACGATGACGACGCGGTCGGCGGCGTGGTTGACGATCCAGGCCAGCTGCTCGGCGGGCAGACGCAGGTTGAGCGTGTGCAGGACCGCACCCATGGAGGGAATCGCGAAATACGCCTCGGTGTGTTCCGAGTTGTTCCACATCAAGGTGGCCACACGGTCGTCGCCCCGGACCCCGAGGTCGTCCCGCAGGGCGTGCGCCAGCCGGGCGGCCCGGTCACCGATCTCGGCGAAGCTGCGGCGGTGCGGCTCGCCCTCGCCGGTCCAGGTGATCACCTGTGATGCGCCGTGAACCCTCGACCCGTGGGTCAGGATCCTCGAGATCAGCAGCGGTACGTCCTGCATGGTGCTCAGCACGGCGTCCTCCCGGGGGCGACATTGCCCTACTCGGCGGTAAAGGGGCTGCGCTGATTCTGCGCACATACCGGTTGGTATGTCACTAGGAGAAAGCCAACAAAGCCCGTCCGGCCGCTCGGAAGCCTCCCAACGCTGCGCCGGTCATCGGGCGAGGTCCAGCTCAGGGTCCTCGCGCAGCTTGCCGAGCGCACGCGACACTGCCGACTTCACCGTGCCCACCGACACCCCGAGCACCTCGGCCGTCTGCACCTCGCTCAGGTCCTCGTAGTAACGCAGCACGACCATCGCCCGCTGCCGCGCCGGGAGTTTCATGATCGCCCGCCACATCGCGTCGTGCAGCGCCTGCCGTTCGGCCGGGTCGTCCTCGCCGGGCACCGGCTCGGGCTCGGGCATCTCGTCGCAGACGAACTCGTCGACCCGGCGCTTGCGCCACTGCGAGGTACGCGTGTTGAGCAGGGCCCGGCGCACATAGCCGTCGAGCGCCCGGTGGTCCTCGATCCGCTCCCAGGCCGCGTACGTCTTGGCCAGCGCGGTCTGGAGGAGGTCCTCGGCATCGCTCGGGTTCGCGGTCAGCGACCGGGCGGTGCGCAGCAGGACCGGCTGGCGGGCCCTGACGTACGACGCGAACGACGGGTACGGGCGGGCGTGCGGGCGGGTCTGCCTCGGCGAGACAGCGGCGTCCGAAACGCTGGTGCAGACGGGTGTGGTCATGGCTCCACGCTATGAGCGAGCGGCGTCGCGGCGGATCGGCCGCAGGTCCCGAAGGACAGTCCCCCTCAGGTTGTAGGGGTGGGGCTGTCTACACCTCCTGAAGGTGGAGTACGGGTGCGGAACTGCTGCGGGTTTACCCCTGAGGGGGAGGCCGGCGGGGGCCTCGGCCTCACCCGGCCGAGGCGTCCGGCCCGTGGTGGCCGGTCAGTCGTCCGAGGTCGGGAGACCTCACTTGTCCGAGGTCGGGGGACCTCACTTGTCCGAGGTCAGGGAACCTCACTTGTCCGAGGTCAGGGAACCTCACTTGTCCGAGGTCAGGACCAGCCCGGACGTCGGTACGCCCGTGCCCGCCGTCACCAGGACCCGGTCCGCCCCCGGTATCGGGTTCACGGCCGTGCCGCGCAGCTGGCGCACCCCCTCCGCCACCCCGTTCATCCCGTGCAGGTACGCCTCCCCGAGCTGGCCCCCGTGCGTGTTCAGCGGCAGCCGCTCCTCGGCCACGAAGTCCGCCGCCTCCCCCCGCCCGCAGAACCCGAACTCCTCCAGCTGCATCAGCACGAACGGGGTGAAGTGGTCGTACAGGATCCCCACGTCGATGTCGGCCGGGGCGAGTCCGCTGGTGCGCCACAGCTGCCGGGCCACCACGCCCATCTCCGGCAGCCCGGTCAGGTCGTCCCGGTAGAAGCTGGTCATCTGCTCCTGGGCCCGGCCGGCCCCCTGCGCGGCCGCCGCGATCACGGCCGGCGGATGCGGCAGATCGCGCGCCCGCTCCACCGACGTGACGACGAGGGCCTGGCCGCCGTCCGTCTCCTGGCAGCAGTCCAGAAGACGGAGCGGCTCGACGATCCAGCGGGAGGCCGCGTGGTCCGCGAGGGTGATGGGGCGGCCGTGGAAGTAGGCGGCCGGATTGGTCGCGGCGTACTTGCGGTCCACCACCGCCACGTGCCCGAACGCCTCCGGGGTCAGCCCGTACGTGTGCAGGTAGCGCTGCGCCGCCATCGCCACCCAGGACGCCGGGGTGAGCAGCCCGAACGGCAGCGCCCAGCCCAGCGCCGCCCCCTCCGCCGACGGCTCCCGGTGCTGCACGCCCGAGCCGAAGCGGCGGCCCGACCTCTCGTTGAAGGCGCGGTAGCAGACCACCACCTCCGCGACCCCGGCGGCCACGGCGAGGGCCGCCTGCTGGACGGTCGCACAGGCCGCGCCGCCGCCGTAGTGGACGCGGGAGAAGAAGGACAGTTCGCCGATCCCGCACGCCTGGGCCACGGTGATCTCCGGACTGGTGTCCATCGTGAACGTCACCATCCCGTCCACGTCGGCCGGCGTCAGCCCCGCGTCGTGCAGCGCGGCCCGCACCGCCTCCGCCGCCAGCCGCAGCTCGCTGCGCCCCGAGTCCTTGGAGAACTCGGTCGCCCCGATGCCGACGACCGCCGCCCGCCCGCCGAGCGAGTCCCGGCCCCGCACGCTCATGTGTCCTCCTCGTCGGGAACTGTGACGGTCACCCTGTCCACGGTGCGTCCGGTGAGGGCGACGGTCACCAGGCCGGTCACGTGGTTGCCGATGCTGTTGGCGCCGACCACCCGCACCGTCGCCGTCCCCGCCTCGTCGTCCAGTTCCTCGATCCGGCCGGTCAGGACCATCGTGTCGCCCGGGTAGTTGGGCGCGCCGAGCCGGATGACGACCTTGCGGAGCACGGCCGGCGGGCCGAAGTGGTCGGTGATGTACCGGCCGACCAGGCCGTTCGTCGTCAGGATGTTCATGAAGATGTCCGGGGAGCCCTTCTGGCGGGCCAGTTCGGCGTCGTGGTGCACGTCCTGGTAGTCCCTGGACGCGATCGCCCCGGCCACGATCAGCGTCCGCGTGATCGGAATCTCCAGCGGCGGCAGGGCCGTGCCCACGGCCAGACCTGTCGGCTCAGTCGCCACTCGCGATCAACTCCCCCAGTTCCTGGAGCACTTCGCCCCCGCTGCCCAGATACGCGTCCAGTTGCCGTCCCCACAGGAAGTGCCGGTGCACAGGGTGGTCGACGTCGGCGCCCGCGCCGCCGTGCAGATGCTGGCCCGTGTGCACCACCCGCTGCCCGGCCTCGGACGCCCACCAGGCCGCGGTCAGCGCGTGCGTGGCGTACGGCAGCCCGGCGTCCCGCCGCCAGGCCGCCTCGTACGCCGTCACCCGTATCGCCTCGGTGTCCATGTGGGCGTCGGCGGCGCGGAGCTGGACGCCCTGCCGGGTGGCGAGGGGGCGCCCGAACTGCTCACGGCTGTTGGTGTGGGCCACGGCCCGGGCCAGGGAGCCCGCGCAGACGCCCGCCTGGAGGCCGGCGAAGGCGGTGCGGGCGGTGGCCAGGACGTCGGCGTAGGCGCCGCCGCCGGGGCTGCCAGGGGCGGGGCCGTCGGGGGCGGGGCCGTCGCCGAGGGGCTCGGCGGGGGTCTCGTCGAGCGTGAGTCGCCCCGCCGACCAGGGTGCGGTCAGCTCGATCTCCTCGACGCCGGTGCCCGCCGCGAGATCCACCAGCCACAGCCGCCGGCCGGCGTCGGCGACCAGGACATGGGTGGCGTCACGCAGCCACGGGACGACGGGGACGGTGCCGCTCAGCACCGGATGTGGGGAGGACCGTAACCCCGGCCGAGCAGAGAGCCGTACCCCCGGCCGAGCAGCGAGTCCTACCCCCGGCTGCGCCGGAAACGCCCCGGTCACCACCGTCGAGCCGGCCGCGATGCCCGGCAGCAGGCGCCGGCGCTGCTCGTCGGTGCCGTGGGCGGTGACCGCCAGCAGCCCGTAGACACAGCTCGCCGCGTAGGGCACCTGGGCCGTGGTGCGGCCCTGTTCCTCCAGGAGGAGCACCAGCCCCAGCAGGCCCACCTCCTCCACCGCGGCCACCAGTCCCGCCCCGCACAGCGCCTTCCACAGCTCCGGGTCGCTGCCGGTGCTGGCGGCCCGCAGCCGCTCGTGGCCGGCGAGGTCGGCGAAGATCCTGGCGGCCAGGTCACGGGCCTCGGCCTGGGCCTCGGTGGGCGTGAAGTCCATGTCAGGCCTCCCCGTCGAGGACCCGGAAGACGGGCAGGGTCAATGCCCCGTGCTCGTCGTCGTACCGGCGGAACTCCACCCGTACCGGCAGCCCGATCCGCACCTTGTCGTACGGCACCCCCACCACGTTGCTCACCATCCGCACGCCCTCGGCGAGTTCGACCAGACCGACCGCGTAGGGCGGGGCGAAGGCCGGGAAGGGCGGGTGGTGCATCACGACGTAGGAGTAGACCGTGCCCTCGCCGGAGGACTCGACCGTGTCCCAGTCGGGGGAGCCGCAGGCGTTGCACCCCGGCAGCCAGGGGTGGCGCAGGGTGCCGCAGTCCGCGCACCGCTGGACGAGGAGGCGCTCCTCGGCCACCCCCTCCCAGAAGCCGGCGTTGTCCCGGTTGACGACCGGGCGGGGGCGCGGCGGCGGCTTGCGGTTCCGGCCGCTCGGGGCGTACTTGAGGACGCGGAAGCGGTGCGTGCCGACGAGCTCGCGGTCTACGCGGACGTCGGTGCGGGTGGTGACGAAGTACCCCGTGCCCAGCTTGGTGGTCTTCCGGTCGGACACCGACTCGATCACCGTGTCGAAGGCGACCTCGTCGCCCGGCCGCAGAGGCCTCAGGTACTCCTGCTCGCAGTCGGTGGCCACGATCGAGGTGCAGCCCGCGTCGTCGAGGAGGGTGAGCATCTCGTCGTACGCGCCCGTGCGGGCCGTGTGGCCGGAGAGGCCGCCCATCGTCCAGGCCTGGAGCATGGTGGGCGGGGCGACGGCGTCCGGCCCCTCGTACGCCGGGGAGGTGTCGCCCAGCGCCTCGCACCAGTGCCGGATCATGGGCAGGTTGACCGGGTCCTTGCCGGTGCCGGCGCGGGCCGCGGGCTGTCCCTCGTACACCTTGAGCCGTGCGCCGAGATCGTCCGTGAACCGCGCCCCGAGATCGTCCGTGAGCCGTGCTCCGAGACCGTCCGTGAACCGCGCCCCGAGATCGTCCGTGAGCCGCGCCCCGAGACCGTCCGCCGGAGGCCGCACCCCCCGCTCGTCACTCCCCCCTGCCACTGCCACGGTCGCCACCCCTCCCCGTCCTCCGCATCCCGAGCCGCATCGTCGCGACGATCTCCCGCTGCACCTCGCTCACCCCGCCCCCGAACGTGTTGATCTGCGCCGCCCTGTTGAGCCGCTCCAGCTCGCCGTCCCCGAACGCCCCCGGCGAGCCGGACCGGACCAATGCCGCCTCGCCGACGATCTCCTGACACATGCGATACGTCGCGACTGCCGATTCCGTTCCCGCGAACTTCACGCCGCTGGCCTCCGCGGGGGCCACCCGGCCCGCCCCCGCATCGCCCACCAGACGCCAGCTGAGCAGGCGGTTCGCCGCCAGCCGGGCATGCGCCTCGGCCAGCCGGAAACGAATCCACGGCTCGTCAACACGGCGCCGCCCGGTCACCGGATCGGGGGTGCGGGCGGCGGTGAGCGCGGCCGCGTAGAAGTCCTCGGCCTGCATGCCGGTCGCGGCGAGGGCCACCCGCTCGTGGTTGAGCTGGTTGGTGATGAGCGACCAGCCGTCGTGCTCGGTGCCGACCAGGTTCCCGGCGGGGACCTGGACGCCGTCGTAGTACGTCGCCGTCGTGATCTGGCCGCCCACCGTCTCGATCGGGGTCCAGGAGAACCCGGGGGCGCCGGTGGGGACCAGGAGGATCGAGATGCCGCGGTGTCTGGGCGCCTCGGGGTCGGTGCGGCAGGCCAGCCAGATCCAGTCGGCGTGCTGGGCGCCCGAGGTAAAGATCTTCTGCCCGTCGATCCGCCAGCCGTCGCCGTCCCGTACCGCCCGGGTGCGCAGCGCGGCCAGGTCGGTGCCGGCGGAGGGTTCGCTGTAGCCGATGGCGAAGACGAGGTCGCCGCGGAGGATGCCGGGCAGGAAGCGGGCCTTCTGCTCCTCGCTGCCGTACTTCATCAGCGTCGGCCCGACCGTGTTCAGGGTGACCATCGAGACGGGGGCGCCGGCCCGGTACGCCTCGTCGAAGAACACGAACTGCTCGTCCGCGCCCCGGCCCTGGCCGCCGTACTCGACGGGCCAGCCGAGGCCGAGCAGGCCGTCCGCGCCGATGCGGCGCAGCAGGGCACGGCGTTCGGCGGGGTCCTCGGGGGCGACGGACGGGATCAAGGCCCGGAAGTAGGCGCGGAGTTCGGCACGCAGCCGCTGCTGGCGTTCGGTGGGAGCCAGATGCATGGTTTCTGACTGTCCGTCAGATACCGTCCACTGTCAAGGTCGAACGAGGCAGCGTGGGCTGGCCGGGGGCAGCGGAAGGCACCGACGGACGGAGTCGGCACACTGGACCGGAAAACGCCTGCGCGGCGGCGCCGAAGCACCGCCGCGCGGACGCACTGCCCCTCCCCACAGACCACACCCCACCAGGGCTCAGCCGGGGCTTACCACAGCTGGGTGAAGTGGACGGCGACGTTGTCGTTGCCCTGCTGGATCGCGGTCCACGCGGAGCCGTTGACCTGAGCGGTGTTGCTCTGGTTCGAGGCACCGTTGCCCACCGCGTTCTGCTGGGTGGTCGAGGAGTTGCCGTTGTTGTTGTGGCCGACCCCGCTGCCGATGATGCCCGCCACGCCAGCGTTGGCGCTCGATCCGTTGTCCGCGATCGCGCCGTTGTCCGCCGTCGCGACACCGGCGAAGAGGGCGGCGGCGAGCGGAAGGGCGGAGACGGCGGCGAGAACGCGGGCGGTACGGATGCTTGCCATGTTTTTTCCTCTCAGAGCCCGGCTGTGCCGGAAGTACGTCAAGTAATGCTCTTTCCGGGGCAGTTGGCCGACCGCCTCGGTGGTTGTCATCGACGTCGCGAGACCAGAATTGCCCACCGAATCCCTGGCGAACCACCCCGGAAGCCGTTATTCGCCCTCAAGCGTGATGACAAGTCGATAAACCCTTTTCGCCATCTTTGGTCGACTCCCACCCCGGTCATGACCACTCATGACATCCACCCCCATCGGCCCCCCAAGGGAAAAACCGTTCCGGCCCCGGCCCTCGACAAAGTCACCACCCTCGGCGTGTCACACCGGAACCCTCTTCCCTTTTTCGAACGCACGTACGAACATGGAGTCATGGCCACCACCGATCGGCAGGCCACGACGCTGGCCCTCGCACACGCCCTGTCAGCCGCCGAGCGCGGCCTGGCCGTCATCCCCCTGTCCCGCACGAAGCTCCCCGCCCTGCGCTCCCCGCACCGCCACGACCCCGACCCCGCGCTGCCGCCCTGCCACGGCGAGTGCGGCCGCCCCGGCCACGGGGTGTACGACGCCACCACCGACCCGGCCCGCATCCGCGAACTGTTCGCCGCGGCGCCCTGGGCGACCGGCTACGGCATCGCCTGCGGGCTGCCCCCGCACCGCCTGATCGGCATCGACCTCGACGTGAAGTCCGGTACGGACGCCACCTCCGCCCTGCGCGAACTCGCCCTGCGGCACCTGTTCACCCTCCCTCCGACGGTCGTCGTCCTCACCCCGAGCGGCGGCCGCCACCTCTGGCTGACCGGCCCGCCGGACGTCGTGATCCCCAACTCGGCGAGCCGTCTGGCCCCCGGCATCGACATCCGGGGCGCCGGCGGCTACCTGGTCGGCCCCGGCTCCCGTACCGACCACGGCGTCTACGCCACCGCCCCCGGCACCGAGCACCTGGTCCCCGCGCCCTGCCCGCCGTCCCTCCTCCGCCTCCTGCTCCCGCCGCCACGCCCACCGCACCCCTCGACCCACCCCTCGGTCGGCGACCGCGGCCAGGGCCTGGTCCAGTTCGTCCTCTCCGCCCACGAGGGCCAGCGCAACACCCGCCTCTTCTGGGCGGCCTGCCGCGCCTACGAGAACGGCATCGGCCGAGCCCTGCGGGCCCCGCTGATCGACGCGGCGGTCCACACGGGCCTGACGGAGCAGGAGGCCCGCGCGACGATCGCGTCGGCGGCCCGCATGACCGGCCGCCGCCCCTGAAATTCGAACGCCCGCAGCCGTCCGACCCCCTAATCTGCCGCTCATGCCCCTCACCCACGTCGTCATCACCTCCGGCCGCTCGATCGAACTCACGCACCTTCGACTCTTCTCGACGTACGGGGGGCTGCTGGAGGGCTATCCGCACCAGGCCCTCAACGACCGCCTCGTGAAGGGCCTGTTGTCCACGGCCGCGGCCGCGGACCCCCGCACCCCGGCCCACCTGGTCCCGCCGCCGCGCGAACACCCGGACGACGGCCGCGACGGCCGCGACGGCCACTTCGGCCCGGTGGAGATCCTCCCGCCGGTCGCCTGCACAGGTCTGTTCGAATCCACACCGGTCAACCCGGACAACGACCCGGTCCTGCACCGCTCGGCCCTCACGATCGTCTGGTTCCAGGCCACACCCCAGCCGCCGTCGGTCCAAGAAGCGGACCGGGGGCTGCGGGAGGTGGCCTGGGAGGAGCTGGCGCAGGACTACGAGCTCTGAGGGCGTGTTGCCGGGGCCCGCTCCCGGTGCGACTTCGGGAGGCTTTCGGGAGGCCGAGGCAGCGACGAAAGATTCGCGAAGGCAGACTTTCGGGAGCTGATCCGGGCGGGGTGTGCTCGCCATGCCGGCGGTATGGATCAGGCGAGGATTTCCCGTCGAGCGCTGGTGGGCGCCGCCGCCGCTGCCGCCGCCGCGGTGACAGCCGGGGCGGCCCCGGCCCTGGCCGCCCCGACCTCGACTCCGACTGCTGCTCCGACTGCTGCTCCGACTCCGGCTCCGACTTCGACTTCGACTCCGGGTGCGGGTGCGGGTGCGACTACGACCGCGGGTGCGCGGCCGGCGTCGGACCGACCGGCGGGCGGCTCGGCATCCCGACGCATCGAAGCCCTGCTGGCCCGCATGACCTTGGCCGACAAGATCACCCAGCTGAACATCCCGGTCTGCCTCCCGCAGGAGCTGCTGCTGTACGTCACCGACGACCAGGCGAGCGTCTCCCTGCCACGCATCCGGCTGCGGGGCGTGGCCAAGCGACGGGTGGCGGCGGGAGAGCGGGTCACGGTGTCGTTCCCCGTGGTGGCGGCCCGGGACCTCACCCTCGTCGACGAGCGGCTGCGCACCGTCGTCGAACCGGGGACGTTCACCCTCGGCATCGGCAGCGCCTCGGACCGCCTGCACCAGCACATCTCCCTGACCGTGTCCTGACCCCACCATCGGAGAAACCCATGAACACCATGAACACGAACACCGAAGGCAGCACCCCTCTCTGCGAGGCCGACTACATCGCGGCCACCGCCCACGAACTCGGCCGCAAGCAGAGCGCCGACAAGGCCGCGGCGCTGGTCAGCCAGAAGGCCCTCTTCCAGCGCCGCGGGCGGATCGTCCTGCGCCCCGACGAACTCGTCCTCACGGACTGGTCGGACACCGGCCCTCTCGTCCTCACCCGCACGGACATCACCGCGGCCGAGACCCGCTTCACCGACCTCTACGGCCGCTTCCTCGGCGGCCTCCTCAACGCCGGAAAACCCCTCATCCTCAGCACCGCCTCCCCGTCCCTGGGCGAGATCTACCTGCTCATCAACCGCCGCGAGACCATGGAGACGACGGACGACAGGCAGTGGGAGAAGCGGATCAACGACTGGCGCAACGGCTGACCCGGAGGGTTCTCAGGAGGTTGCCGGCGCGACCACCGAGAAGTCGTACACACCCCAGTCGCCGAGCCGCTCGTACCCGAGGCGCTGGTACAGGGCGTTACTGGTGGGGTTGGCCAGGTCCGCGAAGAGGACGACGTCCTTCGCTCCCGCGGCCAGTGCGGCCCGGCTGACCTCGGCCGTCACGGCACCCGCGTAGCCACGGCCGCGCAGGTGGCTGGGGGTGTAGACGACGTCCACCTGGATCTGGCCGCCGATCATCGGGTTCAGGCCCGCCACGGAGACGGGCGTGGCGTCCGGGGTCTCCCAGAGCGTGTAGCCCTTGTCGGCGTAGCGGGTGCCCGCCCAGGTGCCGGCGTCGATGACGACGTCCTCTCCGACGGCCTTGGCGAACTCGCCGCACCAGTACATGGCCTGATCGAGGTCCTGCGCGCCCAGGACCCGGCCCCGGCCGGCCGGCAGCGGGTCAGGTGGGGTGAGCGTGCCGAGGCGGTAGAGGCACAGCCGCGTGTCGCGGAGTCTCGGCGTGGCGCCGGTGCGCCGCTGCCAGGCTTCGGCGAACGCGGTCGCCGTGCCGTGATCCGCGCTGACGGTGGGAACCGAGTCGCCGCGGGCGGCCAGGCAGGCGGCGAGGGAGTCGGCCTGCTCGGGCGTGAGCGGGGAGAGGCCGAAACCGCGGGGCGGGAGGCGGTAGAAGGTGCCGCGGACCTCGCCCGCCTCCTCCAGCACGCCGAAGACGGGGGCGCCGGTACCGAACGCCTCCACGCCACGCAACCGCACTCTCTCGGCCCACGTCAGCTGCATGACATGCATCCCGGGACGCGAGCGCAGGAAGTCCCCGGCCCGGGCGAGGAACCCGTCGACGTCGTGGGTCAGGTGCCAGTCGGATGATCGCATGCCCGATGCTTTCCCACTCCGGCCGTACGGGCAGTCGGAGCCCAGCAGGGATCGGCCATGCACACGCCCGCTCCAGTCGGGGGGCAGCGGTGTCCGGCAGGCAGCGCGCACGGCAACGGCCCCCGACCGTCTTGCCTGGTCAGGGGCCGTGAACGTCAGGCGGTGGGTGTGGGATTTGAACCCACGGTGGCTCGCGCCACGACGGTTTTCAAGACCGTTCCCTTAGGCCGCTCGGGCAACCCACCCCGCGCCGACGGAGATCGACGCGGGGAACAGAGTAACCGGTCCGTGCGGGCGGGTGCGGGTCAGTTGTCGCCGACGCGGGAGCCGAGGGTGACGGTGACCGTGTGTTCGGCGCCGCTCCGCTTGTAGGTGATCTCGACCTTGTCGCCGGGCTTGTGGGTCCAGATCTCGCCGATCAGGGTCGGGCCGCTGTCGATCACCGAGTCGTCCAGCTTGGTGATGACGTCGCCGGGCTTGAGGCCGGCCTTGTCCGCCGGGCCGCCCGACTCGACCGCGGCGGAGCCGCCCGAGCCGGAGTCGGTGATCTGGGCACCGTTCGTCGAGTCGTCCAGCGACACCGACGCGCCGATCTTCGCGTAGACCGGCTTGCCGGTCTTGATCAGCTGCTGGGCCACGTACTTGGCCTGGTTGATCGGGATGGCGAAGCCGAGGCCGATCGAGCCCGACTGCCCGGTGCTGCCCAGACCGCCGCTGGAGGCGGACTGGATCGCGGAGTTGATGCCGATCACCGCGCCGGAGGCGTCGAGCAGCGGGCCGCCGGAGTTGCCCGGGTTGATGGAGGCGTCGGTCTGCAGGGCGCTCATGTAGGACGCCTTGCTGGTGGAGCTGCCGTCGCTGGAGGCCACCGGGCGGTTCTTGGCGCTGATGATGCCCGTGGTGACCGTGTTGGACAGGCCGAAGGGGGCGCCGATCGCGATCGTCTCGTCGCCGACGGCGACCTTGTCGGAGTCGCCGAGGGCGAGCGGCTTCAGGTCCGACGGCGGGTTCTTGAGCTTGATCACGGCGACGTCGTAGCCCTGTGCGTGGCCGACGACCTCGGCGTCGTACTTCTTGCCGTCCGGGAACGTCGCGGTCAGCTTGCCGCCGTCGAGGGAGTCCGCGACCACGTGGTTGTTGGTGATGATGTGGCCCTGCTTGTCGAAGACGAAGCCGGTGCCGGTGCCGCCCTCGCCGCTGGTCGACTCGGACTCGATGGTGACCGTGCTGGGCAGCGAGTTCTGGGCGACCGCCGCGATGGTGCCGGCGGCGCGCTTGACCTGGGTGGCGCCGCCGCTCGAGGACGCGGAGATGGTCGTGGAGCCGCTGTCGTCGTTGTTCTTCGCCAGCGTGTAGCCGAGGCCGCCGCCGAGGCCGCCCGCGACCAGCGCGGCCACCAGGACGGCGGCGATCAGACCGCCGCGCCCGCTGCCCTTCTTCGGCGCGGGCTGCGGCTGCTGGAACGGCTGGGGCTGCTGGTACTGCTGCTGGTACTGCTGGTCGTACGGCGAGCCCCAGGCTGCGCCGGCATCCGCGCCCGCGCCGGCGTCCGCGTAGGACGGGGTCGCGGGGGGCGGGGGCGGCCAGGAGCTGTCAGGGGCCTGCGGTGCGGTCCCGTAGGGGTCGCCCGCGGGCGCGCCGGGCGCACCCTGGGGCGCCGGCGGGATCGGGGCGGTCGGCGCTTCCCCGCCGTCGGACGCGGCAGCCTGCGACGAGGCGGCGGGAGACGTCGGCGGCACGGGAGGTGCGGACGGGGCCGGCGGTACCGGGTTGCCCTCGTTCTCGGTGCTCACAGCTTCTCTCCTCGGTCCACGGCTTTTCTTCTCGGTCGCACTCGGTCACGCTCTTTCACGCTTGCTGTCGCTCCGGCGCGATTCAGCTGTGCATGTGCTTTTGTATGCCGTCAGCTTTTCCCACAGGCCGTCAGAGCACCATAAGCGGTGGCTGTGGGTACACGGACAACCTTTATATAGGGCCTGTCCGACAAAAGTTCTCTTTACCGGCATGCAGGGTGCCCCCAGGTACCCCTGCTCGGTGGCACCATGACGCGGTGACCCACGCACCACAGCATCGCATTCAGGTCGTCGCCCACCGCGGGGCCTCCGAAGACGCCCCCGAGCACACGCTGGCCGCGTACAAGAAGGCCATCGAGGACGGCGCCGACGCCCTGGAGTGCGACGTACGCCTGACCGCCGACGGCCATCTGGTGTGCGTCCACGACCGGCGGGTCAACCGTACGTCCAACGGGCGGGGCGCGGTCTCGGCCCTGGAGCTCGCGGAGCTGGCCGCCCTGGACTTCGGTGCGTGGAAGAAGGGCCCGGCCTGGCACGGGCGGGACGAGGAGCCCGACTGGGAGTTCCGGCCCGAGGACCGTGCGGACACCTCCGTGCTGACGCTGGAGCGCCTCCTCGAGCTGGTCGCGGACGCCGGGCGGCGGGTGGAACTGGCGATCGAGACCAAGCACCCCACGCGGTGGGCGGGGCAGGTGGAGGAGCGGCTGCTGGTGCTGCTCAAGCGGTTCGGGCTGGACGCTCCGGCCACCCCCGCCGAGTCGCCGGTGCGGGTCATGAGCTTCTCCGCGCGGTCGCTGGCCCGGGTCCGGGCTGCCTCGCCGACGTTGCCGACGGTCTACCTGCTGCAGTTCCTCTCGCCCCGGCTGCGCGACGGGCGGCTGCCGGCCGGGGTGCGGATCGCGGGCCCCTCGATCCGGATCGTGCGCAATCACCCGGCCTACATCGAGCGGCTGAAGCGCAACGGCCACCGGGTGCACGTGTGGACGGTGAACGAGCCGGAGGACGTGGACCTGTGCGTGGAGCTCGGCATCGACGCGATCATCACCAACCGGCCGGCGGCGGTGCTGGACCGACTGGGACGCTGAGCGGTGGTGAGGGTCGGCAAGGGTCGGCAGGGGACGACGGGGGCGGTAAATCCGGAGCTTTCCTGATCAGGGGTCAGATAAAGAGTCAAGTAAGGACACCTCGCACCTCTTGACCCGACAGCCCGTCCACAGCATCCTCACTTCTCGGCCACACCATCGAAATCCAGCCACACGGAGTCATATCCGGGGGATATGACTCCGACCCGTCACAGGGAGTGCTCCGGCGCGTTCGGCGCGTATTCGTTCGTTGCGAATGCGTCACCGGACATTCATTGGCCGGTTTCCGGTTCAGGCCAATGGGGCATCCACACCGTGGCGTGGGGCAAAGGAGGTCTCGGGGGTGGCGTTGGTGGTGGCACAGGAGGTGCCCACGTCGTCGAGCATGGCCGTACCCCATGGCCCTGCGGGCGTGGGGAAGGCGAGACACCGTATGCGCGATCAGTTGCGCACCGGTGGTCTATCGGAATCGGTCATCGACGATGCCGTACTGATCCTTTCCGAACTTTTGAGCAATGCCTGCAAGCACGGGCGCCCCCTGGGCGACGCGCTGGCCGGGGACGGCGACGTCCGGGCCGCCTGGCAGGTCGACACGCGCGGCCGGCTGGTCGTCGAGGTGACGGACGGCGGTGGTCCGACCCGCCCGGCTCCCATGACCCCGTCGGTCACGGCACACGGCGGCCGCGGGCTGAACATCATCACGGCCCTGGCCGACGACTGGGGGGTCCGCAACGACGCCCGGGGCGAGGTGACGGTCTGGGTGGTGGTCCACAAGGACGTGCGTGATGACGTGCGTGATCCGGGCACCGGGAACACCCGGGACCGCCGGGACGCCTTTGCCACGCGCGTCATGGCGCCCTCGGGGCCCTCGGTCCCGGAGATGCCCGACCTGGACTTCGCGGACGCGTTCGACGACCTCGACTGACCGGGCCGGACCGACCGGACCGACCCGGCTCGGCCGACCTGGATCGGCTTGGGCCGGCCCGGACCGACCCCGACCGACCCGATACGCGACGGCGGCTCCGTCCACAGGTTCCCGTGGCCCAGGGCATGAACGGCTAGGCTCCCGCCCGTACGAGACGAGCCGTAACCGGGAGACACCCAGATGGCCAAGAAGCGACCCCAGACGACGGCCACGCGGCCACAGCTCAGCGACGCAGAGGTCCCGGTCGTCGGTGCCCGCGAACCCTGCCCGTGCGGCAGCGGCCGCCGCTACAAGGCGTGCCACGGCCGGGCGGCGGCGCACGCGGCGACCGAGCTGGTGCACCGTCCGTTCGAGGGGCTGGCGGGCGAGGGCGACTGGGTGGCGCTGCGTGAGCTGGTCCCCGCCGCCACCGTCGAGCTGACCCTGAAGGACGGTCTGCCCGAGGGCGTCCCCTCGGTCACGCTCGCCACGGTGCTGCCGATGGCCTGGCCGGCGCTGCGCCGCGACGACGGCACGGTCCTGATCGGCCTGCAGAACGACACGGCGTCCGGCGACATCAGCCGCGACCTCGCCGACACCCTCCAGCGCGCCCTCGCCGCCGAGCCGGGCACGCCGGTGCAGAGCCGCCGGGCTCCCGCCGACAGCCCCCGGCTGCAGGACCTGCTCGACCCGAAGGGCCCGTTCGAGCCAGTTGTGCACGAAGGCTTCGAGTTCTGGGTGCAGGACGCGGAGAACGCCACCCCTGACGTGACCGCCTCCCTGGAGCGGGCCAACGCGGCGGCCATCCCGACGGTGAAGCTGACCGGCGTCGACTCCGCCTACTGGTGCGAAACGCCCGAGAAGAACCATCTGCGGTGGGTCATGCCGTATCCCGAGGAGCAGCTTCTGGACGCTCTCGCGCGGCTGCATGCCGCGGGCAGGTCCAGCCTCGGCGAGGGCACCCGGCTGGTCGGTTCCTTCCGCGCCCACGGTCTCACCGTGCCGGTCTGGGACCTGCCGAGCGGGGTCGGCGCGGAGGACGTGGAGAAGCCGGCCGCCGAGTTCGCCGAGCGTCTCGCGACCGCTCTGGCCTCGGAGGCACCGCTCACCGCGGAGGAGCGGCGGGCCCGCGGCGGACTGACCAACCGACAGGTCACGCTCAGCTGACGATCAGCGCGGACACAGGGGTGGGGGGGGCAGGGGGGGGGGGGCCACCCGGGCCCGCGGAAACGGGGGGGACGGGGTACAACACAAAACA
>NZ_JBHXMA010000029.1:46579-161164 GCF_042721035.1 Streptomyces sp. NPDC058464
CCGGGGCGCCCCCCCCCCCGGGGGGGGGGGGGGGCCCCGGGGGGGCACTCACCACCCCCCCGCCCCCCACCCGCTTCCTACCCGGGCGCCCAGGGGGGGGGGGCGCCCGGGCGGCCCCCCCCCACCGGGCCCGTCGAATCGGGTGACTCCTGTCACAACTTCCCTACACGGCAAGCAAATACGTGTCCGAATAGCCGAGATCGAATTTGCGAACCGCCGATCTCTTGTTACCGTCTCAGTAGCCCGGTTGCTGGTGCATCCCCCGTCGCCAGCAACCGGGCCTTTTCATGCCCGCATCCGGTGTACGGACCGTAGCGATTCGTCAACTCCCGTTTGACCGCCGGGAGTTGCCTACGGCCGAGCCCCGGAACCGTCGGCCGAGTCCCCCGAGTCCCCCGAGTCCCCCGAGCCGCCGGCCGGGCGCCCGGAGCCGTCCGCCGAGTTGCTCGCGGAACGCAGCAGCAGGGGACCGTCGCCGTCGCGTGCCGCGAACTCCGCGACCGCCGTGTAGGCGTCCAGCGTGCCCCGGGTGTGCTCCCGGGGCGTCTCACAGGTGGCGGGCTCGTCGTCGGCGTCCGCGGCGCAGTGCGTCTGCACGGTGCGGCCGTGCGGGCCCAGCAGGCTCAGCACGGCCTGCAGGGCCGCCCCGGTGGCGTTGCGGTAGTAGGTGCGTGCCCAGGTGTCCGCGCCCTGGGTCATCACACAGGTCTGCGCCTCGACGCCGTCGGGCGAGGTGAGTTCGGGACCGCAGCGGGCGGCCGTGGCCAGGCCCAGACCGAGCACCAGCGGGGACCGGACCGGCGCCGGCAGCTTCTCGTCGTCGTTCCGGGCGCGGTGTACGGCAGCGTCGCCCACCTGTCCCGCGGACGCCACGGTCAGCGGCAGCACGACCGCGCACACCATGACGCCCACGAGGGCGAGCAGACGTAGTCGGGGGTCTGAGGGACGGTCCCCAGAATTACGCAGCATGTGCGGAGAGTAACCAGGCGGACGCGGCAAGCCGGGTTCTCGCGCCCGACACCCTTACAACTCGGGTGCGCTCACACCCGTACGAGTGAGGGCGTCGACCACGGCGTCCACCACGGCCTCCACGTCGGGCACCCAGGGCTTGGCCGAGCCGGGCAGCGGGGCCCGCTCCCAGCGGATGGCGCCCTGTCCGGTCTCGGAGGGCGGCAGGGCGAGGTAGCCGCCCTCGCCGTGGAAGCGGAGCGAGCCGGGGACGAAGTCCTTGGCGTAGAGCAGCTCGCCCAGCTGCTCCATGGAGTACGGCTTGACGAGCAGCGCCCAGCGGGTGGGCGCGGCGACCACCGGACCGAGCCGCATGCCGCGGCGGTCGAGGAGCGCGAGGGCGCGGGAGGCGGCGAGGGCGGGCAGACTGACCGCGCAGGGCGCCGTTCCGCCGGCTGCGCCGGTGGCGAGGACGATCGGGGCCGTCGGCCGGTTGCCCCACCACCAGCGGACCATGCGCTCGTCGGTGGTGGCGGCGAGCAGGCCGGGATCGAAGGGGTGTGCACCGGGCACCGTGCACTCGGGGTCGGGACACGCGCACCGGGCCCGCCCCTGAGGGTCGGGAGCCACGCCCGGGAGTACGGGCCACTGCCATTCCGTCGCGAAGGTCAGGGCCGCGCCGAGAAGCTCAGGCCCCTTGTCGTTCCGCCTGGACAGGAGCCTGCGTCGCCTTCCGAGGATCTCGCGCATGAGCGCTCGTTCCTTTCCGTTGCACCGCTGGCAACACCGTGGACCACATCACATCATGTGTCGATCACTGCACTGTGCGTACCTGTTGGCGCATCACACCCCTGCCCTGGGCAAGGGGAACCCCTGGGGTTCGAGCGGGGACCGCGCCCGCGTTCACAAGAACTGCGTCGTACTGCTCGTACTGCGTCTATCAAAAGCACGGCCACGGCGCGGGGGTGGCGAAGTCTGGCGTTTTGCCGTTCCGAGTGTTTCTCTCCGCCTCCGCCACGGGAGGATGGGGCACGGTCGTCGGTGGTTAAGACGCCCGGGTCCGTCGCCAGGTTCCGGGTGGTTCCCAACCACCCCTGGCCTTCTCCGAGTACGTACCCATCACGACCGCTGTGACGCTCCGTGGAGCAAGGCCAGTCGACCGCAATGAACCGATACCCGAGTCAGTTTTAAGCCAACTTTGCTTTTGTGCAAGCCGTCCGCGAGAAGTCCTCGGCAAGACCCCAAGAGGCCCACGGACACCAGGAATCCCGGCAGGACAATGCTGGACATCTCCTCACGAGTGCGTGTACATGTGGAGACACTGCTAGCGGTGCAGAAGGACATGGGGGTTTGCGATGCTTTTGAGCAATACGCACAGGTCTGAAAGCCGGACGCGATGAACGCCCCGCACCCTCCGAAAGTGGCTGGAATCGATTCAACGGTTCCCACGCCCGCACACACTGTCGCGCCGGTCCCCCCCGTTCCGGCCGCCCCGGCCGCACCTCCCGTCCCGAAAACCCCCGCCGCTCCGGCGCCCGGCACCGTTCTCCAGGACCGGCTGGCCGGCTGGGTCTCGGACCTCACCACCCTCCATGAACTGACCGAACGGCTCGCCCGCACCGGCTCGCTCGAGTCGGCCCTCCAGGAACTGCTGCGCGCCGGTGCCGCCCTCGTGGGCGCCCGGCGCGGTCTCGTGGCGCTGGAGCCCGCCGACGGACTCGGCCCGCACACCACGCTCGGCCTCGGCCTCGGCCGCGCGGACCTCGGCCATCTGGAGACCGTCCCGCGCGGCGCGCTGCCGTACGACGGCGGTGGCACCGCCGAGGTCGTGCGCCCCGACCTCTTCGCCGAGGACGGCCTCGACCCGCGCCACCGCGAGGTCGCCGCCCGCCTCGGCTACGCCGCCAGCTACGCACTCCCCCTGGTCACCGAGGCGGCCGGCCGGCTCGGCGCGGTCGCCTGGCTGTACGCCGAACCGGCCGAGCCGCACGAGCGCCAGCGCCACCTCGTCGGCCTCTACGTCCGGTACGCGGCCGAGCACCTGGCCCGGCTGCTGGAGGTCGAGCGCACGCGCGCGTGCATGGCGACCATCGCCGAGGAGCTGCTCCCCTCCCGGCTGCCCCGGGTGGCCGGCGTCCAGCTCGCCGCCCGGCACCGCACCGGCCCGCGCGGCGGCGGCGACTGGTACGACGCGCTGCCGCTGCCTGACGCCGCCCTGGGCCTCGCCGTCGGCTCGGTCACCGGCTCCGGGCCGAGCGCGGTCGCCGCGATGGGCAGGCTGCGCGCCTCCCTGCGGGCGTACGCCGTGATGGAGGGCGAGGATCCGGTGGCGGTCCTCTCCGACCTGGAACTCCTGCTGCGGCTGACCGAACCGGCCCGCTCCGCCACCGCCCTGTTCGCCTACTGCGAGCCCGCGCTGCGCAAGGTCACCCTCGCCGGGGCCGGCCACAGCCCGCCGCTGCTGATCGGGGAGCACCGCACCGAGTTCGCGGAGACCTCCGTGTCCGCGCCGCTGGGCATGCTCGCCTGCTGGGAGGCGCCCAGCGTGGAGATCGAGGCGGAAGCCGGGGAAACCGTTCTCCTCTACACCGACGGGCTGCTGCACCGCACCGGCGACCCCATGGACCGCGCCTTCGCCCGGCTGCACACGGCCGCCGCGAGCATCCCGCGCGCGCTGCGTCACGACCCCGGGGCGATCGCCGACCACGTCCTGCGCACGGTGCTGCCGGACGGCCTGGCCGAGGCCGACAGCGAGGAGGACGTGGTCCTGCTGGCGGCCCGGTTCGACTGATCGGTCAGTCAACAAGGCGAACACGAGGGAACAAGACGGAAACGGACACACCTCACACCGCTGTGGGCCCGAACTCCCTGGGACGCCGTTCGGTACGACCGTACGATGGACGGGATTCAGTGCAGTGTCGAGGAGGATGACCGTGTCCGACGAGCTCACCCCGGCGGTATCAGATGATGCTGCTACCGCAGCGGGTCCGGAGACCCCGGAGACCGAGTCGGAAGAGCCGATCAAGCAGCGCAAGAACGGCCTGTACCCAGGCGTGTCCGACGAGCTCGCCGAGAGCATGAAGTCCGGCTGGGCCGACACCGAGCTGCGCGATCTCAAGCCCGTCGAGCAGGCCGGGCACACCGCCCGCCGCCGCGCCGAGCTGTCCGCCCGCTTCCCGGGCGAGCGCCTGGTGATCCCGGCCGGCAACCTGAAGACCCGCTCGAACGACACGGACTACCCGTTCCGGGCGTCGGTCGAGTACGTCTATCTCACCGGCAACCAGACCGAGGACGGCGTACTCGTCCTGGAGCCGAAGGACGACGGCCATGCCGCCACCGTCTACCTGCTGCCCCGCTCCGACCGCGAGAACGGCGAGTTCTGGCTCTCCGGACAGGGCGAGCTGTGGGTCGGCCGCAGGCACTCCCTCACCGAGTCCGAGGCGCTCTACGGCATCCCCGCCGCCGACGTGCGCGAGCTCGCCGGCAAACTGCGCGAGGCCACCGGCCCGGTGCGGGTCGTCCGCGGGTACGACGCCGGCATCCAGGAGGCGCTGACCGACAAGGTCACCGCCGAGCGCGACGAGGAGCTGCGGGTCTTCCTCTCCGAGGCGCGGCTGGTCAAGGACGAGTGGGAGGTCGGCGAGCTGCAGAAGGCCGTCGACTCCACGGTCCGCGGCTTCGAGGACGTCGTGAAGGTCCTCGACAAGGCCGAGGCCACCAGCGAGCGCTACATCGAGGGCACGTTCTTCCTCCGCGCGCGTGTGGAGGGCAACGACATCGGCTACGGCTCGATCTGCGCGGCCGGCCCGCACGCCTGCACCCTGCACTGGGTCCGCAACGACGGCCCGGTGCGCTCCGGCGACCTGCTCCTCCTGGACGCCGGCGTCGAGACGCACAGCCTGTACACCGCCGACGTCACGCGCACGCTGCCGATCAGCGGCACGTACAGCGAGATCCAGAAGAAGATCTACGACGCCGTGTACGACGCCCAGGAGGCCGGGATCGCGGCGGTGCAGCCGGGCGCCAAGTACCGCGACTTCCACGATGCCGCGCAGCGGGTGCTGGCCGAGCGGCTCGTCGAGTGGGGGCTCGTGGAGGGGCCGGTGGAGCGGGTGCTGGAGCTGGGTCTGCAGCGCCGGTGGACGCTGCACGGGACCGGGCACATGCTCGGGCTCGACGTCCACGACTGTGCCGCCGCGCGGACCGAGACGTATGTGGAGGGGGTCCTGGAGGCGGGGATGGTGCTGACCGTCGAGCCGGGGCTGTACTTCCAGGCCGACGACCTGACCGTGCCGGCGGAGTACCGGGGGATCGGGGTGCGGATCGAGGACGACATCCTGGTGACGGCCGACGGGAACCGGAATCTTTCGGCTGGGCTGCCTCGGCGGTCGGACGAGGTCGAGAGCTGGATGGCTTCTCTGAGGGGCTGACGGATGTGAAATGGCCGGGTACCAAGTGGGTGCCCGGCCATCGTTGCGTTCTGCGGGTAGTCGGTGGCTGGTCGCGCCCACGCGGCGGAGCCGCAAATCGAATACAGCCCCGCGCCCCTAAAGGGGCGCTCCAGCGAGCCCATCCAGAAAGAGCGCGCCGGCCAGCAGGCCCGCGCTGCCGCGCGGGCTCCAGCCCTTCTCGTGCAGGTCTGCGTCCAGGGTGCGGAGTGCCTCCGCGCCTGCCTCTGTCGCCGTGCCGCCGGCCTCCAGTACCGCCCGTGCTCCCGCCTGGACTTCGCGCAGGCCCAACGGGCCCGCCGTGTAGAGGAGTTCGGTGTCCTGGAGGGTGCACATCACCGTCATCAACGCATCCAGGCGGGCCTGGTTCTCGGTGGCGCCCGCCTTTCGGGCCGTCGCCAGGGCGTCCAACGCCCTGCGTACGTGCGGGAATCCGGCCCTGGCCTCGCCCCGGGCGCCGGCCGCGCCGTACTTGACGGAGATCGAGGAGCCCCGGGAGGGGCGCTTGGGGGCGCCCTTGTCGTTGAACGCGGCGATCTTCCGGGCGTTCGCGGCGATCTCACGGGCCTTGGCCCGGGGGTCCAGGGCGACCGCGGCGACCAGGAAGCCGAGGGCCCACAGGGCGCCCTTGTGGCCGCCGCCGGCCAGGCCCACCGAGTGCTCGGTGCACCGGCCGATCGCGCCCAGTTCCGCCCGCAGCACCGGCGTGGCCTCGCCGGTACGGCGGGCGGAGGCGGCCATCGCCGCGAGGCCGGGCGCCAGCGCCCTGGCCGACCAGCGCAGACTGTCGTGCTCCCGGCGCGTACTGCGGGCGTCCAGGTCACGGGGGTCGGGCAGGCCCGGCTTGGGGGCCAGGGCCAGCTGACCGGTGAGCGCGGCCACGGCGGCCTGCGCCAGCGCGTCGTCCTCGCGGCTTGTCATGTCCCTTACCTTATGAGGAGGCGGAGGCCGAAGGGGAGGCGCTGTCGCTGGGAGCGTCGCTCGGCGGAGTGCCCGTCGGGGCATCGCTCGGCGGAGTGCCTCCGCCGCCGCTGCCGGCGCCCGTGTTCTCGGCGTCCGGGTCGACGCCCAGGGTCAGGAAGCCCTTGTAGCCCTTCGAGGGGTCCTTCTTGTGCACGGCCTTCAGGGTCAGCAGACCGCTGGAGGCGCCACCGCCGTCGTACACCATGTCGTTGGCGAGCGTGGTGTAGCTGCCGGTGTGCTTGGAGTAGGGGTCGAGCGTGAAGATCTCCTCGGCGATGTCGTCGGCGAAGAACAGCTGGCCGGTGTAGTTGACCTTGCCGCCCTCGTAGGTGCCGTCCTCCTTCTCGCCGCCCGTGTGCACCTTCACGTGGATGTGGCAGGTGCGCGGGGTGTACCAGCCCGGGAAGATCGTCTCGAACTTGACGACCCCGTTGGCGTTGGCGATCTGGTAGCCGCGCAGGTAGGTGTTGTCGTCGGCGGAGTCGCCCTCCTCGCTCTCCGCGGGGGCGGAGCCGCCCGGGTTGGCGGTGGTGTAGCCGGAGTAGTAGCCCCAGGCGTCGCAGTGCCAGATCTCGACCGCGGCGCCCTTGACCGGGGTGCAGCCGTCGGTGGCGTCCACGACGGTCAGGCGAAGGGTCAGCGGAACGCCGGCCTTGCCCTCGGTGATGTCCTTGCGCACCAAGGCACCATCGAGGTAGTACGGCCCTTCCGTGACGCTGCTCATCAGCGTCATGCACTCACTGCTGGTGGAACTCGCGGAGGCCGTGGCGTCCGCGTCGGCGCTGGTGTCGGTCGTGTCGGCGAAGGCCGACTGGAAGCCGGCGACCGCGAGGCCGCCGGCCGCCACCGTGCCGCCGGAGACCGCGAGGGCACGGCGGCGGGTGATCGACGTGTTTTTGTGGTTTCCCGTCATGGCCGATGAAGCTAGGAACGCCGTTTGTCAGGGGCATGGGCGGGAGCTGGCAACGGCCTGTGAACGCCCAGGAAGCTGAACCCGTCGGGAAGCCGCTGGTCACAGAGCCGGGGCTCGGTCGTGCAGGACCCGCTGGAACAGTCGGCTGTCGCGCCATTCTCCATTGATGTGCAGATACTGCGGCGCGTCCCCGATCGTCTCGAACCCGCATTTCTTCAGCACGCGCTGGGACGTCGTGTTCTCGATCAGGGTGGACGCCTCGATCCGGTGAAGTCCCACGATGTCCCGGGCTATCTCGCAGACCTGCTCCAGGGCGGCGGTGGCCAGACCACGGCCCTGCTGATCACCGGCCACCCAATAGCCGACGTAGGAACTGCAGAAAGGACCCAGGGAAATTCCGGAAAGGGTGATCGCGCCGACGATCCGGCCGTCCTCCGCCGACTCCATGATCCAGGGGGCCAGGAGGCCGTCGGCGGCCTGTCCCAGCAGGCCATCGATGCGCTCGGTCTGCCCCTCGACGGTGAAGAAGGACTCGGGTCTGACCGGTTCCCAGGGTTCGAGATGCCTTCGGTTGCCGACGTATGCGGCGCACAGCGCTTTCGCGTCGCCGACGGCAATCGGACGCAATATCACCCCGGGCAGGAGCAGGCTTTCTTTAATGTTTCTGAGAATCATGCGCGCACCCTAGCGCGGGTGTTATGCGGGGGCGAGGGTCATGCCGAAAGCAGAGAAGGATCTTTCTTCCACTTGAGGATCTTGTCGAAGCTGACCACGGTGCCGCCGCGGCCCGGCTTGTTGCCGATGTGGACGTGATCCGCGAGTTCTCTGATGAGACAGAGGCCTCTCCCGCTCTCGGCGTCGGGACGGGCGGGTCTGAGGTCCTGGGTGCGGGCGAACCCCGGACCGAGCCCCGGCCCCGAATCCGCCACTTCGATACGGCACTTCTCGCCGTCCAGGTAGGCGGTGACCCGGTAGGCCTCCGAGGGACGGCCGGCCCCGCCGTGCTCGACGGCGTTCGCGCAGGCCTCGCTGAGGGCGACGGAGAGGTCGTAGGAGACGTCGGGGTCGACGCCCGCCGTCTCCATCGTGCCGATCAGCAGCCTGCGGGCGAGCGGCACGCTCGCGGCCTCACGCCGCAGATGGAGTGACCACCAGATGCTCATGCTCCAGCCTCCTGGCCGCGGCTCGACATACCGATACCTATTGCCACCCGTGCGCGGGTGTAAGCACTCCGTTCATGTGAGAACGCCCATCCGGGGGATGCGCAGGGGGAGGTTTCGGTGTATGAGCGGGTGGTTCGGCACAAGGATGATCTTTCGGTTCTTCCTCTCGATCACCGCTCTCGGGCATAACGGAATCTTCTGGACCTGGCGTCAAGCGGGCACGGGCCCGGTGCGATGATGAGCGCGCCATGACTGCCCCCCACCCGCGCGCGGCGCGCACCGGAAGCGGACTGCGGCTCCTGCGGGCCGCGGTGTTCGCCGCGCTCTGCGTCGTGCTGGCGGCGGCCGGGCACACCCTGGCCTCCTGCGCGACCGTTCCGCTGTGGACGCTCGGTGCGGGCTTCCTGGGCACCCTGGCGCTCGTCGCCCCGCTGACCGGCCGGGCCCGCTCGCTGCCGGGGATCGTGGCCCTGCTCGCCGTACTGCAGACCGTCCTGCACACGCTGTTCGGGCTCGGTCAGCACGGCGGCTCCGCGATGTCCGGCGGGTCGATGTCCGTGTCGTCCATGGCTTCCATGTCATCGATGACGTCCATGCCGTCGACGTCGTCGATGCCTTCGATGTCCCTGAGCGACGCCTCGCTGGTGGAGCGGGCCGCGCGGCTGGTGTGCGGGGCCGGGGCCGCTCAGATCAGCCCCGCCCACGCGTACAGGATCCTCGTGGACGCGCATCTCAGCACCGGCGTCCCGGCCACCGGCACGAGCGGGGCGGCCCACGCCGCGGACGCCACCGGGGCCTCCGGCTCGCTGCTGCCCTCCGTGCCCATGCTGCTCGGACATGTCCTCGCGGCCGTCGTGGCGGGGTGGCTGCTGCGCCGGGGCGACCTGGCGCTGCTGCGGCTGATCCAGCTGTCGGCCGATTCGGCGCACGGGGTCGCCGAGGGGGCGCTCGTCCGTTCCCTGCGCGGGGCGCTCGCGCTGGCGTGTGCGCTGTGCGCCGGGCTCGTGGCCGTACCCGAGGCGCCCGCGCGTGGCCGCCGTGGCGCCTGGGACGTGCCGACCGCTCCGCACACCGTCGCGCTCCAGCATTCCGTGATCCGGCGCGGGCCGCCGGTGGCCGCCGCCGTTCTCGTTCTCGCCGCCTGACACGACGCGACCAGAGCACTCCCCGGGGTCTGCCCGGATGCGGAGGGGCCTGCCGCCGTCGTGCGGCACGCGCGCGTGCGCTTTCCGACGGCCGCTTGCGGCTTACGGCCGCTTCCGGCTTACGGCCGCTTCCGGCTTACGGCCGCTTCCGGCTTACGGCCGCTTCCGGCTTTCGGCCTGCCACGCGCCCCCTCAACGACAGAACTCACTCGGAGTGGAGTGCTCCCTGCCATGAAGGCTTCCGCCATGAAGGCCTCTCGTATCGCCGCCGTCGCCGCCGTCACGGGTACCGCCGTACTGGCCGTCACCTCGCCCGCGTTCGCGCACGTCAGCGTCCAGCCCGAAGGCACCGCCGCCAAGGGCGGTTACGCGGTCATCGACTTCAAGGTCCCCAACGAGCGCGACGACGCCTCGACCACCAAGGTCGAGGTCAACTTCCCCGCCGACCACCCGGTGGCCTCCGTGATGCCGCAGCCGATGGCCGGCTGGAAGATCGAGGTCACCAAGTCCAAGCTGGCCAAGCCGCTGGAGATGCACGGCGAGAAGATCGACCAGGCGGTCACCAAGGTCACCTGGACCGCCTCCGACGGCAAGGGCATCGAGCCGGGCTACTTCCAGAAGTTCCCGCTCTCCGTCGGCGCGCTGCCCGAGGACACCGACGAGCTGGTCTTCAAGGCGGTCCAGACGTACTCGAACAAGGAGGTCGTCCGCTGGATCGAGGTCCAGCAGGAGGGCCAGGACGAGCCGGAGAACCCGGCCCCCGTCCTCGCGCTGTCCGCCGCCACCGGCGACCACCACGGGTCCGCCGCGGCCGGGGACACGGCCACGGACACAGCCGAGGAGACCTCGGCGAAGACCGAGACCACCGCGTCGTCCGACGACTCCGGCTCCGCCGGCGGCAGTGACACCACCGCCCGCGTCCTCGGCGTCGTGGGCATCGTCGTCGGCGCGGCCGGGGTCGCCTACGGCGTCCTCGCCGGCCGCCGCCGGTCCACCACCGGCACCGAGGCCTGAGCTCCGCGTCCGTGACGCGCACAGGGGGCCGTGCGACGCTGTCGCAGCTGTCGTACGGCTGTCGTCCGGCCCCCCGGTGCGCGCCGGATCTCTCACATCTGGGACATTTTCGTATGCGCAAGAAGACGTTCGCCGCGGCCGCGCTGCTCGCCGCCGCCACCCTGACCCTCTCCGCCTGCGGCAGCGGCGACGACGACGCGAAGTCACCCGTCACCGTGGTCTCCGGGGACACCTCGAACAAGGCCGCGACCATCCTGGACACGCCGTTCGAGAAGCCGGACCTGGTGCTCACCGACACCCACGGCAAGAAGTACGACCTGCGCGCCGAGACCAAGGGCGCTCCGACGCTGATCTACTTCGGCTACACGCACTGCCCCGACGTCTGCCCGCTGACCATGAACAACCTCGCGGTCGCCAAGAAGGCGCTGTCCAAGGCGGACCAGGCGAAGCTGCGGGTCGTGTTCGTCACCACCGACCCGGCCCGGGACACCCCGACCGAGCTCGGCAAGTGGCTCAAGGGCATCGACCCGAGCTTCGTCGGGCTGACCGGCGACTTCGCCACCATCCAGGCCGGCGCCCGCACCCTCGGCATCTCCATCGAGCCGACCCACAAGGACAAGAAGACCGGCAAGGTCGTCTCGGTGCACGGCACCCAGGTCATCGCGTTCTCGCCGAAGACCGACGGCGGATACGTCCTCTACGGCGAGGACGCCACCGTGGACGACTACACCAAGGACCTCCCCAAGCTGATCAAGGGAGAGAACCCGTGAAACGCCCGACTCCGACCGGCAGGCACCTCGCCCTGACCGGAATAGCGATCACGGGGGCGCTGGCCCTCGCGGGCTGCGGCGGCTCGGGTTCCTCCGGTTCCTCGGGCTCCTCGGGGGCCGAGCTGTCCGTCGGCGCCTCCTACATGCCCCAGCCGGTCTCCGCCGACATGGCCGCCGGATTCCTGACGATCACCAACAAGGGCGGCACGAAGGACGAGCTGACGTCCGTCACCAGCGACTCCGCCGGTGAGATCACCATGCACGAGACCAACGGCGGCGCGATGGAGGAGGTCACCTCCTTCGAGGTGCCCGCTCACGGTCAACTCGTGTTCAAAAGCGGTGGCAACCATCTGATGTTCGAGAAGCTGAGGCGCCGCCCGGAACAGGGCGACACGATCACCTTGAAACTCAAGTTCGCCGAATCCGGTCCACTCACCGTCGAGATGCCGGTGAAGTCCGCCACGTACAACCCGTCGACCGGACACTGAGGGAGGGACCGACCTTGACGCGGACCATCACGCCCCGCCTGCGCACCCTGGTGCTGCTGTTCCTCGCCGTCACCGGCGCGCTGCTGGCCGGCGCCGGGCCGGCCTCCGCGCACGCCGCGCTGACCGGCAGCGACCCCTCCCAGGGGGTGGTGGTCCCGAAGGCGCCCGACCAGGTCTCGCTCACGTTCTCCGAGAACGTGTCACTGAACGACAACTCGTTCCGGGTCCTCGACCCCAAGGGCAAGCGCGTCGACCTGGGCAAGCCGACGAACCTGAGCGGCACGACCTACGCCGTGCAGCTCAAGAGCGGGCTCGGCAAGGGCACGTACACCGTCGCCTACCAGGTCGTCTCGGCGGACAGCCATCCCGTCGGCGGCGCCTTCACCTTCTCCGTGGGCACACCCTCCAAGACCGTCGCCTCCGTCCCGGACCAGGACGTGGGCGGCGGGATCGTCGGCTGGCTCTACGGCTTCGGGCGGTACATGTCGTACGCCGGGTACATCGTGCTCGTCGGCGGTGCGGCCTTCGTCCTCGCCTGCTGGCAGCGCGGCTCCGGGGTGCGGGCCATGCAGCGCCTCGTCGTGGCCGGCTGGCTGACGCTCACCGCCGCCACCCTCTGGCTGCTGCTCCTGCGCGGCTCGTACACGACCTCCGGCAGCGTCGGCGACATCTTCGACCTGAACCTCCTCGGCCAGGTCCTGCAGACCAAGCCCGGCGCCGCCCTGGTCTCCCGGCTGCTGCTGCTCGCGGCGGCCGCACTGTTCATCGCCGTCCTCTTCGGCGCCTACGACAAGCGCGAGGAGGAGGACGAGAAGCGCGACCTGACCTTCGGGCTCGCGATCGGCGGGACCGTCGTGGCCGCCGGGCTCGCGGCGAGCTGGGCCATGGCCGAGCACGCCTCCACCGGACTCCAGCCGGGCATCGCGATGCCGGTCGACATCATCCATCTGCTCGCCGTGGCCACCTGGCTGGGCGGCCTCACCGCCCTGCTGGTCGCCCTCTACCGGGCGCCCGCCGACACCCCGGTCGATTCCACCGCCGTACGCCGCTTCTCCCGCGTCGCCTTCGGGTCGGTGCTCGCCCTGGTCGGCACCGGCATCTACCAGTCCTGGCGCCAGCTCGGCTCCTGGTCTGCGTTCACCGACACGACGTACGGCGAGCTGCTGCTGGTCAAGATCGGGCTCGTGGCGCTGCTCATCGGTATCGCGTCCATCTCGCGACGGTGGACGGGACGGCTCGCGGACGCGGCGGTGACACAGACGCACACGGACACGGACGCGGACACGGACACGGCGGAAGAGGCCGAGGCGGAGGAAGAGGCTGCGGAGGAGAAGGAGACGGTCAAGGCGTCCGCCGCCACGAAGGAGGCGTCCGTGAAGGCCGCCAAGGCCGGCACCAGCGCCTCCGCTGTTGCCGGTGCTTCAGCCGTTTCCGGTGCTTCCGGAGTTTCCGGTGCTTCCGCGGTCTCCGGCAAGGTCGCGTCCGCCGACGACGCCTCCGAGCGCGCCGCCCAGCTCGCCCGTCAGCAGTCCGCGATGGACACCGCCCGGCAGAAGCGCCTGCGCGACGCCGACCCGCACCGCTTCGGCCTGCGCCGCTCGGTGCTCGCCGAGGCCGGGGTCGCCGTCGTCCTGCTCGCCGTCACGACCGTGCTGACACAGACCGAGCCGAGCCGGACCGAGCAGGAGGCCAAGGCCGCCACCGCAGCGGCGTCCTCCTCCTCGTCCTCGTCGTCGAACTCGTCCTCCGGCGCACTGACCCTCGACATGTCCTTCGACACCGGCGGCAAGGACGGCAAGGGTGTCGTCCGCGTGGATCTCGACCCCGCGACCGTGGGCAGCAACGAGATGCACGTCTACGTCCAGCGCCCCAACGGCCGCGCCTTCGACATCCCCGAGGTGAAGGTCGCCTTCACCCTCGACGCCAAGAAGATCGGGCCGCTTCCCGTGGCGCCCGACCACGTCACCACCGGGCACTGGGCCGCGAACGGCGTGCAGATCCCCATGGCCGGCGACTGGAAGGTCTCCGTCACCGTGCGGACCTCCGACATCGACCAGGTGACCGTCTCCAAGAACGCGCAGATCGGCTGAACCGCACCATGCCCGAACAGTCCCAGTCCGTCCCCGAGGCCCGTACCGCAGCCGCCGAGGCTCCCCCGGCCGGGGGCGTCAGTAGGCGTGCGCTGCTCGGCAGCGCCGGGGCCACCGGTCTCGTGCTCGGCGCGGCGGGCGCGGGCGTCGGCTACACGGCCGCCCCCGCCCAGGCCACCCCGCTCAGCTCGGTGGGCTCCGACCGGGCGATGTTTCACGGGAAACATCAGCCCGGCATCACCGAGGGCCTCCAGGCGCGCGGCCATCTCGTCGCCTTCGACCTGGCGGCGGGCGCGGGCCGCACCGAGGCCGCCGCGCTGCTGCGCCGCTGGTCGACGACGGCCGAGCGGCTGATGGCGGGCGAGCCGATGACGCAGGACGACACGGACGTGGCCCGGGACGCGGGTCCCTCGGCGCTGACGATCACCTTCGGCTTCGGCAACAGCTTCTTCACCCGTACCGGCCTGCAGAAGCAGCGGCCGTCCGCCCTGGACCCGCTGCCCGACTTCTCCTCCGACCACCTCGACAAGGCCCGCAGCAACGGCGACCTGTGGGTGCAGATCGGCGCCGACGACGCCCTCGTCGCCTTCCACGCCCTGCGCGCGATCCAGAAGGACGCGGGCAGGGCGGCGAAGGTCCGCTGGCAGATGAACGGCTTCAACCGCACCCCGGGCGCCACCGCCCACCCCATGACGGCCCGCAACCTCATGGGCCAGCTGGACGGCACCCGCAACCCGAAGCCGACGGAGTCGGACTTCGACAAGCGGATCTTCGTGCCGGCGAGCGGTTCGAGCGGCCCGGCGTGGATGGCGAACGGCTCCTACGCCGTCGTTCGCCGGATCCGCATGCTGCTCGACGACTGGGAGAAGCTGTCGCTCACGACCCAGGAGAACGTGATCGGGCGGAAGAAGTCGAACGGGGCGCCGCTGTCCGGAGGCACCGAGACGACGGCGATGGACCTGGAGAAGGCCAAGGCGGACGGGGAGTACGTCGTCCCGATCAACGCCCATGCCCGGATCACCCGGCCCGACCAGAACGGGGGCGCGGCGATCCTGCGGCGCCCGTTCTCGTACCACGACGGCATCGACGCGGACGGGGCGCCGGACGCGGGGCTGCTCTTCGTCTGCTGGCAGGCCGATCCGCTGCGCGGGTTCGTGCCGCTGCAGCGGAAGCTGGACCGCGGGGACGCGCTGTCCCAGTACATCCGGCACGAGGCGAGCGGCCTGTTCGCGGTGCCGGGCGGTGCGGCCGCCGGGGAGTACGTGGGGCAGCGGCTGCTGGAGGGTTGACAGCCGGGGGATGGCAGCCGGGCGATGGCGGGTCACCTCAGTGGTTTCTGAGGTTTCTGATCACTATTGGTGCGTTTCCGGGTTTCAAACCACCCGGTCGAGTGGATCCGATGAGACAAGTGAGCCGCGTCTCGCTGCGCCCATTAGGGTGAGGGACATGCCAGCGAGCTATGCGTATCTCGGTCCTGAAGGCACCTTCACCGAAGTCGCCCTGCGCACCCTTCCGGAGGCCGCGACCCGGGAGCTGATCCCGTACGTCTCCGTGCAGTCCGCGCTGGACGCCGTGCGCAACGGCGAGGCCGAGGCCGCGTTCGTGCCGATCGAGAACTCCGTGGAGGGCGGGGTCACCACGACCCTCGACGAGCTGGTCGCGGGCGAGCCGCTGATGATCTACCGCGAGGTGCTGCTGTCGATCACCTTCGCCCTGCTGGTCCGCCCCGGCACCAAGCTCTCCGAGATCAAGACGGTGACCGCCCATCCGGTGGCCCAGCCGCAGGTCCGCAACTGGCTGCGGGCCAACCTCCCGGACGCCCTCTGGGAGTCCGCCGCCTCGAACGCGGACGGCGCCCGCCTGGTCCAGGAGGGCCGCTACGACGCGGCGTTCGCCGGTGAGTTCGCGGCCGAGCGGTACGGCCTGGAGGCCCTGGAGACCGGGATCCACGACGCGGAGAACGCGCAGACCCGGTTCGTCCTGGTCGGCCGCCCGGCCCGGCCCGCCGCCCGCACGGGCGCCGACAAGACGTCGGTCGTCCTCTGGCAGAACGACGACCACCCCGGCGGGCTGCGCGACCTGCTCGGCGAGTTCGCCACCCGGGGCATCAACCTCATGCTGCTGCAGTCCCGGCCGACCGGAGCCGGCATCGGCAACTACTGCTTCTGTATCGACGCCGAGGGCCACATCTCCGACCGGCGGGTGGCGGAGGCGCTGATGGGGCTGAAGCGGATCTGCCGCCAGGTGCGGTTCCTGGGCTCCTACCCGCGGGCGGACGTCAAGCCGGGCGAGGTCGCGGGGCCCACCCGGCCGGGCACGTCGGACGAGGAGTTCGTGGCGGCCTCCGACTGGGTGGCGCACTGCCAGGACGGCCGCTTCTAACCAGCCGTACCCTCATATCTTCGTTATCCACAGAAGTTATCCACAGGTGCCCTTCTCGACCTGGGGACAAGTCGACAGCGAAGCATGAGTCTGTCGACAAATCGCCCTACAGGCCATCGGCTCGGCCCTGCTCGCCCACGTCACCCTTCGTCCACTCGTTTCCCTTGGTTCATCTTTTAGAGCGACGCCTTTCCACTCGAAAGAGGGTGTTGTCATGGTTTGGGCCGGGAATTCCTCTCTTCACAGGTTGCTCGCCGAGTGATCAATTCCGAAGTCCACATCTCTTCCACACACCCTGTGGATAACTCTTGGGAGGGCATGGATCCCTGTGGACAACCTCGCCCTCAAGTCCCGTCCCCCACAAGGAAATCCAGTCAACCGCAGGCCTCACGCATGCCCCGTCCCAGGGAGTGAGACACTTTTTATTGACACGCTCGGCAATTCCCCCATAACGGAACGTAAGCCGCGATTCGGAACACGTGTCAATAGTGATTCGTGAGGGGCAACCCTGCACCGGTAGCCTTGGCTGCGTGATTGACCTTCGCCTGCTCCGTGAGGACCCCGACCGTGTGCGCGCGTCCCAGCGCGCCCGTGGAGAGGACGTCGCGCTCGTCGACGCCCTCCTCTCTGCCGACGAGCGGCGCAGGTCCTCCGGCGTCCGCTTCGACGAGCTGCGCAACGAACAGAAGCAGCTCGGCAAGCTCATCCCCAAGGCCTCCGCCGACGAGAAGGCCGAGCTGCTCAAGAAGGCCGAGCAGCTGAAGGCCGACGTCAAGAGCGCCGACGCCGAGCGCGACGCCGCCGACGCCGAGGCCCACGAGCTGCTGCTCCGGCTCGGCAACCTGGTCCACCCCGACGTGCCCGTCGGCGGCGAGGAGGACTTCGTCACCCTCGAGGAGCACGGCGCCATCCGTGACTTCGGCGCCGAGGGCTTCGAGCCCAGGGACCACCTGGAGCTCGGCCAGCTCCTCGGCGCGATCGACGTCGAGCGCGGCGCCAAGGTCTCCGGCTCCCGCTTCTACTTCCTGACCGGTGTCGGCGCCCTGCTGGAGCTGGCGCTCGTCAACGCGGCGATCGCCCAGGCCACCGAGGCCGGCTTCACGCCGATGCTGACCCCGGCGCTGGTCCGCCCCCAGTCCATGGCGGGCACCGGCTTCCTCGGCCAGGCGGCCCAGGACGTCTACCACCTCGACAAGGACGACCTCTACCTGGTCGGCACGTCCGAGGTGCCCCTCGCCGCGTACCACATGGACGAGATCATCGAGGCGGAGCGCCTTCCGCTCCGGTACGCCGGCTTCTCGCCCTGCTTCCGCCGCGAGGCCGGTTCGCACGGCAAGGACACCAAGGGCATCTTCCGCGTCCACCAGTTCGACAAGGTGGAGATGTTCTCCTACGTCGCCCCCGAGGACTCGGAGGCGGAGCACCAGCGCCTGCTGGCCTGGGAGAAGCAGTGGCTGACCTCGCTGGAGCTGCCGTTCCGCGTCATCGACGTCGCCACCGGTGACCTCGGCGCCTCGGCCGCCCGCAAGTTCGACTGCGAGGCGTGGATCCCGACGCAGGGCAAGTACCGCGAGCTGACGTCGACGTCGGACTGCACCGAGTTCCAGTCCCGCCGGCTGTCGATCCGGGTGCGCGACGGCAAGCAGGTCAAGCCGCTGGCCACGCTCAACGGCACGCTGTGCGCCGTACCGCGCACCATCGTGGCGATCCTGGAGAACCACCAGCAGGCCGACGGTTCGGTGTACGTGCCCGAGGTGCTGCGCCCGTACCTGGGCGGCCGGGAGGTCCTGGAGCCGGTGTCCCGGTGAGCTTCCCCTACGGGCTCATCGCCACCGACCTCGACGGGACGCTGCTGCGCTCCGACGAGTCGATCTCACAGCGCACCCGTGACGCGCTCGCCGCGGCCACCGCGGCGGGCGCCACGCACCTGGTCGTCACCGGACGCGGGGCCCCCTGGACCCGGCACATCCTCGACGACCTCGGCTACGACGGCCTCGCCGTGTGCGCCCAGGGCGCGCAGGTGTACGACGCCGGGGCGCACCGCCTCCTCACGTCCGTGACCCTGGACCGACAGCTGGCCGCGGTCGCCCTCGCGAAGATCGAGGCGGAGGTCGGCCCGCTGCACCTCGCGGCGAGCCGCGACGGCCTCGACGGCGAGGTGCTGGTGGGGCCGGGGTACGCGGTGTCGGGCCACCTCCCGTCGACCCCCTTCACGGACGTGGCCGACCTCTGGGCGGCCCCGCTGAACAAGATCTACATACAGCACCCGGAGCTGTCCGACGACGAGCTCGCGGAGGCCTCGCGGCAGGCCGCCGGGGGTTTCGTCACCGTCGCCATGGCGGGCGAGGGCATCGTGGAGCTGCTGCCCCTCGGTCTCTCGAAGGCGACGGGCCTGTCCCTGGCCGCACGCCGACTGGGCCTGAAGTCCGCCGACACGATCGCCTTCGGCGACATGCCGAACGACATCCCGATGTTCGCCTGGGCGGCGCGGGGCGTGGCCATGGCCAACGCTCACGAGGAGCTTCGCGAGGTGGCCGACGAGGTGACGTCTTCCAACGAGGAGGACGGGATCGCGGTGGTCGTGGAGCGTCTGCTGGGTTGAGGCGGTGGGGTGACTGCGGGCCCGGTGGGAGCCGGTCGCGCAGTTCCTCCCCCAGCCTTCGGCCGGGGGTACCCCCAGCGCCCCTATAGGGGCGCTCCAGCTCAGGTCTGTTCAATGCTCGCGGAGGATGCACGGATCGAACGTGCGCGGGCTTTCCAGGCCCGACCATGACTCGCTTTCAATCAAACACAGCGCAAGCCAGTGCCTTACCACTCGGCCAATCCTCCGGGTGGGCGGCCCACGCGAGAGCGACCATCGCGTGCTCGAAGCGGCCGCCCCGGGCAGCTACACGGCGACCCGCCGAAGGCTGCCCTGACGGGAGCGGGACGTACTGTCGTGCATGGACATCGTCCGGCTCCTCTCCCAGACGGTGGGGTGACACAACAACTGTGCCTTTGACCCGAGTTGACCGCCACTGATTAAACGGGGCCCACTGGAGCGCCCCATCAGGAGCGCGGGGCTGTGTTTGATTTGCGGCTCCCGCCGCGCGGGCGCGACCAGCCCCCGCCGGCCCGCAGTTCACAACGGTCTATCGCCGCCACCACTTACGCCGCCCCTTGCTGAAGAACCACCCCGCCGGCGGCTCGTCCGACCGCCACGGCTGAGGCTCGGGTTTCTCGGCCTTCCAGCGGGCTGCCAGCATCCGCGCTCGCGCGGACGGCTCCGCCGCCCCCGCGGACCGTATGAACTCCTCGTCCAGCACCACGCCGTCCCAGTCTGCGTCGGCGTCCCGGAAGCCCTCAGCCATCCCCGTTCCTCTCCACAGAACATCCCCTTTGCCCAGTGTGCCCGGGCCCGGATGAAGCCCCCGTCAATAAAGCGGGCGTCTACTCCTCGCCCGCCAGCGTCAGCGCGCGCAGCTTCTGGCCGGCGTACCAGGTGGCCAGGACGGTCACCGCGACCAGCAGCACCGTGCCCGTCGTCAGGGACACGTCGGACGTGACCAGCTCGCCGCCGGTCACCTTGTGGGCGACCGCCAGGGACCACTGCTGGACGCTCAGCGTCCGCGCCCCCGGCACCAGGGAGCCGAACAGGGCCTCCCAGACCAGGGCGTAGACCAGCCCGAAGACCACCGCGTGCCGGGACACCGTCCCGAGCAGCAGGAAGAGCGCGGCGTACGCGATGGAGGCGACCAGCGCGGCGACCGTGTAGGCGACGGCGATCTGCTGGCCGTTGCCGTTGAGGATGAAGCCCGCGATCAGGGTCGGCAGGGCGGAGAAGACCATCGTCACGGCGATGGCCACGATCAGCTTGGTGAGGATGATCGTCGGCCGTTTGATCGGCTTGGACAGCAGGTACACCACCGAGCCGTCGTCGATCTCCGGGCCGATCGCGCCGGTGCCGGCGATGACGCCGATGATCGGCACCATGGTGGCGAGGGCAAGGCCGCCGAGCAGGTCGGAGGCCGTCTGGTCGTCGGCGCCGGCGAGGCCGCGGACGACGACGGAGATCGCGATCAGCAGCAGGGGCAGGGCGCCCAGGATGAGGGCCCGGCGGCGGCCGAGCAGGGCTCGGTAGGTGAGCCGGGCGACTGTGGGGTCGTACATCTCTTGGCCTCCTACGCCGCGACCAGATACGAGAACACGGATTCGAGGGACTCGTCGGACGGCGAGACCGTGAGCAGCCGGATGCCGTGGTCGCGGGCGACCTTGGGCAGCAGGGCGGTGAAGCGGCCGAAGTCGACGGCCTGGATGCGCAGTGCGCCCTCGGCGAGGTCCACTTCGATGCCCGAGGTGGAGGGGTCGGCGATGAGGGCGGCCGCGAGGGCACGGTCGTCGCTGGAGCGGACCAGGTAGCGGTGCGGGCGGTCGGTCATCAGGCGGCGGATCTTGCGGAAGTCGCCGCTGGCCGCGTGCCGTCCGGCGACCACGACCTCGATGTGCCAGGCGAGTTGCTCGACCTCTTCGAGGATGTGGGACGAGAAGAGGACGGTGCGGCCCTCGTCGCCCATGCGGCGCAGCAGGTCCATGAGCTGCATGCGCTGGCGCGGGTCCATGCCGTTGAAGGGCTCGTCGAGGAGGAGCAGGGACGGCTCGTGGACCAGGGCGGACGCCATCTTCACGCGCTGGCGCATGCCCTTGGAGTACGTCGAGATCCTGCGGTCCTGCGCGTACTCCATCTCGACCGTGGCCAGGGCCTTCTGGGCGGCCTTGGCGCCCAGGCCCTGCAACTCGGCGTTGGCGACGACGAATTCGCGGCCGGTGAGGAAGTCGTACATCGCCTCGCGCTCGGGGACGATGCCGATGTGCTTGTAGATGGCCTCGTTGCGCCAGGTCGGCTTGCCGTCGAGGGTGACCGTGCCGGTGGAGGGGGCGAGGAAGCCGCCCATCATGTTGATGAGGGTGGACTTTCCGGCGCCGTTGGGGCCGAGGAGGCCGGTGACGCCGGGGCCGATGGTCATGGTGATGTCGTTGACGGCGACCACGTTGCCGAACCAGCGGGAGACGTGGTCGATGGAGAGCGTGGTCACAGTCCCACCTTCTTGTAGCGGCGCAGCAGAAGGCCATAGCTCGCGGCGATGAGGCCGAGGACGACGAGCAGGTACACCGCGCCCTGGGCGTGGGAGGGTCCGTCGCCGCCCGGGAAGGTGTTGGTGCCGCCGAGCAGGGCGGTGCTCAGGCCGCCGATCAGGGTGACCGGCGAGAAGAGGCCGATCCAGGGGATGGCGCTGGTGCTGCCCTGGGAGTCGGCGATGGCCTGGAGGGTGGAGACCGCGCCGTAGGAGACGATCAGTACGGCGATGACGGCGGCGATGCCGAAGCCGCGGCGCGGGGTGATCGACGCGATGACCAGGCCGATGCCGGCGAAGAGCAGGGACAGCAGGGCCACCGCGAGCAGTCCCTGGCCGAACCCCTTGGTCTGGTGGGCGAAGTCCATCTTGGCGAGCAGGGCGCCGATGTACAGCACGACCAGCGGGGCGCCGGTGAGGACGAACATCGCGGAGGCCAGGGCCGCGAACTTGGCCTGGACGTAGTCGGCGGTCTCGATGGGCCGGGAGAAGTACAACGGGATGGTCTTGAAGCGCAGGTCGCGGGAGACGGCCTGGGGTGCCTGGGAGGCGACGTACAGGCTGATGACGGCCTGCATGATGATCGCGTACCGCGTGTAGGGCACCGGCAGGTCGTGCGCCTTGGTGGCGACGGCGACGGCGACCATGATGGCCGCCGGCACGCACATCACCGCGAACAGCAGCATCGGCAGCACCTTGGACTTCACCGAGCGGCCGAGGCCGTAGGAGCCGCGCAGGGTCTGCGAGTAGAGGGACCGGCGGGCGTACGCGCGGCCGAGGCGGGGGCCGTCGTAGCCGCGGTAGCCGATGTCATGGATCCGGGACTGGTCACCCGGTCCCGCGATGGGCTGGTCAACCGCCATGGACGGTCGCCTCCTTCCGCTGCTCGTCGTCGTTGGTGAACACCTCGGAGATGTGGTGCCGGCGCTGCTCCATGCGCACCAGGCCGAGGCCGAGGTCGGCGACGACGTCGCGGACGAGGTCGTACGTCTCCTCGCCCTGGGCGGTGAGCAGCAGGATGTGGCCGGCACCGGGCAGGCCGCCGCCCTCGTTGTCCGTCTCCACCCCGCGCGCGTGGAGCGCGTCGCGCACCGCGCGGGTGCCGTCGGGGTGCTCGTCGCTGTCGGTGACCTCGATGGCGAGGGTGGTCGTGGACTGCGTGAAGTCGGTGGTGGAGCTGGACCGCAGCAGCTTGCCGCCGTCGACGACGACCACGTGGTCGCAGGTGCGTTCCAGTTCGCCGAGCAGGTGCGAGGTGACCAGGACCGAGATGCCGAAGTCGGTGTGGATCCGGCGGATCAGGCCGAGCATGTCGTCGCGGCCGACCGGGTCGAGGCCGTTGGTCGGCTCGTCGAGGAAGACCAGCTGCGGGTCGTGCACCAGGGCCTGGGCGAGCTTGACGCGCTGCTTCATGCCGGTCGAGTAGCCGCCGATGGGGCGGTACCGCTCCTCGTAGAGCCCGACGTGGCGCAGGGTGTCGGCGGTGCGCTCACGGGCGGCGGCGGGCGGCAGGCCGGACATGCGGGCCATGTGCACGACGAACTCGGTGGCCGAGACGTCGGGCGGCAGGCAGTCGTGCTCCGGCATGTAGCCCACCCGCTCGCGGATGGCGGCGCCCTTGGTCGCGACGTCGAGGCCGAGCACTTCGGCGCGGCCCTCGGTCGCGGGGGACAGACCCAGCAGGATCTTGATCAGGGTGGACTTGCCGGCGCCGTTGGCTCCGACGAGTCCGGTCACACCGGGTCCGATGTCCACGGACAGCCGGTCGAGCGCGGTCACCCGGGGGAACCGCTTGCTCAGGCTTTCGGTCGCGATCACAGTCACGGCATAGAAGTTAGTGACCCGGGCCACTGCGGTCGTCAACCTTGCAGCCGTCTTCGCGTCAGACTCCAGTATTACGGGGCCCTAGGGGAACCCCTGCCTGAGAGCTACGCAGAGTTGTCCACAGGCCTCGACCCTCCTATTGACGTCGCCTCTAACAACTGTCACATTCACCAGTGTCAAGTTACGGGCACGTACCGCAGTCGACGGAGACGGGGACGGGGCGGATGACGACGGCAGTGGCATTGCACGATGAACGCGCCACGGAGCTCCAGGGTTTCCGGCGGGTCCAACGGCTCGCGTACGAGTGCGCGGAGGCGGTCGCGGCCCGGCTGGAGCCGGGGATCACCGAGCGCGAGGCGGCCCGGATGCAGCGCGAGTGGCTGCGCGCGCGGGGCGTGCGGGACTGGTTCCACCTCCCCTTCGCCTGGTTCGGCGACCGCACGGCGTTCACGGACTTCCGCATACCGCTGCAGTTCTTCCCGACCGACCGCCGGCTCGCGCCCGGGATGCCGTTCATCCTGGACCTGGCCCCGGTGTACGAGGGCTACACGGCCGACATCGGCTACTCCGGCTCCCTCGGGCCCAACCCCGTGCAGGACCGGCTGATGGCCGACCTGGAGGCGCACCGGGAGCTGATCCTGCGCGAGGTGCGCGAGCGGCGCCCGCTGCGCGAGATCTACGAGGACGTGGACCGCCTCATGGTCCGCCAGGGCTACGCCAACCGGCACCGCGCCTACCCCTTCGGCGTGATCGCCCACAAGGTGGACCGGGTGAAGCAGCGCCGCTGGTCACCGCACCTCTTCGGGTTCGGCACCCAGTCCCTGAAGGGCCTGGCGTCCGACGCGCTGCACGGCCACCGCGAGGGCTGGTCGCCCCTGTGGTCGCCGTACCGCTTCTCCGACCACCCGCCCAAGCCGGGCCTGTGGGCGGTCGAACCGCACCTCGGTTTCCGGGGCACGGGCGCCAAGTTCGAGGAGATCCTCGTGGTCACCGACTCCCGGGACCCCGAGCAGAGCGCCTTCTGGCTGGACGACGATCTGCCGCACGTGCGGCGCTGGGCGGAGGACAAGTGACGGACATCGAAGGCGCCCGCGAGCGCCGGGTGCGTACGGGCGGCGTCGACCTGTGCGTGGCGGAGCTGGGCGACCCGTCGGCCCCGACGGTCGTCCTCGTCCACGGCTACCCGGACAGCAAGGAGGTCTGGTCCGACGTGGCGGCCCGCCTCGCCGACCGCTTCCACGTCGTCCTGTACGACGTCCGCGGCCACGGCCGCTCCACCGCCCCCAGGCCCCTGCGCGGCGGCTTCACCCTCGCCAAGCTCACGGACGACTTCCTGGCGGTGATCGACGAGGTCAGCCCGGACCGCCCGGTGCACCTGGTCGGCCACGACTGGGGATCGGTGCAGTCCTGGGAGTTCGTCACGGTGGGGCGCACGGAGGGCCGTATCGCCTCCTTCACGTCGATGTCCGGGCCGTCCCTGGACCACTTCGGACACTGGATCGACGCGCGCGTGCGGCGTCCGACGCCCCGCCGGGTGGGCCAGCTCCTCGGCCAGGGCGCCAAGTCCTGGTACGTGTACCTGCTGCACACCCCGGCCCTTCCCGAACTGGCCTGGCGCGGCCCCCTGGGCAAGGCCTGGCCGAGGATCCTCCAGCGGGCCGAGAACCTCCCCGCAGGGGACTACCCGACCTCCTCCCTGCCCTCCGACGCGGCGCACGGCGCCTGGCTGTACCGCGACAACGTACGGGCCCGGCTGCGCCGCCCGCGCGAGGACGCGTACGCGCACGCGCCCGTGCAGCTCATCACGCCCCTCGGCGACGCGTTCCTCTCCGAGCGGCTCTACGACGACCTGGAGCGCTGGGTGCCCCGGCTCACCCGCCGCACCCTGCCCGACAAGCACTGGGTTCCGCGCACGCGCCCGGACCAGGTGGCGTCCTGGGTCGAGGAGTTCGTGACGTCGGTGGAGGCCGGCCGGAGCGCGGAGCAGAAGCCCGCGGACCGCCACGCCCAGCGGTTCGGGGGCCAGTTGGTCCTGGTCACCGGTGCGGGCAGCGGCATCGGGCGGGCGACGGCGTTCGCGTTCGCGGAGGCGGGCGCGCGGGTGGTGGCCGTGGACCGGGACGCGGAGGCCGCCGCACGCACCGCCGAGCTGTCCCGGCTGATCGGAGCGGCCGAGGCCTGGCCCGAGACGGCGGACGTCTCCGACGAGCAGGCCATGGAGAAGCTCGCGGAGAAGGTCCACCGCGAGTACGGGGTCCTGGACGTGCTGGTCAACAACGCGGGCATCGGCCTGTCGGGGTCCTTCTTCACGACGACGACCGAGGACTGGCGGCGGGTCCTGGACGTCAACCTCTGGGGCGTCATCCACGGCTGCCGCCTCTTCGGGGCGCGGATGGCGGAACGCGCCCAGGGCGGCCACATCGTGAACGTGGCGTCGGCCGCCGCGTACCAGCCCTCCCGCGCCCTGCCGGCCTACAGCACCTCCAAGGCGGCGGTCCTGATGCTGTCCGAGTGCCTGCGCGCCGAACTCGCCTCCCGGCGCATCGGGGTGACCGCGATCTGCCCCGGGCTCATCAACACCAACATCACCTCCACGGCCCGCTTCACGGGGGTCGACGAGGAGGAGGAACGCCGCCGGCAGCAGCGGTCGGCACGGCTGTACGGCATGCGCAACTACCCGCCGGAGAAGGTGGCTTCGGCGATCCTGGAGGCGGTGGAACACAACCGCGCGGTGGTCCCGGTGACGCCGGAGGCGAAGGGTGCGTGGGCGCTGTCGCGGCTGGCGCCGGGGGTGTTGAGGAGGATCGCGCGGGTGGAGCCGAAGTTGTAGTGCGTCGTTCTTCGGCCGCGGCTGCGTGGGGGCTGACCGCGCAGTTCCCCGCGCCCCTGACGGGGCGCTTCGCCCGCCGCTTCTTCCCAGCCGCGGGCAGGCGTGCCGCAGGGCGGCACGGGTGGGCGCTGGGGGTCCCCCCGGCCGAAGGCTGGGGGAGGCACCCGGCCAGCAGGCGTGCCGCAGGGCGGCACGGGTGGGCGCTCGGGGTCCCCCCGGCCGAAGGCTGGGGGAGGCACCCGGCCAGCGCCGGTAAGCGTCCCCACCCCGCCCCCGGCCCCCACCCAGCCGCACCAGCCAAGGACCTCCCACATGACCGACCCCCCGGCCACCCCCGCCTACCGCATAGAGGACCTGGCCCACCGCTCCCGCACCACCGTCCGCACCATCCGCGCCTACCAGGACAAGGGCCTCCTCCCCCGCCCCGAACGCCAGGGCCGCGCCAACCTCTACTCCGACGCCCACCTCACCCGCCTCCACCAGATCGCCGACCTCCTCGCCCGCGGCTACACCCTCGCCTCCATCAAGGAACTGCTCGACGCCTGGGACACCGGCCGCGGCCTGGCCGGCGTCCTCGGACTGGTCACCGAGGCCGAGGGCCCCTGGACCGACGAGGAACCGGTGCGCCTGTCCCGTACCGACCTGGACGCCCGCTTCGGCGGCACCCCCGACGACACGGCCGTCGCCGAGGCCGTGGCACTCGGCGTACTGGAACCGGTGGACGGCGACCCCGGTTCCTTCCTCGTCCCCAGCCCCCAGGAGCTGGCCGTGGCAGCGGAGTTGTACGCGGCGGGCGTCCCCCTCTCCGCGATCGCCGGGCACCTGCGGGAGTTGAGGGTGCAGGTCGAGCACATCGCGGCCCGTTTCCTGGAGTTCACCACCGAGCACGTCTTCGCCCGCTACCTCGACGACCCGGACCACCGCACCGACGCCGGCGCGGCCGAAGCGGCCTCGCTGGTGCGCCGGCTGCGCCCCCTCGCCCAGCAGACCGTGGACGCCGAACTCGCCCGCGCCATGCGCCTGTTCGCCACCCGTGAGGTGCGCCGGCGACTCGGTGCGGGGGAGCAGCCGAAAACCCCCGACGAGACGCGCCCCGTGTCCCTCCCCATCGACACGATTCAGGCCGTACGACGGCTCGTCGGCCCGGACCGCATCGCCGAGTTCTTCGCGATCGCCGCCGAACGCGAGGTCCGGGCCCGGCGTTTGGACGCACTCGCCGCAGATCACAACCCTGTTAACGATCTTGACGAAACACCCTGAACTGCCCAGCACTTGTCCACAACTCGGCCAATTTCCTTGTGGATAACCGCACTTGGTTGTGGATCAAACCTGCGGCGAAAAATATCTGCGTGATCCACGTCTCGCCCGGCACCCTGATGGCATGAACACGAGACACAACGAAGGAGCACAGGACGAGCGGCGCACCGTGAAGGTGTCGAAGTACCTCTCGAAACACCTGCGCCACCAGCCCGAACGCATCGGGCTCAGCCTGGACGACGCGGGCTGGGTGGAGATCGACACGCTGCTCGCGGCGGCAGCGGCGCACGGTTTCCCGGTCACCCGCGAGGAGCTGGACCACGTAGTCGCCGCCAACGACAAGCAGCGGTTCGCGATCGACGGCACCCGGATCCGCGCCAGCCAGGGCCACAGCATCGACGTCGACCTCGGACTGCCCCCGGCGACCCCGCCGCCGTATCTCTACCACGGCACCGTCGCAAGGAATCTGGATGCGATCCGGAGCGAGGGTCTCAGGCCGATGAACAGGCACGACGTGCATCTGTCGGCGGACCGGGAGACCGCGACGCGGGTGGGTGCCCGGCGCGGGCGCCCCGTGGTGCTCTCGGTCGACGCGGGCGCGATGCACCGGGACGGGCACGTCTTCCACATCAGTGCGAACGGGGTGTGGCTGACCCAGGCCGTACCGCCGCGCTACCTGCGCTTCCCCGATCCGCACTGACCTCGGCATCATGAGTGGTATGGACCATTCGGAGTACCAGGAGCACCGCAACCACCGAGAGCACCTGCCGACCACCGAGGCGGCCGTCGGCGCGCTCCGCGCGATCGCCGCCGAGCACGGACGCGCGATCGAGGTCACGCACGACATCGGTGCCGATCGGACCTCGCGGCGCAGCGCGGCGGGCTTCGGTGTCACCACGGACCCGGACGGTTCGCTGCCGCACGAGGCGTACGCCGAGTTCGGCGGTCTGCCCCGGGTGAGCGTGCGGCTCTTCCCGGAGGACGACGCGCTGATCACCGTCGAGGGCGTGGACTTCCACGACGTCCCGCGCGACGACGTGCCCGCCTTCCTGCACTCCGTCTTCGGAGGCCTGGCCCATGTCCGGGCCCGCCGCTTCCCGCCGGCGGCCACCCTGGTCGTGCCGCTGGCCGGGGACCGCACGTACCAGGAATACCTCGCCGCGCACCTGCTCACGCCGTGGCTGAGCAGCCGCATACGGTGACCGTTTCGTCCGTTGTCGGCGAGTCCCCTTAGTCTCGGACCCATGAGTCTGCGTCTGAGCACCGTGATCCTCCCGTACCGCCGCTGGAGCGAGGGCGGCCGCGCCGCCTGGACGCGCGCGGAGGAGCTGGGCTTCCACACCGCGTACACGTACGACCACCTGTCCTGGCGCAGCTTCCGGGACGGCCCGTGGTTCGGTGCGATACCGACGCTGACCGCCGCCGCCTCCGTCACCGACCGACTGCGCCTCGGCACGCTGGTCACCTCGCCGAACTTCCGGCATCCGGTGCCCCTCGCCAAGGAGCTGATCTCCCTCGACGACCTCTCCGGCGGCCGCATCACCCTCGGCATCGGCGCGGGCGGCAACGGCTTCGACGCCACCGCGCTGGGCCAGGAGCCGTGGACCCCGCGGGAGCGGGCCGACCGGTTCGCGGAGTTCGTGGCGCTGCTCGACCGGCTGCTCACCGAGGACGCCGTGACGTCCGAGGGCGAGTTCTACTCGGCCGACGAGGCGCGCAACATCCCGGGCTGTGTGCAGCGGCCCCGGCTGCCCTTCGCGGTGGCCGCCACCGGCCCGCGCGGGCTGAAGCTGGCCGCGCGGTACGGCCGGGCGTGGGTGACCACCGGCGACCCGAAGCTGTACGAGAACGGCACGCCCGAGCAGTCGGTCGAGGCGCTCCGCGGTCAGCTGGGGAAGCTCGCCGAGGCCTGCGCGGCGACCGGCCGGGACGTGTCGGAGCTGGACAAGGTCCTGCTCACCGGTTTCACCCCGGACCGCGGCCGCCCCCTGGAGTCCCTGGACGCCTTCGTGGACTTCGCAGGCCGCCACCAGGAGCTGGGCTTCACCGAGTTGGTGATCCACTGGCCGATCCCCGACTCGGACTTCGCGGCCGAGCAGAAGGTCTTCGAGCAGATCGCCATGGAGGCCGTGGCCCAACTCGGCTGAGGCACGGCCGAGGACGCTTCGGAGTCGTCTGTGTCTCATCTGTGCGCCCGACCGCACGACCGTGCGGGCATATGCGCGAGAATGGCCCGGTGACCTCAGCGACCCGACAGCCCGAGACCCCTGCCTTCGCGACCCCGCCCCGGCTGATCGCCACCGATCTCGACGGCACCCTGCTGCGCGACGACAAGTCGGTCTCCCCGAGGACGGTCGCCGCGCTGGGCGCCGCCGAGGAGGCGGGGATCGAGGTCTTCTTCGTCACCGGCCGCCCGGCCCGCTGGATGGACGTGGTCAGCGACCACGTCCACGGCCACGGCCTGGCGATCTGCGGCAACGGCGCGGCCGTGGTCGACCTGCACGGCGGCCCCGGCGCCCATCGCTTCGTGAAGGTGCGCGACCTGGCCCGGGAGAACGCGCTGAACGCCGTGGGCCTGCTGCGCGAGGCCGCGCCGGGCACGGTGTACGCGATCGAGCAGACCTACGGCTTCCACCAGGAGCCGGCCTATCCCAAGCTGCACCTGGAGATACCGGACCACCTGCTCGCCGCCGAGGAGATCCTCGCGGTCGACGGTCCGAGCGCGGGCGAGCCCGTGCTCAAGATCCTCGCCTACCACCCCGACCTCGACCCGGACGCCTTCCTCGCCATCGCCCGCCTGGCCATAGGCGAACGCGCCACGGTCACGCGGTCCAGCCCCAGCGCCCTGCTGGAGATCAGCGGTCCGGGCGTCTCCAAGGCCAGCACACTCGCCCTGGAGTGCGCCGAGCGCGGCATCTCGCGCGCGGAGGTCGTCGCCTTCGGTGACATGCCCAACGACGTCGAGATGCTGACCTGGGCCGGCCAGTCGTACGCCATGGGCAACGCCCACCCCGCCGCCGTGGCCGCCGCCTCCGGCCGTACGGTCGCGAACAACGAGGACGGGGTGGCCGTCGTGATCGAGCAACTGCTGGCCGCCCGCGGCTGAGACCGTCCGCCGCGCCGGACTACCGGGCCCCCACCAGCGACTCCGCCGCCGCCTCCCGCTCCGCCATCCCGCGCAGCGGTCCGGCCACGGCGGCCAGTTCCGCGTAGGTCCCGCGCTGCGCCACCCGGCCCTCGTCGAGGACGATCACCTCGTCCACGGCCTCCAGGCCCGCCAGCCGGTGCGTGATGAGGAGCGTCGTACGGCCCTCGGTGGCGGCCAGCAGATCCGCGGTGAGCGCGTCGGCCGTGGGCAGGTCGAGATGCTCCGCGGGCTCGTCCAGCACGAGCACCGGGAAGTCGGCGAGCAGCGCCCGGGCGAGCGCCAGCCGCTGCCGCTGCCCGCCGGACAGCCGCGCCCCGTGCTCGCCGACCAGCGTGTCGAGGCCGTCGGGCAGCCCGTCCACCCAGTCGAGCAGCCGGGCCCGCCCCAGCGCGTCCCGCAGCTCCTCCTCGTCGGCGGCCTTCCGGGCGAGCAGCAGGTTCTCGCGCACGGAACTGTCGAAGAGGTGCGCGTCCTGGGCACACAGCCCGACCGACCGCCGCACGTCGTCGCTGTCCAGGGCGTACGCGTCCACACCGGCGAGCGTGTAGGAGCCCGCGCCCGGGTCGAGGAACCGCAGCAGGACCTGGGCGAGGGTCGACTTGCCGGCCCCGGAGGCACCGACCACGGCGACCCTGCGCCCCTCGTGCAGGGTGAGGTCGAGCCCGGCGAGCGCGTCCCGCACCTGTCCCGGGTACCGAGCCGTCAGGCCCTTCAGTACGACGGGGAAGGGCGCGGCGGGCGCCTGGCGCGGCCGCTCCGGCTCCCGCACGGGCTCGGGCGCGTCCAGCACCTCGTAGATGCGCTCGGCGCTCCTGCGCACCCGCTGGCGGTGCCGCACGGCCAGCGGCAGCCCCAGGACGGCCTCGAAGGCAGCCAGCGGAGTGAGCACGACGACCGCCATCGCCACCCCGCTCAGCCGGCCGTCGGCGACCCCCTGGGCGCCCAGCAGCGCGGCGCCCGCGACGGTGAGCCCCGTCAGCAGTGCGGTCAGCCCGTCACCGAGTGCGGTGGCCGTGGCTCCTCGTGAGGCGATCCGGGTGAGCGTGCCGTCGGCCCGCCGGGCTTCGTCGGTACGAGCGGGCAGCGCGCCGGCGACGGTCAGTTCGGCGGTGCCGGTGAGCAGGTCGGTGACCCGCGTCGCCAGCAACCCGCGGGCGGGCGCCAGCCGGTGCTCGGCACGCCGGGCCACGGCCGACGTCACCAGCGGGACACCGACCCCGGCCGCCAGCAGCCCCATCGCCAGCGCGGCCCCGGCCTCGGGCAGCAGCCAGGCCGTGAACCCCACGGCCCCGGCGGACACCACCACCGCGACCCCGGCGGGCAGCAGCCACCGCAGCCAGTAGTCCTGCAGGGCGTCCACATCGGCGACCAGCCGACTGAGCAGATCACCCCGCCTGGTCGTCCGCAGCCCGGCCGGCGCGAGCCGCTCCAGCCGCCGGTACACGGCGACCCGCGTATCGGCCAGCATCCGCAGCACCGCGTCGTGCGACACCAGCCGCTCGCCGTACCGGAACACGGCCCGCCCGATCCCGAAGGCCCGCGTGGCCGTCACGGCGACCATCAGATACAGCACCGGCGGCTGCTGCGAGGCCCGCGAGATCAACCACCCGGAAGTCGCCATCAGCCCGACGGCGCTGCCGAGCGCGAGAGCCCCGAGCACAAGCGCGAGCAGCAGCCGCCCCCGCCGAGCCCCGGAGGCGGCCCGAACCCGCCCAAGAACACTCAGCCGACGCCCAGCCCCCGACTCCCCAACCCCACGCCCCAGCCCACCGACCGGCCCCACGACCTCACTCCCCAGCCCACCGGCCCACCCCGCAACCTCACTTCCCGACCGATCGAGCCGGTCCGCGTCGTCGCCTTCCAACTGACCGACCAGCCCCACGACCTCGCCTCCCAGCCCACCGAGCCGATCCGCGACCTCACCCTCCAACTGACCGAGTCGGGTGGTGGGTGGGCGAAGGTTCTGGGGGTCCAGGGGGCGGAGCCCCCTGGGGACCTCGCCGCCGGAGAGCCGCACCACGCGGTCCGCCACCGACAGCAACGCCGGCCGATGCACCACCAGCAACACGGTCCGCCCCTCGGAGAGCCTCCGTACCGCCGCCACGACCTCCCCCTCGGTCACCCCGTCCAGCGCAGCCGTCGGCTCATCCAGCAACAGCACCGGCCGGTCCGCCAGAAACGCCCGCGCGAGCGCCAGCCGCTGCCGCTGCCCGGCGGAGAGACCGGCTCCGTCCTCGCCGAGAACCGTCTCCACCCCCTCCGGCAGCGCGTCCACGAACTCCAGCGCCCCGGCGTCCCGCAACGCCCTGCGGACGGCGTCGTCGTCCGCGTCGGGACGCGCCAGCCGTACGTTCTCGGCGATCGTCCCGGCGTACAGATGCGGCCGTTGCGGCACCCACGCGATCCGCGACCGCCACTCCTCCAGGTCGACGTCGGCGAGGTCGACGAGGTCGGCACAGTCGGCTCCCCCGACCCGCACCCGCCCCGCCACCGGCCGTACGAACCCCAGCAGCACGTTCAGCAGCGTCGACTTCCCCACCCCGCTGGGGCCGACCAGCGCGACGGTCTCCCCGGGTTCGACGGTGAACGACACATCGGTCACCGCGTCCGCCGACCGGCCCGGGTAGCGGACCGTCACCCCTTCGAAGGCCAGGCCGGCCTCCGTGGGGACCTCACCCGCCCCGGACACCGGCACCGGCGTCTCCAGCACCGCGAAGATCTCCTCCGCCGCCGCCAGCCCCTCCGCCGCCGCGTGGAACTGGGCGCCCACCTGTCGCAACGGCAGATACGCCTCGGGCGCCAGCACCAGGATGACCAGCCCGATGTACAGGTCCATGTCGCCGTGCACGAGCCGCATGCCGATGGTCACGGCGACCAGCGCCACCGACAGCGTGGCGAGCAGTTCCAGCGCGAAGGAGGAGAGGAAGGCGATCCGCAGCGTCCGCATGGTCGCCTGCCGGTACTCGCCGGTGATCCGTCGGATGGACTCGGCCTGCGCCTTGGCCCGCCCGAACACCTTCAGCGTGGGCAGCCCGGCGACCACGTCCAGGAAGTGGCCGGAGAGCCGAGACAGCAGCCGCCACTGACGTTCCGTCCGGGACTGGGTGGCCCAGCCGATCAGCACCATGAAGAGCGGGATCAGCGGCAGCGTCCCGACGATGATCGCCGCGGACACCCAGTCCTCGGTGACGATCCGCGCCAGCACCGCGACCGGCACGACCACCGCCAGCCCCAACTGCGGCAGATAGCGCGAGAAGTAGTCGTCGAGGGCGTCGACCCCGCGCGTGGCGAGGGTGACCAGGGAACCGGTCCGCTGGCCGCCCAGCCAGCCGGGACCGAGTGCCACAGCCCGGTCGAGAAGCCGCCCTCGCAGCTCGGACTTGACCGCCGCGCTCGCCCGGTGCGCGGCCAGCTCGGTCAGCCAGGAGACCAGCGCCCGGCCGACCGCCACGGCCACCAACAGCAGCAGGGGCGTGCGGAGTTCGGAGACCGAGTGGCCATGCTGGAAGGCGCCGACCACCACCTCGGCGAGGAGCATGGCCTGAGCGATGACCAGCCCGGCTCCGACGGCACCGAGGCCGACGACGGCCACCAGGAAGAAGCGGGTGGCGCGGGCGTAACGCAGCAGACGGGGATCGATTGGTTTCACGTGAAACATGCCCTTCGGCCCGGAGAGGGCGTTTCACGTGAAACATCACGAGCCACCGCGACCATCACCATGAGACACCCTCCCCTCGGACTCAGTGCGCGGCTTCGGTCGCTATGTGCTGCGTACCGATCCGCTTGCGGAACACCCAGTAGGTCCACCCCTGGTAGAGCAGGACGAGCGGTGTGGCGATCGCCGCGAGCCACGTCATGATCTTCAGGGTGTAGGGACTCGACGAGGCGTTGGTGACCGTGAGGCTCCAGTCCCCGTTGAGCGACGACGGCATGACGTTCGGGAAGAGCGACAGGAAGAGCATTGCCACGGCGGCCACGATGGTCACACCGGACAGGGCGAACGCCCATCCTTCACGGCCCCGCAGATTGGCCCCGAGAGCGGCCACCAGCGCGGCCACCGCCACGACCAGCGCCACCAGGCTCTTGCCGTCACCGCTGTCGACCTGGGTCCAGAGCAGGAAGGCCAGCGCCAGCACGGCGGTGAGGACACCGACCTTGGTCGCCAGCTTCCGTGCCCGTACCCGGATGTCGCCGACGGTCTTGAGCGCGGTGAACACCGACCCGTGGAAGGTAAACAGGGTCAGCGTCACCAGGCCACCCAGCAGGGCGTACGGGTTGAACAGGTCCCAGAGGGTGCCGACGTACTCGAAGTTCCGGTCGATCTTCACGCCGTGCACGATGTTCCCGAAGGCCACGCCCCACAGGAACGCCGGGATCAGCGAGGTCCAGAAGATCGCGGTCTCCCAGTTGCGCTGCCAGTTCTCCTCGGGCCGCTTCGCCCGGTACTCGAAGGCGACGCCCCGGACGATCAGGCAGACCAGGATGACCAGCAGGGGCAGGTAGAAGCCGGAGAAGAGCGTGGCGTACCACTCGGGGAAGGCGGCGAAGGTCGCACCGCCCGCGGTGAGCAGCCACACCTCGTTGCCGTCCCAGACCGGGCCGATCGTGTTGATCAGCACCCGCTTCTCCAGGCGGTCCCGGGCGAGCAGCTTGGTGAGGATGCCGACCCCGAAGTCGAAGCCCTCCAGGAAGAAGTAGCCGGTCCACAGGACGGCGATCAGGACGAACCAGACGTCGTGAAGTTCCATGACTGCGTCTCCCTCGGCCTAGTACGAGAAGGCCATCGGCTTGTCGGCGTCACGGTTCTCGCCGCCGATCTTCGTGGGCGGGTTGAGGTCGTCCTCGGTGAGCTCGGGCGGGCCCGCCTTCACGTACTTCACGAGCAGCTTGACCTCGACGACGGCGAGGACGGCGTAGAGCGCGGTGAAGGTGATCATCGAGATGAGGATCTCGGTCTGGGAGACACCGGGGGAGACCGCGTCGCGGGTCTGCAGGACGCCGTAGACGACCCAGGGCTGACGGCCCATCTCGGTGAATATCCAGCCCCAGGAGTTGGCGATCAGCGGGAAGCCGAGCGTCCAGATCGCCACCAGCCAGTACAGCCGGCCGAGCTTGGGGCTGAGCGCCTTGTTCTTGAACAGGACCAGATGCGGCACCTCGTCCTCGCCGACCCTCAGGTGCTGCGGCAGCATGAACTTCTTGCGGGTCAGCCAGAGCCCGGCCAGGCCGATGGCGAAGGACGCCATGCCGAAGCCGATCATCCAGCGGAACGCCCAGAAGGTGACGGGGATGATGGGCCGGTAGTCGCCCGCGCCATACTTCTGCTGCTCGGCCTTGTTGGTGTCGTTGATGCCGGGGACGTACGAGTTGAAGCTGTCGTCGGCCAGGAACGACAGCAGGCCGGGGACGGACAGCTCGACGGTGTTGTGGCCCTTGCTGACGTCGCCGTAGGCGAAGATCGAGAAGGGCGCCGGCTTCTGGCCGTCCCACAGGGCCTCGGCGGCGGCCATCTTCATCGGCTGCTGCTTGAACATGACCTTGCCGAGGGTGTCGCCGCTGATCGCGGTGAGCATGCCGGCGATGACGACGGTGACCAGGCCGAGCCGCAGCGAGGTCTTCATCACGGAGATGTGCTTCTTGCGGAACAGGTGGAAGGCGGCGATGCCGACCATGAACGCGCCGCCGGTCAGGAAGGACGCGGACAGCGTGTGGAAGGCCTGGGCCAGCGCGGTGTTCTGGGTCAGGACCGCCCAGAAGTCGGTGAGCTCGGCCCTCCCCTTCGCCTTGTCGATCTTGTAGCCGACGGGGTGCTGCATCCACGAGTTGGCCGCGAGGATGAAGTACGCGGACAGGATCGTGCCGATGGAGACCATCCAGATGCAGGCCAGGTGGATCTTCTTGGGCAGCTTGTCCCAGCCGAAGATCCACAGCCCGATGAAGGTGGACTCGAAGAAGAACGCGATCAGTGCCTCGAAGGCGAGCGGGGCGCCGAAGATGTCACCGACGAACCGCGAGTAGTCGGACCAGTTCATGCCGAACTGGAACTCCTGCACGATGCCGGTGACCACGCCCATCGCGATGTTGATCAGGAAGAGCTTGCCCCAGAACTTGGTCGCCCTGAGGTACCTCTCCTTCTCCGTGCGCACCCAGGCGGTCTGCAGGCCGGCCGTGAGAGCGGCCAGCGAGATCGTCAGCGGGACGAACAGGAAGTGGTAGACGGTGGTGATGCCGAACTGCCAGCGCGCCAGTGTCTCCGGCGCCAGAGCCAGGTACACGTCGTCAGTCTCCTTACGTCGCCGTGATACAGCGGCACATGACCCTTTTGTCGCGTACAGAACGGATCAAATGGGTCAAGCTTGTGAATGCATTCACATTCACAAGCCATTATGACGCACTGATGGTCGACCATCGAAGGGGGGTCGCGCTTGAGCCGTTCGGCACCCTCCGGGAGATGCGTACGGGGCCGTCCGGCCCTCATGCCGGCCGTACGACCCCGCACCCGCGGCACCCACCGTGGCCGACGGAGAGCTCCCCGCCGGCCGCGCGGGCTCTACAGCTCCTTGCGGAACGCCTCCGTCACCTTCACGAAGATGTCGTTCGCCTCGGTCTCGCCGACCGTCACCCGCACACCCTCGCCCGGGAACGGCCGGACGACCACACCGTGCTCCTCGCAGAGCTGCGCGAAGGCGGTCGTACGCTCCCCCAGCCGCAGCCACACGAAGTTGGCCTGGGTCTCGGGCACCGTCCAGCCCTGGCCGCGCAGCGCCTCGACCACGCGCTGCCGCTCGCACACCAGGGAGCCGACCCGGCCGAGCAGCTCGTCCTCGGCCCGCAGCGAGGCGATCGCGGCCTCCTGGGCGAGCTGGCTCACGCCGAAGGGCACCGCCGTCTTGCGCAGCGCCGCCGCCACCGGCTCGTGAGCGATCGCGAAGCCGACGCGCAGCCCGGCGAGGCCGTACGCCTTGGAGAAGGTCCGCAGCACGCAGACGTTGGGGCGCTGCCGGTAGATCTCGACGCCGTCGGGCACCTCGGGATCGCGGATGAACTCCCGGTAGGCCTCGTCGAGGACCACCAGCACGTCACCCGGCACCCGGTCCAGGAACCGCTCCAGCTCGGCCCGCTTCACCACCGTGCCGGTCGGGTTGTTCGGGTTGCAGACGAAGATCAGGCGGGTGCGGTCGGTGATCGCGTCCGCCATCGCGTCCAGGTCGTGCACATCACCCGGCGTGAGCGGCACCTGGACCGACCGGGCACCGCTGATCTGCGTGATGATCGGGTAAGCCTCGAAAGACCGCCACGCGTAGATCACCTCGTCGCCGGGGCCGCTGGTGGCCTGGATCAGCTGCTGGGCGACACCGACCGACCCGGTGCCGGTGGCGAGGTGGGTGAGCGGGACACCGAAGCGGTCCGAGAGCTCGTTCATCAGCCCGGTGCACGCCATGTCCGGGTAGCGGTTGAAGGAGGAGGCGGCCGCGGTGACCGACTCCATCACGCCGGGCAGCGGGGGATACGGGTTCTCGTTGGAGGAGAGCTTGTACGCGACCGGACCGTCGGCCGCCGCCGGCCTGCCCGGCTTGTAGGTGGGGATACCCTCCAGCTCGGCGCGCAGCTTGGGGCTCGTCTCGCTCACCGCAGTCCTCCTCGCGACCACCGGCGGACCGTCCGCACCGCCGACATCCAATACTGCTCACCTTATGAGGATTCGGCGCCGCTGCGTACAGCGAAGAAGCGCGCGGAACCGGAGCGACCCGACAGTCGAGTGGGGGACGAACCGGAGCGGACGAACCCCATCCGTCCCACTGGCATCACGGGCATCACCGCACGAAGGCGCATTTTTCGGGGGCGCGCCCTACATATATCTACGCGCCGGTGGCTCGCGCCGTGGCGCGCATCACCCGTGCAGGTGAGTTGAGACCTCTTCGAAACATCGGGCACTTGGCAGGCCCATCCGTGCCGACAAGTCACGTCTCACTATTGGATCGTTCAACTGACTTTCTTTCTAAGGTAGTTGACCCGTATTGACCTTGCAGAAACGTGCCTGTCAACGCGTGCATATGCGTCCGCACTACCCCACCGCATGAGCCCTACTATCGGCTCGCCATGACAGCAGCAGGGAAGCACCAGGTGAGCCGCGCGGAAACCTCTCGGCGAGGCAGCCGGCCGGGCCGGGCGGGCATCAGAGACGTGGCCGCCGCCGCCGGAGTCTCCATCACGACCGTCTCCGACGCCCTGAACGGCAAGGGGCGGCTCCCGGATGCCACCCGCCGCCATGTCAGAGAAGTCGCGGACCGGCTGGGGTACCGCCCCTCGGCCGCCGCCCGAACCCTCCGTACCGGCAAGTCGGGACTCATCGGCCTGACCGTGACGACGTACGGGGATGAACCTTTCACCTTCACCGAGTTCGCGTACTTCGCCGAGATGGCGCGGGCCGCCACCTCGGCCGCGCTCGCCCGCGGCTACGCCCTGGTGATCCTGCCCGCGACCTCGCGCCACGACGTGTGGTCGAACGTCGCCCTGGACGGCACGGTCGTCATCGACCCCTCCGACCAGGACCCGGTGGTCAGCGAACTGGTGCGGCAGGGCCTGCCGGTGGTCTCCGACGGCCGCCCGGCCGGCTCCCTCCCGGTCACCGCCTGGGTGGACAACGACCACGAGGCCGCCGTCCTCGGCATCCTCGACCATCTCGCCGACGCGGGCGCCCGCCGGATCGGCCTGCTCACGGGCACCACGACGGACACGTACACGCACCTGTCGACCACCGCCTACCTGCGCTGGTGCGAACGCGTCGGCCAGGACCCGGTCTACGAGGCCTACCCGGCGCACGACCCGTGCGCGGGCGCGGTCGCCGCCGACCGGCTGCTGGCCCGCCCGGACCGTCCCGACGCCGTCTACGGCCTCTTCGACCCCAACGGCACCGACCTGCTCGCCGCCGCCCGCCGCTACGGGCTGCGCGTCCCCGACGACCTGCTCCTGGTGTGCTGCAGCGAGTCGACCGTGTACGCCAACACCGAGCCGCCCATCACCACGCTCTCCCTGAAGCCGCGCCGCATCGGCACGGCGGTGGTGCAGCTGCTCATCGACGCGATCGAGGGGGTCGAGTCGGACCAGCCGGTCGAGCAGGTGATACCGACCGAACTGATCGTGCGCACCTCCTCCCAGCGACGCACCCAGCGCACCACGGTCAGCCCGCCGCGGGCACCGGAAGAGGAGTAGCACGGGCGTGCGAAGAGCGGGTCGGCGCAGCTGCCGGGCGCCGTCGGACGGCGGCCGGCAGCTGAACGGTGCGGGGTCGAACCCCTGCCCAACCGGGGCGAAAGCCACGCTGAACCGGAGTCCTGCCCGGATTCACCACCCCTGGGTCATCACACGGCGCGACGGGCATTCCTATGATGGGCCCACGACACCGCGGGCCGCTGCGACCAGGCAGTCCGAAGCGGTGCAGATGCGGCGCGATGGTGGAGGGGTCTGATGACTCAGGGGGCCGGTCAGGGACCCGAGGCGGAGCGGACGGCGACGTTGCGCGACTTCCGGGTGCCCGGGTACGTCAACGAGACCGGTCCGTACGCCCCCAGCACCCACCCCGGCGACGTCGTCCCACCGCTCGACGACATGTACCCCGAGGGATATCCGGACGGATACACGCCCACCCAGCGCGACCTGCCGGTCATCCACCGCGGCGACACGCTCCAGACGCCCGTCGAACCGGCCGCCGGCCCCGCCGCGCAGCCCGGGAACGGCCCCGGCCCGCTGTTCGTGGTCGGTGACGTGCACGGCTACTTCGACGAGCTGTTCGCCGCGCTCCGCGAGCAGGGTCTGATCGACGCGGACGGACAGTGGTGTGCGGGCACCGCCCGGCTGTGGTTCCTCGGCGACTTCACCGACCGCGGTCCGGACGGCATCGGCGTCATCGACCTGGTGATGCGACTGTCCGCCGAGGCGGCCGCGGCCGGCGGCTACTGCAAGGCCCTCATGGGCAACCACGAACTGCTGCTGCTCGGCGCCAAGCGGTTCGGCGACACCCCCGTCAACTCCGGCGCGGGCACCGCCACCTTCCAGGCGGCCTGGCTGCTCAACGGCGGCCAGAAGACCGACATGGACCGGCTCCAGGACCACCACCTGCAGTGGATGGCCCGCCTGGACGCCGTCGAGGAGGTCGACGGCTATCTGCTGGTCCACTCCGACACCACCGCCTACCTCGACTACGGCGACTCGATCGAGGCGGTCAACGACACGGTCCGCGAGACCATCACGCGTAATGACGCGGACGAGGTGTGGGATCTGTTCCGCAAGTTCACCAAGCGCTTCTCCTTCCGCGACGAGGGGGGTGCAGACGCCGTCCGTTCCCTTCTCGATACGTACGGAGGCACCCGCATCGTTCACGGACACAGCCCGATTCCCTATCTGCTGGGAGAAGTCGGCTCCGAGGAGGGCGAAGAGGGCAACGGCCCCGTTGTGGAGGGACCGCACGTCTACGCCGACGGGCTCGCCATCGCCATGGACGGCGGCGTGACCATGGCCGGAAAGCTGCTGGTGAGGCAACTTCCGCTGGACAACTGAGCTTTCGCCGGGCTGTTCGATCCCCCCGACGTCACACGCGGGACACCCCCAATTTCCGGCAACCCCCTGTCACCGCGTGCCGTAACGGCTCTACCATCGGTTTATCCGTAGCAGGCTCCCCTCCGTTTCTGCCCGACGGCTCGCCGGCGTGCGAGCCACCAGCCCTACGGAGCATCGGGGGATGCACATGAACAGCGTTCCGCAGCACCTGCACAGCGAGGACCGCCAGGAGTACGAGCGGATCCTCGACGAGGCGCTGCGCTCCGCCCAGTACCGTCCCGAACTGGCCGGTATAGGCCAGCGTTTGAACACCGAACAGCTGCGCACCATGGCGCTCAACGCCACCACTCTGATCACGGCGGCCGCGGCGACCGAGTACCAGCACTATGTGAAGGTCCGCGAGGAACTGCGCAATCCGGCGCGGTCCACCCCGGCCGCCGTCCACGAACCCGGCTCCGTGGAGCCGGGCGCGGGCGGCGCCATGGGGCTCGCCACCACCCTCGGCGAGGCCGCCGAGACGACCGGCGCCGGAGGCTTCGCCCTCGCCCTGGTCCTGGCGCCCGTGCTCGCCGGTACCGCCGCCGCCATCTTCCTGCTCGTCGGCTACGTCCTGAAGATGCTGGACCCGGCCCCGGCGTTCGCCCAGACCATGCTCACCGCGGGCTGGGTGTTCGGCGTCGTGACCGCGGCCGCCATCATCATGGCCGGCGCGGGACTGCTGCTCACCGCACTGCGCAACAGCCCCTCGCTGGAGGCCGGAGCCTACGGCGAACCCGGCGGGGAGGTGGCCAAGGCCCGCGAGGCCTGGCGGGACGCCCTGCTGGAGCGCGGCATCCTGCCCTTCCTGCGGGAAGCACTGGCCACCGACACCGGCACGGCCGGACTGCGGCACACCGCCCCGTCGAGCCCGGCGGGCCGGATGCCGCGGCTCGGCTACGACCGTCCCGGCTTCAGCACCGACGACGGCGCCGCACCCGCCCCCCGCCCGAGCTTCACCAGCCCGGACTACACCAGCCCGGACTTCGGAGGCCCGGAACACCAGCCGGAATGACGCCGGCTTGCGCCCCCGGCCAGGGGGCGCAGGCCGGACAACCGGTCTAGGAGGCCGCGCCGGGGAGCTGACGGGCAGCGCGCCCGTCGAACTCCTCCCGCGCCGCCTGCATGGCGGCCACGTTCGCCTGCGACCAGTCGGTGATGCGCTGCACGAGCCCGCCCGCCTCCCGGCCCAGCCGGGTCAGCCGGTACTCGACCCGCGGCGGCACCGTCGGATACACCGTGCGCGTCAGCAGTCCCTCCCGCTCCAGCGCGCGCAGGGTCTGCGTCAGCACCTTCGGTGTCACGCCGTCCAGCCGTCTGCGCAGCTCCGCGAACCGCATGGGCCGGCCGTCCGCAAGGGCCACCAGCACCAGCATGGTCCACTTGCCGGCGATCACGTCCAGCACGGCACGGGTGGGGCAGTCGCGCAGGAAGACGTCCACGCCGCCGTGTTCTCTCAAGTCGAAGCCGGTATCCATGAGGAACCTCGATATCAGGAAAGTGCCTTCTTCCACAGGGCGGTTGCCGGGGCCGAACATGGAACGCGCCGCGACCGCCGCGGCCACCACAACGACCGCGACCCGCCGCTAGCCTCCGCGGCCTGTCGCTCCCCGTCGCCGAGGAGCCCTGATCCGATGTCCGCCCGTATGCATGCCGTCGTCCAGTCCGTGTTCGGTGGTCCCGAGACGCTGGAGTACGCCGAGACCGGCATACCGGAGCCGGGCCCCGGAGAGGTCCTGCTGCGGGTCGCCGGGGCCGGGGTCAATCCCGGCGACGCGGTGCTCCGCTCCGGCCGGGTGCCGGAGCTGGTCGAGCTGCCGTGGACGCCGGGCAACGATGTCGCAGGCACCGTGGAGCGGGTCGGTGAGGGCGTGACACGGTTCGCCCCGGGCGACAGGGTGTACGGCCTGCTGCCGGTCTCCCGGCGCGGTGCGTACGCCGAGTTCACCGCTGTACCGGCCGGGGCGCTGGCCCCCGCTCCCGGGAACGTGGATCTGGCGGTCGCGGGTGCCGTCCCCCTCGCCGCGGTGACCGCCTGGCAGGCACTGGCGGTGCTGGCGCGGGTCCGGCCCGGTGACCGGGTGCTCATCCACGCGGCGGCCGGTGGCGTCGGCCATGTCGCGGTGCAGCTGGCCAAGGAGCTGGGGGCGTACGTCATCGGCACGGCCCGGGGCGGCCGGCACGACCTGCTGCGCGGGCTGGGTGCCGACGAGCTGATCGACTACACGACCACCGGCTTCGAGTCCGCCGTGGCTCCGGTGGACACGGTTCTGGACCTGGTCGGCGGCTCCTACGGACCGCGCTCCCTCGATGTGCTGCGCCCCGGCGGCCTGCTCGTCGGTGCGTCGATCGACCCGGGAACGGACGAACGCCAGGCGGCCGAGCGCGGGATGCGCTACGTGTGGGTCACTGCCGCCCCCTCCGGTGAGCTGCTGGAACGGATCACGGAACGTATCGAGGCGGGCAGGCTGCGGATACTCGTCCAGGACACCTACCCGCTGTCCGAGGCCGCCGAGGCCCACCGCGCGATCGAGGCCGGCCGCACCGCCGGAAAGCTCGTCATGGTCCCGTGAAAGGCACCACCGTCCCCCTATGAAGGTCCGTCCATGAAGGTCCGTCACAAGGTGCGCGTGGTCCTGCTCGACGGTGACCACCTGGTTCTCCTGCGCCGGGGATGGCCGGGTGGCTCCCCGTACTGGACGACGGTGGACGGCAGCGTCGAACCCGACGACGCCGGTCTCGAAGCGGCACTGCGCCGGGAGGTCATGGAGGAGATCGGCGCCACGATCGGTCCCGCCACACCCCTCCTGACCGTGACCGAACCGGGCGGGACGCTCACCGTCACCCGGCACTTCTTCCTCGCCGACCTGCTGGACACGGACCCGGACCGCCGCGACGGCCCCGAGGTGGACACCGGCGACTTCGAGCCGGTCCGGATCCCGCCGAACCCCACCGCCGTGACCGCACTCGACCTGCACCCACCCGAACTCGCCGCGTACGTGCTGGCCCACGTCGAGGCATGGCGAGCCCGATAGCCGAGGCGGTCCCGACGGCCGGGCCGTGTGCCGGAGCCCACTTCCCGAGCCTCCGGCACACTCCCGGGTCCGCCCTCAGTCCGCGATCGGCAGATACACCCGGTTCCCCGCAGCCGCGAACTCCTTCGACTTCTGAGCCATCCCCGCCTCGACCTCGTCCCGACTCCCGCCGTGCTCGCGCCGGATGTCCTGCGAGATCTTCATCGAGCAGAACTTCGGCCCGCACATCGAGCAGAAGTGCGCCGTCTTCGCCGGCTCCGCCGGCAGCGTCTCGTCGTGGAACTCTCGGGCCGTATCCGGGTCCAGGGCGAGGTTGAACTGGTCCTCCCACCGGAACTCGAAGCGGGCGTCGGACAGCGCGTCGTCCCACTCCTGTGCGCCCGGGTGGCCCTTGGCGAGGTCGGCCGCGTGGGCGGCGATCTTGTAGGTGATGACGCCGGTCTTGACGTCGTCCCGGTTGGGCAGGCCCAGGTGCTCCTTGGGCGTGACGTAGCAGAGCATCGCCGTGCCCCACCAGGCGATCATCGCGGCACCGATGCCGGAGGTGATGTGGTCGTACGCCGGCGCGACGTCCGTGGTCAGCGGGCCGAGCGTATAGAACGGAGCTTCATCGCAGATCTCCTGCTGAAGGTCGATGTTCTCCTTGATCTTGTGCATCGGGACATGGCCCGGGCCCTCGATCATCGTCTGTACGTGGAAACGCTTCGCGATCCGGTTGAGTTCCCCGAGGGTACGCAGTTCCGCAAACTGGGCCTCGTCGTTGGCGTCCGCGATGGAGCCGGGGCGCAGGCCGTCGCCCAGGGAGTACGTGACGTCGTAGGCGGCGAGGATCTCGCAGAGTTCCTCGAAGTTCTCGTACAGGAACGACTCCTTGTGGTGCGCGAGGCACCAGGCCGCCATGATCGAGCCGCCGCGCGAGACGATCCCGGTCTTGCGGTTGGCGGTGAGCGGCACGTACGGGAGGCGTACGCCCGCGTGGACAGTCATGTAGTCCACGCCCTGCTCGGCCTGTTCGACGACCGTGTCCTTGTAGATCTCCCAGGTCAGTTCCTCGGCCCTGCCGTCGACCTTCTCCAGGGCCTGGTACAGCGGCACCGTGCCGATGGGGACGGGGGAGTTGCGCAGCACCCACTCGCGGGTGGTGTGGATGTTGCGGCCGGTGGAGAGGTCCATGACCGTGTCGGCGCCCCAGCGGGTCGCCCAGGTCATCTTCTCGACCTCCTCCTCGATGGAGGAGGTGACCGCGGAGTTGCCGATGTTGGCGTTGACCTTCACCAGGAACCGCTTGCCGATGATCATCGGCTCGATCTCCGGGTGGTTGACGTTGGCGGGCAGTACGGCCCTGCCCGCCGCGATCTCCTCGCGGACCACCTCGGGAGAAACGTTCTCGCGGATGGCCACGTACTCCATCTCCGGGGTGATCTCGCCCCGGCGGGCGTACGCGAGCTGCGTCACCGCCTCGCCGTCCCGGCTGCGGCGCGGCTGGCGCGGGCGGCCCGGGAAGACCGCGTCCAGGTTGCGCAGGCCACCACGCGGCGAGGTGTGCTTGATCCCGTCGTCCTCGGGACGGACGGGCCGGCCCGCGTACTCGGCGGTGTCGCCGCGGGCGATGATCCAGTTCTCCCGCAGCGGCGGCAGGCCCCTGCGGACGTCGGTCTCGACGAGCGGATCGGTGTACGGGCCCGAGGTGTCGTAGAGCGTGACCGACTGCCCGTTGGTGAGGTGCACCTGACGGACCGGCACCCGCAGATCGGGGCGGGTGCCCTCGACATACCCCTTGTGCCAGCCGATGGACTTCCCGACCTCCGGCGACTTTTCACCCGAAATGGGCTGTTCGTCCTGGCTGAAGGCAGGCGTGCGTGCGTCCTTGTTGGCCATGAGACCTACTCCCTACGCCGGCATTACCCGGTAACAGGTTCGGCGGTCGACGCAGCGGCTTCCGTCGGGCGGCGTTTCATGTGAAACATCACTCGTTCCACGTGAAACATCGCGAATACGGAGGTCAGCGCCCTCTCAGCCCGGTGCTCCGAGCTCCCGCGTGTGCAAAGGTGCCTCCACGCTAGCGTCAATTCGGGCGCGGTGAACAGAGGGCCCCTGCCGTTCTTGCGATGATCGGGCGGTGACCTCGACACAGCAGCACCCCTATCCGCCCCCCGAGCCGCGGCGCGGCAACGGCGCCGCGCAGGGCGGCGGACCCGGCCACGGGGGCCATGGTGCCGGTGACGGACACACCCACGGTCAGGGCGAGCAGTACGACCAGGGGCACGCCCTCAGCCACACCCACCATCACGACAACGGCCAGGCCCCCGGCCACAGTCACGGCCACGGAGAGGCCCATGGCCATTCGGCCAACGGCCGGCCCCATGGCCATGCGCCCGGTCCGAGCACCGGCCAGAGCGGCTCCGGACCCGGCGGTGGTCACGGCCACTCGCACGGGCACAGCCACAGCCACGGCCCCGCCGCGCCCGTCTCCAAGCATCTGCGCAAGGTCATCGCGGCGATCCTGATCCCCTTCACCGCCGCGGTCGTGGTCGGCCTGGTGGTGCTGTGGCCCGGCGGTGCCCCGCCGCACGAGCGCACCGGCGTCGGCTTCGACCGCCAGACGCAGGCGGCGACGGTCACCAAGGTCGTCTCGGTCAGCTGCAAGTCGGTCAACGCCTCCGGCGGCGGCTCGGCCGGAGACACCTCCACCGCCGACGGCGCTTCCTCGAAGGAGGAGGGAGACACCTGCAAGAAGGCCACGGTCCGGGTCGACGCCGGCAAGGACAAGGGCCGTACCTTCACCGAGATCGTGCAGCCCGACCAGTCGCGGCAGTTGCACGAGGGCGAGAAGGTCGTGGCAGCGTACGAGCCCTCCGCGCCCAAGGACCTCCAGTACTCCGTCACCGACGTGAACCGGAAGTTCCCGATGGCGCTGCTGGCCGGGATCTTCGCGCTCGCCGTGGTGGTGGTGGGCCGGCTGCGCGGTGTGATGGCGCTGGTCGCGCTGGCGGTCAGCTTCCTGGTGCTGACCCTGTTCATCCTGCCGGGAATCCTGCAGGGCTCGAACCCGCTGCTGATGGCGGTGGTCGGGTCGAGCGCCATCATGCTGATCGCCCTGTACATCTGCCACGGGTTGTCGGCCCGGACCTCGGTGGCCGTGCTCGGCACGCTGGTCTCGCTGTGCCTGATCGGACTGCTCGGCTCGGAGTTCATCGACTGGGCCGCGCTCACCGGCAACACCGACGACAACACCGGCCTGATCCACGGCCTGTATCCGTCGATCGACATGAGCGGTCTGCTGCTGGCCGGTGTCATCATCGGCTCGCTGGGTGTCCTGGACGACGTGACGGTGACCCAGACCTCGGCCGTCTGGGAGCTGCACGAGGCCAACCCGACAATGGGCTGGCGTGGGCTGTACCGGGCGGGCATCCGTATCGGCCGTGACCACATCGCGTCCGTCGTCAACACCCTCGTCCTGGCTTATGCGGGTGCCGCGCTGCCGCTGCTGCTGCTCTTCTCGATCGCGCAGAGCAGTGTGGCCACGGTCGCCAACAGCGAGCTGGTCGCCGAGGAGATCGTGCGCACCCTGGTCGGTTCGATCGGCCTGGTCGCCTCGGTGCCGGTCACCACGCTGCTCGCGGCCCTGGTGGTGTCCGCCGACCGGCCGGGCACGGAGACAGCCGTGTCCGTGGAGGCCGCGCCGGCCGCGGCACGGGGCGGACGGGGACGGCGCCGGAAGCGGTGAGGCGCGGTGGACGGCCCGGGAGGAGGCCGTCCACGAAGCACGAGGTGAGGCACGGACGGTCCGCATGAGAAGAAGCGTGCCGGCAGAGGCCTCGCACCGGACGCGCAGAAGCGTTCCTGCGCGTCCTCACGCGGCTCGGCGGAGCGGCGTGCGTCCCGTACCGTAACGCTTCAGCCGGCGCTCTGTTCCTCGGCCAGGATGCGGTCCAGGGCCTCGTCGAGGTGGGCGTCGAAGTCGGCGAGCGAACCCTCCTGGCCGAGCGGCACCAGCTTGTCCGTACGGTCGAGGAAAGCCACCAACGGAGGTGCGGAGGACCGGAACACCGCCTGGTCGCCGCCGACCTGAAGCCGGATCAGCACCTCGCCCAGCACCTCGGAATCGGCGGGCGCGATGTGCACATCGCCCTCGCCGCACGGCCGCCCCACCCCGTCGATCAGCAGCTCCCGGCCGAAGGCCCAGGTCACCGGCGCGTCCCCGGGCAGGTGGAAGGTGAGCCGGACGGCATAGGGATCACAGGTCTCGTAGCGCAACTCCACGGGGATGCGGAAGGAGAGCTCCTCCGAGACGAGAAAGCTCATCATGACTTCTGCTTGTACGGACTCGCGCATTGCCTACCCCGTCATATGACACCGACTGGCCGGGATTTATCCCTTGATGGTGGTCAAATCTTGCTGAACGTACACGGGAGATCACAAGGAGTGAGTTTTCAGATACTGATAGCGATCGCCAGGGAGCCCAGATGCCGGCTCACTTCGCCCTGCAACTGCCGGACGGCGGGCAGCAGCCGGTCGGCCTGGTGGAGAGGGAGGGAGACGGCGATCGTGGCGGCCGTGGTGCCGACGGTGAGGGGGATCGCCGCGCAGACCGTCCCCAGTGCGTACTCCTGGCGCTCCACCACCGGTTCCATCCGCCGCGTCCGTTCCAGCCGTCGCAGCAGGGTCTGGTCGTCACGGACCGTGTACGGGGTGAGGGGTCGCACCGGATAGCGGCCGAGATGGTCGCGGCGGACGTCCTCGTCCAGCTGGGAGAGCAGACACTGGCCGATGGCGTGCGCGTGCCCGGTCTCGCGGAAGCCGGCCCACTCCTCGACCGCCGGAGTCCCCGGGGAGTCGGAGACGCACATGACCTCGATCTCGCCGTCCCGGTACATGGCGTAGTACACCGGGACACCGATCGAATCGCGCCAGTGGGCGAGGGTGTCGACGACCGCGCTGCGACGTTTCTGCTGTGCTCCGCTGCTGCTCAGCCGCTCCGCCGCCTCACCGAGGAAGAACAGCCCCTTGTCGCGGCGCAGGTAGCCCTCGTGAACGAGGGTGCGCAGCAGGTGGTAGGCGGTGGGCAGCGCGAGGCCGGTCTCCCGGGCCAGTTGTTTGGCGGGTGCGCCGTGCGCGTGTCCGGCGACGCACTCCAGCAGGCGCATCGCGCGCTGCACGGAGCCGATGAGCGTGGCCGAGTGTGGCTGTGCGGGGTCGACCGGGCCGGCCGGCCGCTGCACGGGGGGTGTGCCGGAACGTCGTTGGACGGGGGGTGCTGGATGTTCCGTGGGTGCGGGGGCGGCGTCAAGCGTGGCCAAGGGTCACTCCCGGAGCGCGAGGGGGTCAGCGACTCTAACCGTCCGCCACCGCTCCCGGTCCGGCTGTGCGGGAAACTTCCCTCCCCCGAGGGAACCGGTGATTCCTGTTACCGGCCACCGATTCCCACGGTCCTCACCAGTCGCTCTTCGACGAGGAGTTCGACATGAACTTCCGCACGATGTAGATCAGTCCGCCGACCAGCGCCACGAAGATCAGCAGCTTGAAGAGCAGGAAGACCACCCAGCTGATCACGGCCGTGATCAGGCCGCCGAACACGACCAGCGCGATGACCGGCACCGCGATCCACTTCACCCACCACGGCAGACCCGTGAAGATCTCTCGCATTGCCCTGTCCTCCGCCTTCTCGTGCGCTCCGGCACGTACGGTCTCGTGCGTCCCGCACGATGCGATGTCCTGCACTCGATGCTAGAGCCGCGAGGGGGCCGTTCGGAGGTCCCTGATCCCTTGTCCTCCCCTGACCCTTCCCCTAGGGAACCCCTAGAGCCGAGGTCAGGCCTCGGGGGGAGAGAAGACCACCAGAACCCTCAGATCCTCACTGATGTGATGGAACTTGTGGGCCACCCCGGCCGGAACGTACACCACGCTGCCGCGCGCCACCTGCGTGGTCTCCATGCCGACGGTGATCGCGGCGCGGCCGCTGACGACGAAGTAGACCTCGTCCTGGTTGTGCGGCTGCTGCGGGTCGTGCGAGCCCGCGTCGAGGGCGTAGAGACCGACCGACATGTTCCGTTCCCGCAGGAACTGCAGGTATGCCCCGTCGTTGGCGGCGCGTTCCGCCTCCAGTTCGTCCAGCCGGAATGCCTTCATCTCAGTTGTCGCCCTCGCCTCACTATTTGCATCCGATCTCTTCTGCCACGATCAGACACATGAAGAATTTCGTAGTCAAGACGATCGCCAACGCGGGCGCCCTGGCGGTCGCCGTGTGGCTGCTCGACAAGATCACCCTGACCGGCGACAGCACCGCCAAGAAGGTCTGGACGCTGATCCTGGTCGCCCTGGTCTTCGGCCTGGTGAACTTCGTGGTCAAGCCGATCGTGAAGGTCCTGACCTTCCCGCTGTTCATCCTCACCCTCGGCCTGATCACCCTGGTGGTCAACGCGCTGATGCTGCTGTTGACGTCGTGGGTGTGCGACAAGCTCGACCTCAGCTTCCACGTGGAGGGCTTCTGGACGGCCGTCCTCGGCGGTCTGATCATCTCGATCGTGTCCTGGGCCCTCAACATGGTCCTTCCCGACTCGGACTGAGCACCCGATGACCTACCGTGTCTGCTTCGTCTGCACCGGCAACATCTGCCGTTCCCCGATGGCCGAATCCGTCTTCCGCGCCCGCGTGACCGAGGCCGGGCTCGACGACCGCGTCGAGGCCGACAGTGCCGGCACCGGCGGCTGGCACGAGGGCGACGGCGCCGACCCGCGCACCGTCCGCGTCCTCGCGGAGCACGGCTACGGCAGCGACCACACCGCCCGCCAGTTCCAGGCGTCCTGGTTCGGCCGGCTCGACCTCGTGATCGCCCTGGACTCCGGTCACCTCAAGGTCCTGCGGCGGCTGGCCCCCACCGAGGAGGACGCGCGCAAGGTGCGCCTGCTGCGCGCGTACGACCCGGCGGCCGGTGACGACCTCGACGTACCGGATCCGTACTACGGCGGTCTGGACGGCTTCGAGGAGTGCCTTGAGATGGTGGAGGCGGCGAGCGAGGGGCTGCTCGCCGCGGTGCGGGACGAAGTGGAGGGAACGGCGGCATGAGCGAGGCGGCCATGGGCGAGGGCACGCGGGCGGTGCGCGCGGGGCTGCCCGAGCCGGTCAAGAACGAGCCGACCCTGCCCGGGCCGGTCTTCGCCGCGCACTTCCATCTGCCGGGCGAGGTGAGCGGACCGTACGCCTACGGGCGCGACGAGAACCCGACCTGGACCCATCTGGAGCGGGCCATCGGCGAGTTGGAGGCGCCCGGCGAGGCGGACGTCGAGACGCTGGTGTTCGCCTCCGGTGTGGCGGCCGTCGCGGCGGTGCTCTTCTCGCAGCTGAGCGCCGGGGACACGGTCGTGCTGCCCTCCGACGGCTATCAGGTGCTGCCCCTGGTCCGCGCCCAGCTGGAGGCGTACGGCATCGAGGTGCGCACCGCACCGACCGCCGGCGACGCCCAGCTCGACGCCCTGGACGGGGCGAAGCTGCTGCTGATCGAGACGCCGTGCAACCCCGGGCTCGACGTCTGCGACATCCGGCGCCTCGCCGAGGCCGCACACGCGCGTGGCGCCCTCGTCGCCGTCGACAACACCCTCGCCACCCCGCTCGGCCAGCGGCCGCTGGCGCTGGGTGCCGACTTCTCCATGGCCAGCGGCACCAAGCAGCTCACCGGCCACGGAGACGTGCTGCTGGGGTACGTCGCCGGGCGCGACGCGGCGGCCATGACCGCCGTACGCCGCTGGCGCAAGATCATCGGGGCGATCTCCGGACCCATGGAGGCCTGGCTGGCCCATCGCTCCCTCGCCACCCTCCAGCTGCGGGTGGACCGGCAGAACGCGACCGCCCTGCTGCTCGCGGAGGCACTGCGCGAGCGGCCCGAGGTGACCGGCCTGCGTTATCCCGGGCTGTCCGACGATCCCGCACACAAGATCGCCTCGCAGCAGATGCGCCGCTACGGCTCGGTGATCTCCTTCACGCTGCCCACGCGCACGCGTGCCGAGCGTTTCCTTCAGGCCCTGCGGCTGGTCGACGATGCCACGAGCTTCGGCGGGGTGCGTTCCACGGCCGAGCGGCGGCGGCGCTGGGGCGGGGACGACGTACCGGAGGGCTTCATCCGGCTGTCGGTCGGTGCGGAGGATCCCGAAGATCTCGTCGCCGATGTGCTGCGCGCGCTCGACGAGTCGGACCGGTGACCGGATTACGGACGCCTCAGCGGGTCCGGCTACGCATAACGGACGGTCCGAGCCTCCCCCCTCGTGGCTCGGACCGTCCCGGTTCTCGCGCGCCAAGAACCGCGCGACCAAGGCTAGTTGACTCTGCGTCAGTGTCCAATCACTGTAGCGACAGAGACCTATCGACTTATTTATAGTTGGGGACCTGCCCGGGGGCCGGAAAGGGGCAGGGCGAACCGGGAGGGCGTGCGATGGATCTGGCCTTGCTGCGCACCTTCGTCACCGTGCACCGGGCCGGCTCCTTCACCCGCGCCGCCGCCCTGCTCGGTCTCTCGCAGCCGGCCGTGACCTCCCAGATCCGGACCCTGGAACGGCAGCTGGGCCGCCCGCTCTTCCTGCGCCAGGCCCGTGGGGTGACCCCCACGACCATCGGCGACGAACTCGCCCACAAGGCCGCCCCGCATCTCGACGCCCTCGTGGAGATAGCGGAACGCGGCCTCGACGACGACTCCTCGGTGCGCACCCTGCATCTCGCCGGCCCACCGGAGTTCACCGCCGAACGTGCCCTTCCCGCACTCACGGAGCTCGCCGGCGACGACGGCCAGGGCTTCGCGCTGCGCGCTTCGTTCGGGAACGCCGAGGAGACCCTGGAGGGGCTGTCCGCCGGTCACCATGACCTGGCCATCAGTACGGCCCGGCCCCGCGGCGCTCTGCTCACCGCCACCGCGCTCTGCGACGAGGAGCACGTGCTGGTCGCCGCTCCACGCTGGTCCGAGGAGATCGGCGCCGACGCCGTACGTGGCAAAGGCTGGGCCGCCCTGGAGAACCTGCCGGTCGTCGAGGTCCATGAGTCGCTGCCGTTCGTCTCGCGCTACTGGGGTTCCGTCTTCGACACGCGTCCGGCCGCCTCGGGCACGGTCGTGGTGCCCGATCTGCGCGCGGTCCTCGCCTGTACGGTCGCGGGTGCCGGCCTCGCCGTACTGCCCCGGTATCTGTGCACGGCCGCTCTGGAGCGCGGGGAGGTCGTGGCACTGCACGATCCCGCGGTGCCACCCTTGCGGACGTACTTCCTCGTGGTACGCACCGGCACACTCGCCATGCCCCATGTGGCACGGGCGCACGAGTGGCTTCAGCACGCGGCCTCGGACTGGGGCTGAGCATGTCCTGCTGAGTTAACGCGATGCGTCCGCACGGTGGCGCCTCGCGATGTTTCACGTGGAACCAGCTGGGCCACATTCCTCCCATGACCGTCCGACCCGTGGTCAAGCGCACCGCCCGTGCCGTCCTCCTGGACGGCGACAACCTGATTCTGATCAAGCGCACCAAGCCTGGTGTCGATCCCTACTGGCTCACCCCCGGTGGCGGGGTCGAGCCGGAGGACGCCACCGTCGTCGACGCCCTGCACCGCGAGGTGGACGAGGAGCTCGGCGCGAAGATCACCGACGTGGTGCCCTGCTTCGTGGACACCGTGGAACACATCGGCGACAACGGCAGCGCGACCGGTGTGAAAGTGCAGCACTTCTTCGTCTGCCGGCTGGAGTCCATGGACCCGGCCCTGCGGCACGGACCCGAAGTCGACGAGCCCACCGGCGAGTACGAGATCGTGCGCGTCCCCTTCACCCGGGTGGGGATCGCCTCCGTGCACCTCGTACCGCTGTCACTGCGGCACTACCTGGACGGCAACATCGAGGGTGTGCGGGCCATGCACGCCCCGGACCTCGGATAAGGGATCAGTCGCCGACGACGACCAGTTCCTCGACCGAGTCGTGCCGGATGCGGTGTGCGGGGATGCCGACGTCCCGCAGCGCGGTGATCCCGTTGCGGATCATTCCGGGCGGGCCGGAGAGATAGGCGTCGTAATCGACCCACGGGCCGTACCCACGGATGGCGTCGGGGAGCTGGAGGTGCGCCTGCTGGTCGACGACCGCCCGGACCGCGAGCCAGGGATGGATCTGCTGGAGCCGGAGCAGGTTGTCGATGTCGTACAGATCGTGGTCGGTGCGGGCCCCGTAGAACACCTCGACCGGGCGGCGCGCGCCGCGTTCGGCGATCTCCTCGACCATCGCCCTGATGGGTGCGATGCCGGTGCCGCCGCCCAGACAGAGCAGCCCGTTGTCCCTCGTGTGGTCGACGGTCATCGAGCCGCCGGGCGGGCCGAGGCGGACGACGTCACCAGGGCGGGCGCGATGTACCAGCGAGTTGGAGACCCAGCCGGCGGGGACGGCCTTCACATGGAACATGAGCAGGCCGTCCGAGCGGGGCGCGGAGGCGAAGGAGTAATGCCGCCACACCCGCGGCCACCAGGCTGTCTCCAGGCTCGTGTACTGCCCGGCGAGGAAGGGATACGGCTGGTCCGGACGGACCGTGAGCACCGCGACGTCCGCGGTCCTGAGGTCATGGGCGACGATCTCCGCGTGCCACCACGCCGGGGCGCGCAACTCGTCCGTGGCCGCCGCGTCGATCATCACCTGGGACATCGTCGTGTACGCCCGTACCCAGGCCGCCTCTGTCTCGGGGTCCCAGATGCCCGAGGCGTACCTGCTCAATGCGCCGATGAGGCACTCGCCGACAGCCGGGTAGTGCTCGGGCCTGGTGCCGTACTTGCGGTGACCGCGGCCCAGGTTCTGCAGGTACTCGACCAGGACGGGCGTGTTGTCGATGTGCTCGGCCGCGGTGAGCAGCGCCTTCAGCAGCCGGTCCCGCTGGGTGTCCATGGCGGCGGGGAACAGTGAACGCAGTTCGGGGTGGCGGACGAAGAGCAGCGCGTAGAAGTACGAGGTGACCTTGTCGGCGATCGGACCGACCTCGGCCATGGTGCTGCGGATTCGGATCGCGTCCGGGGAGGCGCCCTGCGTCTGCTGTGTACTGCGCTGTGGCGGGACGCGCTGCTCGAAGGTGCCGGGTGCGGGGTGCCCGGCCGGAGGCCCGAAGGGGCCGGGAGCCACGGGCTGCCCACCGGGTGGGGCCTGAGCGGCCCCCTGAAGGCGCGGCGGCTCCGCCGTCGGCCGTATTCGCTCCCGGGGCTCCGCGGGCACGGGAGGACGGCTCTGAGGCGTTTCCTGCCCTCCGCCCGGCGCCACGACCGGAGGCCCGGCGGAGGGGTGGAACGCGGGCCTGTCGTGGGGGGCGAACCAGTGGCCTCCGCCGGCCCCGTCGTTGCCCGCCGACGTGGTGGTCGGAGCGTCCATGGTGTGCCCTCGCCTCGAACATCTTGCGGTCGGTCTGCGCACTTCACTCGGAAGGTGCTTGCTTTCCCCCGTTGACGGCTAGCTCTCCCCGGTCAGGCCCCGTGGCCGACACGACCACATTCAACCCGCAATTCCCCGTGTACGGACAAGTAAGGCGAGAGTGTGACATGGGCCGCAATCACTCCCGCGGAAGCGTCCAGCCCCGGACGTTAACCGGAGTCGACCCTACCGGCCGTCGCCGCGCGCACAAGTCCCCCCTGCCTCCCCCTTGAATCTGGCAACGGGCGAACCATCGGTTCCCTCAATTACCGGGCGCCGCGCGCCAATTCATAGGCATCCCATAGATCCCTGCCCGTGTAGGAGTACGTCGCCAGACCGGCGAGATGTCCGTCCGCATTGACCGCCACGGACACCGGAACCGCGGCGAACAAGTCCCGGTCCGACATCGAGTCGCCATAGGCGACACAGTCCGCCCGGCCGACTCCGAACTGCTCGCACAAGCGGTCCGCGATCGTCACCTTGGCGGCGGCGGTGAGCACTCCCGCCGGATCCACGGGCTCGACGAACGGCACCGCCGGGAAGCGCGATCCGAAGGCCGCATGGGCTCCCCAGTCCAGCAGACGCTCCACGAAGAACGAGGGCGACAGCGAGACCACCGCACAGTAGTCCCCCGATCCCCTGATCTCGGCCCAGACGTCCCGGATACGGGCGAGCCACGGCGCGCCGTCGAATGCTGCCGTCACCTGCGCGTCAGTCAGCTCGGCCCAAAGGGTGTACACCCGCGTCGCATACTCCGGCGGATCTATCCGTCCCGCTGAAATCGCCCGGTCCAGCTCCATGGTCTCTGCTTCCAGACCGAGTTGACGGGAAATCTCGACGGGCGCGGAAGTCCCGTGCAGCAATGTGCCGTCGAGATCGAAGAGATGAAGTCGCGCCATGCCCCCGAGGCTAACGGCAAGCAGTCACCGCCCCTCGGGGCGGCTACGGACGGCTGCCATAAAGCGATGTTTCACGTGAAACGTCTCGGGTCTGTCCAGGGGGTGTGCCTGGGGCTACGACATGGCCAAAAGCATGTGCGTGTGCCCTGAAACAGGTGGACGCCAGGGGGCTCGGTCGGCAAGCCTGACCTGCGTGTCAACTCCTTCCGACGCCCCTCTGCCCATTCGCCGACTGACGCCACGCGATCTCAGCGCCTGCGCCGATTTGTCCGAGGACCGGGGGTGGCCCCGTGAGGAACACAAGTGGCGCCTGCTCCTCACCGCCGGGAGGGGATACGGCATCGACGACCCCGGCGGAGGCCTGGTCGCCGCCTGCGTCACCACGGAGTACGGCCCGAGGGAACGCCCGCATCTGGGCGCGGTCGGCATGGTGCTGGTCGCCGAACGGCACGCCCGCCAGGGCATCGGGCGCCGCCTGATGCGGCACATCGTCTCGGCGATGGGGACGACTCCCCTGACCCTGTACGCGACGCCGTACGGCCGTCCGCTCTACGAGGAGCTGGGGTTCAAGGTCACGGGACGTTCGGAGATGCTGTCCGGGCCCTTCACGCGGGGCGGAGCCGAGCCCCGGATGGCGACCCGGCCGGCCACCGCGGAGGACCTCGGTTCCATCCTCCGGCTGGACGAGGAGGTGTTCGGCGTCGACCGCACCCTTCTCATCACCCGGCTGCCCGCGTTCTCGGACCTGCTGCACGTCGCCGTGGACGATGGGCGGATCGCCGGGTACGCGGCCGCCTGGCCCAACATGGACACGCATGTCGTCGGGCCGCTGATCGCCCGTGACACCGAGACGGCGAAGTCCCTGATCGCCTCGCTCGCCGCCCACACCGATCGACCGCTCCGTACCGACATCGACGTCCGGCACGAGGAACTGCTGGCCTGGGCGAAGGCGCGAGGGCTGGCCTCCGTCGCCATGAACTCCGTCATGACCTACGGCATCACGGAGTTGCCGGGGGACTGGACACGCCGGTTCGCACCACTGACGGTCGCGGCGGGCTGAGAGGCCCTCGACACGGCGAACGCCGGCTGCCTGAGGGAGCCGGCGTTCACGTCGAGCGGGGCTGCTGTCAGGCGAGTGCCTGTACGGCGGCGGAGGCGAACCCGTGGTCCTGGTCGGGCGCACCACCGCCGACACCGATCGCCCCGATGAGCCGGCCGTCCCGCTGGACGGGGACACCGCCCGCGATGAACAGCAGCGGCCGGTCGAGCGCGGTGGGCAGCGTGTGGAAGAGGCCGCCGGGCTGGACGGCGTCGACGAGGTCGGCGGTGGGGGTGTTCAGCTGGAGCGCCGTGTAGGCCTTGCGGGTGCTGGTCTCACCCGAGATGAGCACGGCACGGTCGTCCCGTCGGAAGGCCAGCAGATGGCCCCCGGCGTCCAGGACGGTGACGCTGACGGTGACCCCTGCCGCCTCGGCGGCACGGCCGGCCTCGGCGATCAGGAACTCGGCGTCCTGGATGGTGAGCGGGGCGAGGGTGGTGGTGCTCATGGTTCTCCTTGGATGGTGCTGAGGTGCGGTGAGATTGCGGGCGGTCAGTGGTGGACCGACGCCGTCTGTCCGGCGGGCGTGCCACTGGCGACCACCGCGCTCGGGGCGCTGTCACGGCGCTCCAGCGCGGCCGACAGGAAGGCGAGGACGAGGGCGGCCGCGGCGAGGGCGGCGCCGACCCAGTTGGGGGAGGTGTAGCCGAAGCCGCCGGCGATCACGATGCCGCCGAGCCAGGCCGCCAGGGCGTTGCCGAGGTTGAAGGCGCCGATGTTCACGGCCGAGGCCAGGGTGGGGGCGCCGTGCGCCTGGTCGAGGACGCGCTTCTGGAGCGGCGGGACGGTGGCGAAGCCCAGGGCGCCGATCAGGGCGACGGTCACCGCGGCCGCGATCTTGCTGTGCGCGGTGAGCGTGAAGAGGGCGAGGACGACGGCCAGGGCGCCCAGGGACACGTACAGCATGGGCATCAGGGCGCGGTCGGCGAACCTGCCCCCGACGAGGTTGCCGGCGACCATGCCGAGGCCGAAGAGGACCAGCAGCCAGGTGACGGAGCCGTCGGCGAAGCCGGTGACGTGGGTCATCATCGGCGCGATGTAGGTGATGGCCGCGAAGACCCCGCCGAAGCCCAGGACGGTCATCGCCATGGCGAGCAGGACCTGGGTGTTCTTGAAGGCGGCCAGTTCGTGCCGCAGGTGCACGCCCTGCGGGCCGGGCAGTTCGGGGACCAGCTTGGCGATGCCGGCCAGGCCGACGACTCCGAGGGCGGCGACGATGCCGAAGGTGACGCGCCAGCCGGCGTGCTGCCCCACGAGGGTGCCGAGCGGGACGCCGACGACGTTGGCGACGGTGAGGCCGGTGAACATCATCGCGATGGCCCCTGCCTTCTTGCTCGGTGCGACCAGGTCGGCCGCCACGACCGAGCCGATGCCGAAGAAGGCACCGTGGGCGAGGGAGGCGACCACCCGGCCGATCAGTATGACGGCGAAGACGGGGGCCACGGCGGTCAGCAGGTTGCCGGCGATGAAGAAGCCCATCAGCAGCATCAGCATCCGCTTGCGGGGAACCCTCGTGCCCAGCACGGTCATCAGCGGTGCGCCGATCACCACACCGAGTGCGTAACCGGTGACGAGCAGGCCGGCGGTCGGGATGGAGACCCCGAAGTCACCCGCGACCTCGGGCAGCAGGCCCATGATCCCGAATTCGGTCGTTCCGATTCCGAAGGCCCCGATCGCGAGGGCCAGAAGCGCGAGAGGCATGGAGGTACGACCTTCCCAGACGATTGCAGATGCGCTTTGCGTGCGTCCACAATAATTGCAGACGCGGACTATACGCAAGCGATGGTTATTGCACACTTGCTCTATCCTGGGTTCAGCCGCTCCGGGACGGAGGAAGAACGCCAATGACAGCGACGGACCCCGCACTCACCGCCCTCGCCCAGGGCTGGTGCGCCCTCTCCCTGCTGCACGGGAGGATCGAGGCACACATCGAGCGCGCCCTGCAGGCCAGACACGACCTGAGCGTGCGCGAGTACTCCCTGCTCGACGTCCTCAGCAGGCAGCACGACGGCGAAGGGGGCCATCTGCAGATGAAGCAGGTCGCCGACGCGGTCGTCCTCAGTCAGAGCGCCACCACCCGACTGGTCACCCGCCTGGAGGACCGTGGCCTCCTCGAGCGCTATCTCTGCCCGACCGACCGGCGTGGCATCTACACGAACGTCACCGAGGCCGGCCTGCTTCTCCTGGAGGAGGCTCGCCCCACCAACGACACGGCGCTGCGCGAAGCCCTCGACGAGGCGGCCAGGAACCCGGAGCTGGCTCCTCTGGTCCGGGCCGTGGAGTCGCTGCACGCGCCCGCATAGGCTGCGAGCATGGGAGACCTTGACATACGCACCGCGGTCGCCGACGACATCCCGGCCATCGTCGGCATGCTCGCCGATGACCCGCTGGGCGCCCAGCGGGAATCACCGGACGACCTGGCGCCCTATCTGAGCGCTCTGGAGCGACTCAGCGCCGATCCCAACCAGCAGCTGGTGGTCGCCGTCCGCGAAGGCCGCATCGTCGGCACACTCCAGCTCACGGTCATCCCCGGCTTGTCGAGGCGCGGCGCCACCCGGTCGATCATCGAAGGCGTGCGTATCCACGCCGACGAGCGCGGCAGCGGCCTGGGCACCCGGTTCATCGAGTGGGCGATCGACGAATCCCGCCGCCAGGGCTGCCAGTTGGTCCAACTGACGTCGGACACCTCACGGATCGACGCCCATCGCTTCTACGAGCGGCTCGGCTTCACCGCCTCGCACGTGGGCTTCAAGCTCGAAATCTGAACCTCAGCGGCTTGTGGCCGAACGGAGTAATCGCACAGGGGCGGTGTTTCACGTGAAACACCGCCCCGACTTCTCGCCCGCTAACCGATCCCCCGCCATCCCTCGGGGTCCACCCCGCCGGGGACGGGAGCCGTCTCGTCGTACGGCTGACGTGTGAACACGAACGATCCAAGGTCCAGGTGGCTCGCGGTGCCGTCCGGACGCCGTACGGGCCGCAGCAGTTCTCCGGCGTAGTAGCCCTCCAGGCCGGTCCAGGTGCCGTCACCGTTGGAGCGGAATCGGGCCCGGCGGCCGGCACCGGTCAGTGGTCCCAGCGAGACCAGCCCGTCGGCCGTCATGCGCAGCACGAAGGGATGTGTGCCCCAGTACCACTGGCCCGCCAACTCCAGGACAGAGGGATCGACTTGGGGCAGAGGACGCCATGGTTCGGGGATGCGTGGCTCGGCCTCCGCGACGATACGGACGAGGTCGGCGCCGGTGGCGGACAGCAGTGGGCCGGAGGTGCAGTTCGCCAGCACGACGGCCGCCACATCGTCGTCCACGCTGATGGTGAGGTTGGCCAGGAAGCCGGGCAGCGAGCCGGAGTGCCCGACGAGCAGCCTGCCGTCGCGGCGCTGGATCTGCAGGCCGAGGCCGTAGGTGGCGCCGTCCAGGACGTCGGCGGGCTCGGCGGGGGCCGCCGGGGTGCGCATCTCCCGTACCGACTCGGTACTCAGCACCCGGTCGTCCCCGGCCGCCAGGAACACGGCGAAGCGGGCCAGGTCGCCGGTGGTCGACCAGAGCTGCCCGGCCGGTGCCATCCGGCCGAGGTCCTCCAGCGGCTCCGGAAGCAGGGCGTCGGCCCAGGGATGCACCGCCCAGCCACCGGCGTGCGGCGCCTGCGGCTGAGCGCTCGTGCGGTCGAGGCCCAGAGGTTCGAGCACCTCCCGCCGCAGCACCTCCTCCCAGGGGGCACCACGGAGCTCCTCGACCAGTGCGCCGAGCAGGGTGTAGCCGGGGTTGGAGTAGTGGTGACGGCGGCCGACGGGATGCAGCAGGGGCTGCTCACCGAGGACATCGCTCAGCTCCGGCCGCAGTGAGCCCGGGGTGCGCTCCCACCAGGGAGCCGGCGACTCGGCCGCCAGACCACCGGTGTGCGCGAGGAGTTCGGCGATGGTCGCTTCCCCCGCCCCGGTGCCCGGCAGGTGTTTCTCCAACGGGTCACCGAGGTCGAGCAGCCCTTCGTCACGCAGCCGGAGCACCAGAACGGCCGTGAACGTCTTGGTGATCGAGCCGATCCGGTACTGCACGTTCTCGTCCGGTCCATGCCCGTCCACCGAGGTCCGCGCTCCGTGCCAGACGGTCCGCCCGCCTCGCACGACCGCCGCCACCAGCGACGGCGCCCGGCCTTCGGACTGGGCCACCGCGATCCGATGCAGGAGCGCCCGCCGGGTGGCGGAGAGCAGCTCTTCCTGGAATGTCGTCATGCGCTCAGTCCACCTGGTGAGTGGACCGGCGTCGAGTTCATTTCGGCGTTACGGGCCGGGTCAGCGCCGCCTCCCGGCGTGGATCAGGTCTGTGCCATGTCCACGAAGCGGGAGTAGTGGCCCTGGAAGGCCACCGTGATCGTCGCCGTCGGACCGTTTCGGTGCTTGCCGACGATGATGTCCGCCTCGCCCGCGCGCGGCGACTCCTTCTCGTAGGCGTCCTCACGGTGCAGCAGGATGACCATGTCGGCGTCCTGCTCGATGGAGCCGGACTCACGCAGGTCGGACACCATCGGCTTCTTGTCCGTGCGCTGCTCGGGACCACGGTTGAGCTGCGAGAGCGCGATCACGGGGACCTCCAGCTCCTTCGCCAGCAGCTTGAGGTTTCGCGACATGTCCGACACCTCCTGCTGGCGGCTCTCGGAACGCTTGCCGCCGGACTGCATCAGCTGGAGATAGTCGATGATCACGAGCTTGATGTCGTTGCGCTGCTTGAGCCGGCGGCACTTGGCGCGGATCTCCATCATCGACAGGTTCGGGGAGTCGTCGATGTAGAGCGGCGCGGCCGAGACGTCCGGCATCCGGCGGGCCAGCCGGGTCCAGTCCTCGTCGGTCATCGTGCCGGACCGCATGTGGTGCAGGGCGACCCGGGCCTCCGCGGACAGCAGACGCATCGCGATCTCGTTGCGGCCCATTTCGAGGGAGAAGATGACGCTGGGCAGGTTGTTCTTGATGGACGCGGCACGGGCGAAGTCCAGGGCGAGGGTGGACTTGCCCATGGCGGGACGGGCGGCGATGACGATCATCTGCCCCGGGTGCAGGCCGTTGGTGAGCGAGTCCAGGTCGGTGAAGCCGGTGGGGACGCCGGTCATCTCGCCGGTACGGGACCCGATCGCCTCGATCTCGTCGAGGGCGCCCTCCATGATGTCGCCGAGCGGCAGGTAGTCCTCGCTGGTCCGCTGCTCGGTGACGGCGTAGATCTCGGCCTGGGCGCTGTTGACGATCTCGTCGATGTCGCCGTCGGCCGCGTATCCCATCTGCGTGATCCGCGTACCCGCCTCGACCAGCCGGCGCAGCACCGCCCGCTCGTGGACGATCTCCGCGTAGTACTCGGCGTTCGCCGCCGTCGGCACCGTCTGGACGAGGGTGTGCAGATAGGAGGCGCCGCCGACCTTGTTGATCTCGCCGCGTTTGGTGAGCTCCGCGGCGATGGTGATGGGGTCGGCGGGCTCGCCCTTCGCGTAGACGTCGAGGATCGCCTGGTAGATCGTCTCGTGTGCGGGCTTGTAGAAGTCGTGGCCCTTGAGGATCTCGACGACGTCGGCGATGGCGTCCTTGGAGAGCAGCATGCCGCCGAGCACGGACTGCTCGGCGTCCAGGTCCTGCGGAGGAACCCGCTCGAAGGTGGCGCCCCCGCCCTCCCAGTCTCCGCTGTCCCGGCCCCGGTCGTGCCGGTCGTCCCGGCCGCGGCCGCCCTCGCTCCGTCGGCGGGAGGCGGGCAGACGATCACCGGGACCGGCGTCGGCCCACGGATCGTCCAAGGGCTCGGAAATGCTCACCGAGCCACCTCCTCCCGTCCGCACCGCGGACCTCGCCATGCCCTCTTTTTTACGGCACGGCACTGACAACTGGGACGCCCCATTCCGGTTCTGGACGCGTCGGTTTTGTGAGGTTTCCGAGGCCGTGACAAGGAGCGGGTGCCGGACCACGGTAGGCCCGCGGGCACCGTCAGCCAATCTGGTTATCCACAGGCCATGTGGACGACCGCCCGTATGCTGTGGAGAACCCCCCAAAACCTGTGCACGACGCGGTGGACAGCCCTGTGAACAAGCCCTCGATCCCTCTCCACAATAGGCCCTGACCTGCACCTTTCCCATCCACCGGCTGTGTAGAAGAAAAACTTTCCCGGTCGGATCAAGATCGCTTCGAACAGCGCGCGACAGTGCGGACCGCGCAACACCAGGTAAGGGTCACTCGTCAATTGCATCTCTTACCTGTGGACGATTAGATTAGCGCTCATGTCACTGGCTCCCCCGACCTCCGAGGCCACCCGGCGGCGGCACGACCGAGAGATCGTCGCACTGGCCGTCCCGGCCTTCGGCGCACTCGTCGCCGAGCCGCTTTTCGTCATGGCCGACAGCGCGATCGTCGGCCATCTCGGTACCGCACAGCTCGCCGGTCTCGGGATCGCCTCAGCCCTTCTCACCACCGCCGTCAGCGTCTTCGTCTTCCTCGCCTACGCCACCACGGCCGCTGTCGCCCGCCGGGTCGGCGCCGGGGACATCCAGGCGGCCGTCCGTCAAGGCATGGACGGCATCTGGCTGGCACTGCTGCTGGGAGCCGCCGTCATCGCCGTCGTCCTGCCTCTCGCCCCCGGCATCGTGGACGTCTTCGGCGCCTCGGCCACCGCGGCCCCCTACGCGACCACCTATCTGAGGATCTCCTCCCTCGGGATCCCGGCCATGCTGGTCGTGCTCGCCGCCACGGGCGTCCTGCGCGGCCTCCAGAACACCCGGACGCCGCTGTACGTCGCCGTCGCAGGATTCATCGCCAACGCCGGGCTCAATGCGGCGCTCGTCTACGGCGCCGGACTGGGGATCGCCGGATCCGCCTGGGGCACGGTCCTCGCCCAGTGCGGAATGGCAGCGGTCTATCTGACCGTCGTCGTACGCGGCGCACGCAGGCATGGTGCTTCGCTGCGACCCGACGCCGCCGGGATACGGGCCTCGGCTCAGGCCGGCGTACCCCTGCTCGTCCGGACGCTCTCACTGCGCGCCATCCTCATGATCGCCACCGCCGTGGCGGCCCGGCTGGGCGATGCCGACATCGCCGCCCACCAGATCGTGCTGTCCCTGTGGAGCCTGCTGGCCTTCGCCCTGGACGCGATAGCGATAGCCGGGCAGGCAGTCATCGGCCGCTATCTCGGAGCGGAAGACCCTGTCGGCGCCCGCGAAGCCTGCCGACGGATGGTTCAGTGGGGCATCGCCACCGGAGTGGTCCTGGGCTTGCTGGTGATCGCCAGTCGGCCGCTCTTTCTCCCCTTGTTCACCGGCGACTCCGCCGTGAAGAACACCGCACTGCCCGCGCTGCTCATCGTGGCGCTCTCCCAGCCGATCTCCGGCGTGGTCTTTGTACTCGACGGCGTACTGATGGGCGCAGGAGACGGGCCGTATCTCGCCGGGGCCATGGTCCTGACTCTTGCGGTCTTCACGCCGGTGGCACTGGTCGTCCCCGCCCACGGTGGCGGGCTCACAGCGCTCTGGGGAGCCATGACGCTGATGATGACCGTGCGGATGCTCACCCTGTGGCTGCGCGCTCGCTCCGGCCGGTGGATCGTGACCGGTGCAACGCGCTGACCGATGCGCCCTGCCGACGGTTTCGCCCTGCCGACGGTTTCACGTGAAACAGCGCGGGCTGTCACGTTTCACGTGAAACACCCACCGCGTCACATCGTCAACAGCCAAGCCAAAGGGGCTGCACCTTTACAGGTGCAGCCCCTTCCAGCTACTGCTCAAGCCGAGCGCAGCGTCAGGCCGCGACGACCTCGATGTTGACCTTGGCGGCAACCTCGGGGTGCAGACGCACGGACGTCTCGTGGGCGCCCAGGGTCTTGATCGCCGAAGCGACCTCGATGCGACGCTTGTCGACCTCGGGGCCACCGGCAGCCTTGATCGCCGAAGCGATGTCGGCCTGGGTGACGGAACCGAAGAGGCGACCGGCGTCGCCGGCACGGACGGCCAGACGGACCTTGACGCCCTCGAGCTGGGCCTTCACCTGGTTGGCCTGCTCGATGGTCTGGATCTCGTGGATCTTGCGAGCACGACGGATCTGCTCGACGTCCTTCTCGCCACCCTTGGTCCAGCGGATCGCGAACTTCCGCGGGATCAGGTAGTTGCGGGCGTAGCCGTCCTTGACGTCGACGACGTCGCCGGCGGCGCCGAGGCCAGAGACCTCGTGGGTGAGGATGATCTTCATTAGTCGGTCACCCTTCCCTTAGCGCGCGGTGGAGGTGTAGGGCAGCAGCGCCATCTCACGGCTGTTCTTGACGGCCGTGGCGACGTCACGCTGGTGCTGCGTGCAGTTGCCGGTCACGCGACGGGCACGGATCTTGCCGCGGTCGGAAATGAACTTCCGCAGCATGTTCGTGTCCTTGTAGTCCACGTACGTGACCTTGTCCTTGCAGAAAGCGCAGACCTTCTTCTTAGGCTTGCGCACAGGCGGCTTCGCCATGGTGTTTCTCCTGTGTGATCAAGAAGTGGGGATGCGAGCCCTTGGCCCCTAGAAGGGGGGCTCGTCCGAGTAGCCGCCACCGCCGCCGGAGCCGGAGCCGCCGCCCCAGCCGCCGCCGCCCTGGTTGTTGCCGCCACCGGCGGGAGCGCCGGAAGCCCAGGGGTCGTCGTTGGGGGCGCCGCCCTGGTTGCCGCCGCCGGAGCCACCGCCCCAGCTGCCGCCACCCTGGCCGCCACCGCCGCCGTAACCACCCTGGCCACCGCGGCCGCCGCCACCGGCGGTCTTGGTGACCTTGGCCGTGGCGCTCCGCAGGCTGGCGCCGACTTCCTCGACGTCCAGCTCGTAGACCGTGCGCTTGACACCCTCACGGTCCTCGTAGGACCGCTGCTTCAGCCGGCCCTGCACGATGACGCGCATGCCTCGCTGGAGCGACTCCGCGACGTTCTCCGCCGCCTGACGCCAGACCGAGCAGGTCAGGAACAGGCTCTCGCCGTCCTTCCACTCGTTCGTCTGACGGTCGAAGGTGCGGGGAGTGGACGCGACACGGAACTTCGCGACCGCCGCACCGGAGGGGGTGAAGCGCAGCTCGGGGTCATCGACAAGATTGCCGACGACCGTGATGACGGTCTCGCCTGCCATGGGGGAACCTCTCGGCGGGTTTGCTGCTGGCTGCTTGTGCTGCTACTCGAAATCCCGAGATCAGCTGAGCTGATAGCTCAGTGGGTCTCGGGGCGGAGGACCTTGGTCCGGAGGACCGACTCGTTCAGGTTCATCTGGCGGTCGAGCTCCTTGACGACCGCAGGCTCGGCCTGCAGGTCGATGACCGAGTAGATGCCCTCGGGCTTCTTCTTGATCTCGTACGAGAGACGACGACGGCCCCAGGTGTCGACCTTCTCGACCTTTCCGCTGCCCTCACGGACGACGGAGAGGAAGTTCTCGATCAGGGGGGCGACAGCGCGCTCCTCCAGATCGGGGTCGAGGATGACCATCACCTCGTAGTGACGCATGTGGAACCCACCTCCTTTGGACTCAGCGGCCACGGTCGTTCCGTGGCAGGAGGGTTGTGATGCGTGCGCAACGGTATCGGCCGCCACTGACATTCGGGGGCTCCCGCTGGGATCCCGCCAGGGTCTGGGCAGACACCGCTGCAGACGGTACAGACTACCCGCACACCCGCTTCCGGTTGAAATCCGGCCGCCGTGGCCCTCAATCTGTACACATCGGGTGTGTACGGCGCTACGATGCGCCACTTCCGCAGGAGGTGCCCTATGGCACAGGCATTGCGACCCAACACCGCCGGCTCCCTGTTCGCCACCGACGGCAAGACCCATCCGCTCCAGGACGCACTGATGGCAGTGACGCTGGTGCTCGGGCTGATCGCCTTCATCACGTCGTTCTTCCACAGCCTGCACCTGCTCAGCTCCTGGACCGGTCTGATCGGCCTCCTCACCGGTCTCTACGGGCAGTGGATCTCGATCACCACGCGCGAGCGCTTCGGTCTGATCCTGGGTCTCGGTGCCGCAGGCGTCGGCTTCTTCATCGGCATGGCGAACGGCGGCCTGTTCGGCTGAGTCCGGCACCCCCACAACACCGTGGAACGCCCCGGCCGGACAGGAGCCGGGGCGTAGGTGGCGTACGCCCAGTCAGGCCATGGGCAAGGCGCAGTAGGCTTCGGCGCGAGAGCCGGAGCCCCTGTACCCATGGGGACACACCAGCCCGAGGAGCGCCCCGACATGAGCCTGACCCTGCGGACCATCAGCCGCGAACAGCATCTGGCGTACATCCAGAGCCTGCCGGCTGCCAGCCACATGCAGGTCCCGGCCTGGGCCGATGTCAAGGCGGAATGGCGTTCGGAGAACCTCGGCTGGTTCGACGACCGCACCGGCGAGATGGTCGGTGCCGGCCTGGTGCTGTACCGCCAGCTGCCCAAGATCAAGCGCTACCTGGCCTACCTTCCCGAGGGCCCGGTCATCAACTGGTACGCGCCGAATCTCGACGAGTGGATCCAGCCGATGCTGGCCCACCTCAAGCAGCAGGGTGCGTTCTCGGTGAAGATGGGCCCGCCGGTGATCATCCGGCGCTGGGAGGCCAACTCCATCAAGCAGGGCATCCAGAACCCGGACGTGAAGCGGCTGCGCGACATCGAGCCCGACTTCATCGAGCCGCGCGCCTTCGAAGTGGCCGACAAGCTGCGCCGGATGGGCTGGCAGCAGGGCGAGGACGGCGGTGCCGGCTTCGGCGACGTGCAGCCCCGCTATGTCTTCCAGGTGCCGCTGGCCAACCGTTCCCTGGAAGAGGTCCACAAGAACTTCAACCAGCTGTGGCGCCGCAACATCAAGAAGGCCGAGAAGGCCGGCGTCGAGGTGGTCCAGGGCGGTTACCAGGACCTGGCGGAGTGGCAGCGGCTGTACGAGATCACGGCCGTGCGCGACCACTTCCGGCCGCGCCCGCTGTCGTACTTCCAGCGCATGTGGACGGCCCTCAACACCGAGGACCCCAACCGGATGCGGCTGTACTTCGCCCGGCACAACGGGGTGAACCTCTCCGCGGCGACCATGCTGATCGTCGGCGGCCACGTCTGGTACTCCTACGGCGCCTCCGACAACATCGGCCGCGAGGTGCGCCCCTCGAACGCCATGCAGTGGCGGATGCTGCGCGACGCCTACGCGCTCGGCGCCACCGCCTACGACCTGCGCGGCATCTCCGACTCGCTGGACGAGACGGACCACCTCTTCGGCCTGATCCAGTTCAAGGTGGGCACCGGCGGTGAGGCCGCCGAGTACCTCGGCGAGTGGGACTTCCCGCTGAACAAGCTGCTCCACAAGGCTCTCGACATCTACATGTCGCGCCGCTGAGGTCACGCTCCGTGCTTCTATAGCCCTGACACACCGCACTCCTCTGGCACACCCCAGCCACCCAGAAAGGTCCCAGGTCCGGCCATGGCGCTCACGCTCTACGTCGACACCGCGCGCTGGCGTGCGCACCACAAGCGCGTGCAGGAGCAGTTCCCGGGCCTGGTCCCGGTCTGCAAGGGCAACGGCTACGGCTTCGGGCACGAGCGGCTGGCGGAAGAGGCCACGCGACTCGGCTCGGACATCCTCGCCGTCGGCACGACGTACGAGGCCGCGCGCATCAAGGACTGGTTCGGCGGCGACCTGCTGGTGCTGACGCCGTACCGGCGCGGCGAGGAGCCGGTGCCGCTGCCCGACCGCGTCATCCGCTCGGTGTCGTCCATCGACGGCGTGTACGGCCTGGTGGGCGCCCGCGTGGTCATCGAGGTGATGTCCACGATGAAGCGGCACGGCATCAGCGAGCAGGACCTGCCGCAACTGCACTCGGCCATAGAGAACGTCCGGCTGGAGGGCTTCGCCATCCACCTGCCGCTGGACCGCACCGACGGCTCGGACGCCGTCGAGGAGGTCATCGGCTGGATGGACCGGCTGCGCGCGGCCCGGCTGCCGCTGCACACGATGTTCGTCAGCCACCTCAAGGCCGACGAACTCGCCCGGCTGCAGCAGCAGTTCCCGCAGACCCGGTTCCGGGCCCGGATCGGCACCCGGCTGTGGCTGGGGGACCATGACGCGACCGAGTACCGCGGGGCGGTCCTGGACGTCACCCGCGTCGCCAAAGGCGACCGGTTCGGCTACCGGCAGCAGAAGGCGGCCTCGGACGGCTTTCTGGTGGTCGTGGCGGGCGGTACGTCGCACGGGGTGGGCCTGGAGGCCCCGAAGGCCCTGCACGGCGTCATGCCGCGCGCCAAGGGCGTCGCACGGGCCGGCCTGGCCACGGTGAACCGGAACCTCGCTCCGTTCGTCTGGGGTGGCAAGCAGCGCTGGTTCGCGGAGCCGCCGCACATGCAGGTGTCGATTCTCTTCGTGCCCTCGGACGCCCCGGAGCCGAAGGTCGGTGAGGAGCTGGTGGCCCACCTGCGGCACACCACCACCCAGTTCGACCGTCTCGTGGACCGCTGACCGGCCGCAGGACAGTGAAAGGGGCCGCACACGGAGTCCGTGTGCGGCCCCTTTCACGTCCAGGACCTGGGCTGTTCGCTCAGAGCGAACCGTCCTCGGAGGATCGGCTTCCCCATTCCACCTGCGGCCCCTCGAAGTGGACGGCGTGGCGCGGGGGATGGGCTGCCGCGCCCAGTACGAAGACGTCCTCCGCACCGTCCAGCACCCCTCCCGAGGGATCGTCCTCCCCGGTGCGGCGCACCACGTCCCGCTCGGGCATCAGGATGTCGCGCACGACCATGGCGCACAGGTAGAGCGTGCCCAGCAGATGCACGGCGATGGCCCAGTGGTAGCCGTCGGTCGGCAGACCCTTGTGGGCGTCTCCGCTGGTCGTGTACGCGAGGTACATCCAGATCCCCAGGAAGTACGCCACCTCGCACGCCTGCCAGATCAGGAAGTCCCGCCACTTGGGCCGGGCGAGCACGGCCAGCGGCACCAGCCACAGCACGTACTGCGGGGAGTAGACCTTGTTGGTGAGGATGAAGGCCGCCACGACGAGGAAGGCCAGCTGGGCGAAGCGTGGCCGGCGCGGTGCGGTGAGGGTCAGGACAGCGATGCCCAGGAAGCAGAGCAGCACCAGGACCGTGGCCGCGGTGTTCACGAAGTCGGTGCTGGGCGGGGTGGTCGTGTTCTGCGCCCAGATCAGCCAGAAGGAACCGAAGTCGACGCCCCGCTCCTGGCTGAACGTGTAGAACTTCGACCAGCCGTCGAAGGCGAAGATCATCACCGGCAGGTTCACGACGAGCCAGGCGGCCACTGCACCGCCCGTGGCGATGAAGAACTCCCGCCACTTGCCCGCACGCCAGCACAGCAGGAACAGCGGCCCCAGCAGGAACACGGGATACAGCTTGGCGGCCGTGGCAAGCCCCAGGAGGACGCCGAACGCAAGGGGACGGCTCCGGGACCACATGAGCATCGCCGCGGCCGTCAGAGCGACCGCCAGGAGGTCCCAGTTGATGGTGGCGGTCAGGGCGAAGGCGGGCGCCAGGGCGACCAGCAGGCCGTCCCAGGGACGCCGGCGGTGCGTGCGGACCACGCACACCGCGATGACGGCGGCGCACAGCATCAGCATCCCGGCATTGACGAACCAGTACACCTGCTCCTGGAGCATGATGCTGCCGCTGCCCGGCGTGAGCCACGCGGCCACCTCCATGAACACACCGGTCAGCACCGGGTATTCGAGGTAGTCCATGTCGCCCGGGAGCTTGTCGAAGTACGGCACCAGACCGTCGGCGAAACCGCGCCCCTGGTAGAGGTGCGGAATGTCCGAGTAGCAGGCGTGGGTGTACTGGGAGCTCGCGCCGAAGAACCAGCCACTGTCGTAGCAGGGCACCTTCTGGACCATGCCGAGGGCGAACATCCCGACCGCCACGATGACGACCACCCGCAGAGGCGTCCACCAGGACGCCCCGAGCAGGGCACGCCGCCCGATGGGGCCACCGATCAGCTCACTCCCGGCGGCGGCGACCTCGTCTTCCCTGGTCGGCCGCACCGGCTCCGGCTCGCGCACGCCCGCGGGCGTCGTCTCTGCACTGGGCATGGGGCACATCCTGCCGTACCTCTCTAGGAATACGCCGAGGGCCGCCGCACCTCGTCCGGTGCGACGGCCCATGTTTCACGTGAAACAGACTTCGGCGGGCGAAACAGTCACCAACCGGTCAGACCGCGGCTAGCCGGTCGACCCGCCGAAGAGATTTCCTCCACCGTTGGCATTGCCTCTGGTGCTGCTGTCGCCGGTCGTCTCCGTAGCCGTCGGCGAGGACGTCGTACCGGACGTGCTGCCGGTGTCACCGCCGTCGGTGGAGCAGTTGAAGGTGAACTGGCAGGTCTCCGTCGCCGTGGGCGACGGGGAGGTGGCCGTCTCGCTGGGCGTGATGGTCGGCGTCTCGGTCGGCGTCTCGCTCGGCGTGATGCTGACGGTCGGCGTCGGCGAGGGAGCCCCCGACTCGTCGGCGATCTCACCCACCTTGGTGGCCTCCGGGAAGCCCGGGTCGTTCTTGCCCTTCAGCGCGGACTCCATGTACTCGGTCCACACCGAGGTCGGGATGTCACCACCGTGGATGGACTCCACGCCGGCGGTGCCGTTCATGGAGAGCAGCTCGGCGTCCTTCGGATTCTCGCGGAACATCGCCACCGACGTGGCCAGCTGCTGGGTGTAGCCGACGAACCAGGCCGACTTGTTGCTGTCGGTGGTACCGGTCTTGCCCGCCGCCGTACGGCCCAGGGCCTTGGCGTTGGTACCCGTACCGTTCTGGATCACGTTCTCCAGGGTGTCCGTGACGTTGTTCGCGATGTTCTCGGGCATCGCGCTGGTCACCTTCGGCTTGCTGAAGCCCTGCAGGTCAGTTCCGTCCTGCTTGACCTCGGTCACCGAATACGGGTCCGCGTGCTTGCCGGAGGCGGCGAAAGTCGCGTAGGCGTCGGCCATGCGGATCGCGCTCGGAGTCGACGTACCGAGGGCGAAGGACGGGTTGAGGGTCGCGAAGCTGCTGTCCAGGATGCCGGACCGGCTGGCCACGTCCCTCACGTGAGACATGCCGACGTCCCAGCCGAGCTGCACGAACGGCGTGTTGATCGACTGCTCCATCGCCTTGCGCAGGCTGATGTATCCCCAGCGATAGTTGCTCTCGTTGTTCTGGAAGAACGTCGAGCCGTCCTTGTTGAGGACGGCGGTGCCGTCCTCGTTCATGACCTTGAGGTGGTCGTTGCCGTTGTACTTGCTCAGCGGCGAGACCCCTTCGGGAGAGGTCTTGTACGTGCCGTACTGCATGGCGGCGGCCAGGACGAAGGGCTTCCACGTCGAACCGACAGGGACACCGGAGGTGTCGGCGTTGTTGGTGAAGTGGTTGTTCTCGTAGCCGGCACCGCCGTACAGGGCGACGATCGCGCCGTCGTTGGGCACCACCGAGGCGGCACCGAACTGGACGTACTTGTCCTTCTCGCGGTTCTTCGGGTCCAGGCGCGCCTTCTGGACCTTCTCCACGGCCGCGGTCAGCGCGTTGACCTTGTCCTTCTGGAAGGTCGTGTAGATCTGGAAGCCGCCCTGGTCGAACTGCGTCTCCGTGATGTTGGAGTGCGCGAGGACGTACTTCTTGGCCGTGTCGGCGAGGTAGCTGATCTGGCCGGTCATGCCCTTGATCGCCTTGCGACCCTGGGGCATCGGGTACTTCTTGATGGCCGTCTGGTACTCGGCGTCGGTGAGGTGCTGGTCCTTGTGCATCTCCTCGAGGATCCAGGCCCAGCGGTCGTGCGAGCGCTGGTAATTGGCCTTTTGAGATGCCGAGGGGTCGATGTCCGGGTTACCCGCGGGGTCGTAGTACGTCGCGCCCTTGAGCAGGGCCGCCAGGACCGCGCACTGACTCGGCTTGAGGTCCTTGGCGTCCACGCCGTAGTAGGTCTGGGCGGCGGCCTGGATGCCGTACGCGCCACGGCCGAAGTAGGAGGTGTTCAGGTAGCCCTGGAGGATCTGGGACTTGCTGAACTTGGTGCCCACCTTGATGGAGATGAACATCTCCTTGAACTTCCGGGTGAGCGTCTGGTCCTGGCTGAGGTAGGTGTTCTTGACGAACTGCTGGGTGATCGTCGAACCACCCTGGGTCTCACCGCCCTGGGCCATGTTGACGAGAGCGCGGGCGATGCCCTTGAAGTCGACGCCCGGGTCCGTGTAGAAGCTCTTGTTCTCCGCCGAGATCACCGCGTTCTGCATGGCCTCGGGGATCTGGGCGATGTTGACGTTCTGCCGGTTGACGCCGGTGCCCGTCGCGACCATCTGCTTGCCGTCGGACCAGTAGTAGACGTTGTTCTGGGACTGGGCCGCCGTGTTCTCGCTCGGCACGCCCACCATGGCATAGCTGACGCCGACCAATGCGACCAGGCTGCCGAAGAAGGTGATGCACAGGCCGGAGACGAGTCTCCAGGAAGGCACCCAGCGGCGCCAGCCGAACCTGTTCGCCCGGGGGTAGTCGATCAGGCGCTTCTTGCCGGGCGCCGTCGACGCCCGGCCTCTGCCGCGCCCAGGCCCGGCAGGACCACCCGGACCACGGCTCCCGTTGTCGGCCGGTCTGCGGCGACTGTTTCCCGTGCTTCTCTGCGCCGCGCGGCGTGCCTCGGCACGGCTGCCGTACGGACGCTCCTCACCTCCCGAGCCCGAGTCCGACCCATAGGAACTGGACCCATAGGAGTCGGAAAGAGACCCGGTGGCGCCTCGCGGTGCCGCACGGCGGCCGGAGGACGGTCCGGACTGGCCGCGTCGGGCCGCGGCACGTCCGCCTCCCTGCGGCGGCGGCGGTTTGCGGCGGTGCTCGCTCATCGAACGATTACTCCTCGGGCAGGCGCACCCGTGCGCGCCTGGAACGGCGGCTGGTTTCCGGTCCCCCCAAAGTACGGATGTGGTCGGTCCTGCATTCACCCGTACTGCACCGGGGACGTGGACGCCCCCCAGGCGTCACTTGGTTCCCGGTGGTGTGCATGCCGCACAGACTACGCACCACCAAAACCCGCCGAGGCCCGAAGTTCACCCCAAATCAGGCAACTTGCCTCCAACGAATCGGTGATGTGATCCCGTTCACCGTCGCTCCTCTTGTCGCACGGGGAAGGTCGATCTATCGTCGGGATGTATCGAGTCGATACATCAGAGCGAGATAAGCAAGCCGCGGACGAGAGGAGGGGACCATGAGCCGGCGTTCCGGCATTCTTGAGTTCGCCGTCCTCGGCCTGCTCCGTGAGTCCCCGATGCACGGCTATGAGCTGCGGAAACGCCTCAACACGTCGCTCGGCGTCTTCCGTGCCTTCAGCTACGGAACGCTCTACCCCTGCCTCAAGACGCTGGTCGCCAACGGCTGGTTGATCGAGGAGCCGGGGAACACCGCCGAGGACGCCCTCGCCGCACCGCTCGCCGGCCGCCGCGCCAAGATCGTCTACCGGTTGACGGCCGAGGGGAAGGAGCACTTCGAGGAGCTTCTGTCCCAGACCGGCCCCGACGCGTACGAGGACGAGCACTTCGCGGCGCGGTTCGCCTTCTTCGGGCAGACCTCGCGCGATGTGCGGATGCGCGTGCTGGAGGGCCGCCGCAGCCGGCTGGAGGAGCGCCTGGAGAAGATGCGCGCCTCGCTGGCACGGACTCGGGAGCGCCTCGACGACTACACGCTTGAGCTCCAGCGCCACGGAATGGAGTCCGTGGAGCGCGAAGTGCGCTGGCTGAACGAGCTCATCGAGAGCGAGCGGGCCGGGCGGGACCTGAAGGGTTCCGCCTCCGGGGGGTCCGCTCAGCAGAACACCACCAATGGAGCGCCGGGCGCCCTGCCCCGGTCCGGGGAACCTCTCCGGCCGGATGCGTCCGACGACACCGCCACGTGAGTCCCGTTCAGGGCCTCACTCGTACACACAGGGAGCAACCGGAATGGGTTCGGTTCGCGTAGCCGTCGTCGGCGTGGGCAACTGCGCCGCGTCGCTGGTACAGGGAGTCGAGTACTACAAGGACGCCGACCCGGCGTCCAAGGTCCCCGGCCTGATGCACGTGCAGTTCGGCGAGTACCACGTCAAGGACATCGAGTTCGTCGCCGCGTTCGACGTGGACGCCAAGAAGGTCGGCCTCGACCTGGCGGACGCCATCGGCGCCTCCGAGAACAACACCATCAAGATCTGCGACGTGCCCAACACGGGCGTGACCGTCCAGCGCGGCCACACCCTCGACGGTCTCGGCAAGTACTACCGCCTGACCATCGAGGAGTCCGAGGCCGAGCCGGTCGACGTCGTCCAGATCCTCAAGGACAAGCAGGTCGACGTCCTGGTCTGCTACCTGCCCGTCGGTTCCGAGGACGCGGCGAAGTTCTACGCCCAGTGCGCCATCGACGCCAAGGTCGCCTTCGTCAACGCCCTCCCGGTCTTCATCGCCGGCACCAAGGAGTGGGCGGACAAGTTCACCGAGGCCGGTGTGCCGATCGTCGGTGACGACATCAAGTCGCAGGTCGGCGCCACCATCACGCACCGCGTCATGGCGAAGCTGTTCGAGGACCGGGGCGTCGTCCTGGACCGCACGATGCAGCTGAACGTCGGCGGCAACATGGACTTCAAGAACATGCTCGAGCGTGATCGCCTGGAGTCCAAGAAGATCTCCAAGACGCAGGCCGTCACCTCCCAGATCCCCGACCGGGACCTCGGCGAGAAGAACGTCCACATCGGCCCGTCCGACTACGTCGCCTGGCTCGACGACCGCAAGTGGGCCTACGTCCGTCTCGAGGGCCGTGCGTTCGGCGACGTCCCGCTGAACCTGGAGTACAAGCTCGAGGTCTGGGACTCCCCGAACTCCGCGGGTGTCATCATCGACGCCCTGCGCGCCGCGAAGATCGCCAAGGACCGCGGCATCGGCGGCCCGATCCTCTCCGCGTCCAGCTACTTCATGAAGTCCCCGCCGGTCCAGTACTTCGACGACGAGGCCCGCGAGAACGTGGAGAAGTTCATCCGCGGCGACGTCGAGCGCTGACCCGGCACACCGCCGGACGCTGAAGCTCCACAGCTCAAGCTCGCAAAAAAACGCTCCTGCCAGGGCTCAGAAGGGTCCCCGAGTCATCCGATCCGGGGACCCTTCTCCTGTGCACGGCCCCATATGTGAGGCTGTGCCCCATGTCCGTCGTCCGCGACCTGCGTGTCCTGCTGCGCCTGCGGAACTTCCGCCGTCTACTCGTCATACGCCTGCTCTCCCAGGGGGCCGACGGTGTCTACCAGGTCGCCCTCGCCGCCTATGTCGTCTTCTCCCCGGAGAAGCAGACCTCACCGGCCGCGATCGCCTCGGCCATGGCCGTCCTGCTCCTCCCGTACTCCCTCGTGGGCCCCTTCGCCGGCGTCCTCCTGGACCGCTGGCGCCGCCGCCAGATCTTCCTCTACGGCAATCTGCTGCGTGCGCTACTGGCCGCGGCCACCGCCGTCCTCATGGTCAGCCACGTTCCCGACTGGCTCTTCTACGCCTCCGCCCTGTGCGTCACGGCCGTCAACCGCTTCGTCCTTTCGGGTCTCTCCGCCGCACTGCCACGGGTGGTCGACACCGACCGGCTGGTGCTCGCCAACTCTCTGTCCCCGACCGCCGGCACCCTTGCCGCGACCGCCGGCGGCGGCCTCGCCTTCGCGGTACGGCTGGTCGCCTCGGATTCCGATGCCGCGGTGGTGTCGCTGGGCGCCGTCCTGTACCTGTGCTCGGCCCTCGCCTCCCTGCCCATGGCCCCCGACCTTCTCGGCCCGGACCGGCATCCCGCACAGCCGAGCCTGGGAACGGCCGTGATCACCACCGCACGCGATCTTCTGGAGGCGATACGGCATCTCGTTGCACCGCAGCGCCGTGAGGCGGCCTGGGCGCTGGTCAGCATGACGGCGATGCGCTTCTGCTACGGCGCGCTGCTCGTCCTGGTGCTGATGCTGTGCCGGTACGCCCTCTCCCCGGACCCGGACCACGGACTCGGGCTGCTGGGGCTGGCCCTGGGGATCTCCGGCGCGGGCTTCTTCGCCGCCGCCGTGGTGACGCCGTGGACCGCGGGTCGGCTCGGCCCCGGCCGCTGGATCGTTGTGTGCGCCGCGTCCGCCGCCGTACTGGAGCCCGCGCTGGGCCTCCCGTTCACGACCGTCCCCATGCTCGTCGCTTCCTTCGTGCTGGGGCTGATCACCCAGGGCGCGAAGATCGCCACGGACACCATCGTGCAGTCGTCCGTCGACGACGGTTTCCGCGGCCGGATCTTCTCGGTGTACGACGTGCTCTTCAACGTCGCCTTCGTCGGGGCCGCGGCTGTGGCCGCGCTGATGCTCCCACCGGACGGCCGCTCAGCGACCCTCGTCATCACGGTCGCCTTCGTCTACGCGGCGGTCGCCGTGGCCATGGCCCGCTTCGAACGCAGCCGACAGCCGCAGCAGAATCACGCACGACCGCAGTGAGGTGATGACGAGGGGCGATGTTTCACGTGAAACATTGCCCCTCGTCGCGTCCCGGCAGGGTCATGTTTCACGTGAAACATGACCCTGCCGCGCATCCTCAGACCTGCTCGGCCCACCACTCCTTGAGGGCGGCCACTGCTGCGTCGTGCTCCATCGGCCCGTTCTCCAGCCTCAGCTCCAGCATGTGCTTGTAGGCCTTGCCGACCTCCGGACCAGGGCGGATACCCAGAATCTCCATGATCTGGTTGCCGTCGAGGTCCGGGCGGATCGCATCAAGTTCCTCCTTTTCCTGGAGCTCGGCGATGCGCTGCTCCAGGCCGTCGTAGGCCCGGGAGAGCGCGGCGGCCTTCCGCTTGTTGCGGGTCGTGCAGTCGGACCGGGTCAGCTTGTGCAGTCGGTCGAGCAGCGGGCCCGCGTCGCGGACGTAGCGGCGGACCGCCGAGTCCGTCCACTCCCCGGTGCCGTAGCCATGGAAGCGCAGGTGGAGTTCGACCAGCTGCGAGACGTCCTTCACCAGTTCGTTGGAGTACTTCAGCGCCGTCATGCGCTTCTTGGTCATCTTCGCTCCGACCACCTCGTGGTGGTGGAACGAGACCCGGCCGTCCTTCTCGAAGCGGCGGGTACGCGGCTTGCCGATGTCGTGGAGCAGCGCGGCAAGACGGAGGGTGAGGTCGGAACCGTTCTCCTCCAGCGCCATGGCCTGTTCCAGGACGATCAGCGTGTGGTCGTAGACGTCCTTGTGCCGGTGGTGCTCGTCGCTCTCCAGCCGAAGGGCGGGCAGCTCGGGCAGGACATGGTCGGCGAGGCCGGTGTCGACGAGCAGGGTCAGCCCCTTGCGCGGGTGGGCCGAGAGGATCAGCTTGTTCAGCTCGTCCCGGACCCGCTCGGCCGAGACGATCTCCAGACGGCCGGCCATGTCCTTCATCGCCGCGACGACCTCGGGGGCCACCTCGAAGTCGAGCTGCGCCGCGAAACGGGCGGCACGCATCATCCGCAGCGGATCGTCGGAGAAGGATTCCTCGGGCGTCCCCGGGGTGCGCAGCACGCGCTTCGCCAGGTCTTCTCGACCGCCGTACGGGTCGATGAACTCCTTCTCCGGCAGCGCCACCGCCATCGCGTTCACCGTGAAGTCACGGCGGACGAGGTCCTGCTCGATGGAATCGCCGTACGACACCTCGGGCTTGCGCGAGGTGCGGTCGTAGGCCTCGGACCGGTAGGTGGTCACCTCGATCTGAAAAGGCCTGACAGTGTCCCCGACGCGGGCATCCTTCTGTGCGCCGACGGTACCGAAGGCGATCCCGACCTCCCAGACGGCGTCCGCCCACGGCCGGACGATCTTCAGTACGTCCTCGGGGCGGGCGTCGGTCGTGAAGTCCAGGTCGTTGCCGAGCCGGCCCAGCAGCGCGTCCCGAACCGAGCCGCCCACCAGGGCAAGCGAGAACCCGGCCTCCTGGAATCGGCGGGCGAGGTCGTCGGCGACGGGCGCCACCCGCAGCAGTTCGCTCACCGCGCGCTGCTGCGCCTGGCTCAGGGCAGAGGGATTGTCTTCATTGGCGTTCGGCACAACAGAACAGACTACGTGCCCCAGACGGTCCGAAGCGCCTCCGTATTCCGGCAGCACCCCATGTAGAGCTTCCCTGCGGAGAGGGTGGGACATCTCACTCGATACCCCAATAAGCACAGCGCTCGTCGCCTAACTGAGTATCGCGACGATACTGGATATAGGGGACGGCCCGATCTCATCTACCGATCTTGTAAAGCAGACCGCGGCACTTCCGTTCAGCGCACCTCGTTACCATGCGTGGACGCACATTCCGACGACCACTGACGACGAGGGACGGACGAGCGCGTGGCCGAGGCGGCAGACTTCCAGGGGACGCCCTCACCTGCCCGCCGCTGGCTGCGGCGCACCGGGGCACTACTTGCGGGTGCGCCCCTGCTGGCCGGACTGATGCAGCTGCCCACGGCGGCGCCGGCGCAGGCGGCCGGCACGGACACCGTGTCCGTCGCCCTGGACTCGCTGAGCCCCAGCGCCCCCAGCGACGGGGACACGCTCACGGTCTCGGGCACGGTGACCAACAACGGCAAGCAAGCCGTCACGGACGCGCACGTGGACCTGCGAATGGGCTCCCTGCTCGGCACGCGCTCCGAGATCGACACGGCCGCCCAGCACTCCGACGACCTCCAGTCGAGCCTCGGCACAGAGGTCGGCGGCAAGTACACCGAGGACTTCGACTCGCTCGGCCCGGGGGTCGCCGAGCACTTCAGCATCTCCGTGCCGGTCGACAAGCTCGACCTCGGGCAGGACGGCGTGTACCAGTTCGGCGTCTCGCTGTCCGGCAAGACATCGGCTCAGCAGTGGGACCAGGTCCTCGGCATCCAGCGGACGTTCCTGCCGTGGCAGTCCTCCGAGGCCGACACGAAGACGAAGACGACGTATCTGTGGCCGCTGATCTCCACCGTCCATGTGACGGCGAAGACGGGTGCGGGCGAGCTCCAGACGCCCGTCTTCCAGAACGACGACCTCGCCAAGGAGATCTCGCCCGGCGGCCGGCTGGTCCAGATGCTCGCGCTCGGCAAGGATCTCGACGTCACCTGGGTGATCGACCCGGATCTGCTGGCCTCCGTGGACGCCATGACCCGCAGCTACCGGATCCAGGGCGCCGACGGCACCACCACGGCCGGCACCCATCAGGCGGTGGCCAAGCAGTTCCTGGACGACCTGCAGGACGCGGTGACGGACAGGGAAGTGGTGGCCCTCCCCTTCGCCGACCCGGACCTGGCCTCCCTCGCCCACAACGGCACCAGCGTGACCGGCTCGCTGAGCCACCTCAAGGACGCCACCGACGTGGCCGCCACGACCGTGAAGACCGTGCTCCACGTCACGCCGAGCACCGACTTCGCGTGGCCCGTGGACGGCGCCGTCGACCCCTCGATCATCAAGGTCGCCACCTCTGCGGGTGCCGACAAGGTGATCGCCCGTAGCGACAGCCTCCAGGAGACCGGCGGGCTGACCTACACGCCCTCGGCGGCACGTCCGATCGGCGGCGGCACGACGGCGGTGGTCGCCGACGCACGGCTGTCCACGGCGTTCGGGGGCGATCTGACGCATGCCGACTCGTCGACCCTCGCCGTGCAGCGGTTCCTCGCTCAGAGCCTGGCGCTGAACACCCAGACCGACAAGCAGCGCAGTATCGTCGTCGCCCCGCAGCGGATGCCGTCGGCAAGCCAGGCCCAGGCGATGGCGACGGCGATCACCGCACTGCAGAACAGCAACTGGTCGGAGTCCCAGGATCTCGCGGCGGCTGCCAAGGCCAAACCCGACCCCGGCGCGACCACGAAGATCCCTTCGTCGTCCGCGTACCCGTCCTCGCTGCGCAAGCAGGAACTGCCCCGGACGGCCTTCGAGCAGATCGCCCGCACCCAGGACAAGCTCGACAACTTCCAGGTGATCCTCACCGACCAGTCCCGGGTGGTGACCCCCTTCGGGCGGGCCATAAACCGGGAGATGTCCACGTCCTGGCGGGGCAGCGGCAGTGAGGCGGACAGCTTCCGCACGAGCGTGGAGTCCTGGCTCGACGACCTCATCAGCCAGGTCAAGCTGATCGACAAGTCCGAGACCAAACTCTCGGGCCGCAGCGCCACCATCCCGGTCACGGTCCAGAACAACCTGGTCCAGGGCGTCAGCCACCTCGTCCTGCGGCTCACCTCGAGCATGCCCACCCGGCTGGAGATCGGCGGCAATCCCTACTACGAGCAGCCTGTCGAGGTCTCCGGCGGCCACAGCCAGTCCGTGAAGTTCTCCACCGCGGCCAACGCCAACGGCCGGGTGGAGGTCACCGCTCAGCTCTACACCGAGGACGGCCAGAAGTACGGCGCGCCCGTCAGTTTCGACGTGAAGGTCACCGAGGTCACACCGACGGTGATGCTGGTCATCGGCGGCGGTGTGCTGCTGCTGGTGCTCGCCGGCTTCCGGATGTACACCCAGCGCAAGCGGGCGGCCGCCCGGCGGGCCAACGAGGACGACGGCCCCGACGAGGGCGACGGCCCCGACGAGGCGGGCGAGGACACCTCGGACACTCCGGGTGGTGCCCCGGAGACTCCCGGCACCCTGGAGACTCCCGACGGCTCGGCAGGCGAGAGCTCAGGGGGCACCGGGGACGCCGACGGGCCCGGGAACCCCGCTGCGCATGGGGATCGTCTCCCGGAGGAGTCCGCCGCACGGTCCGGGGCAGACGACCCGGAGCAGCCGAGTGACCCGACGCCGGACACCGCACCGGAAAGCGCCGACCCGTCCGAGACGGGTGAGAGAGTGGACCGTTGAGCGATGTCGTGGCCGGTGGGCCCGGGACGATGAGGTAGGGGTAACCATGAACGCGCCGTACGACGGTGAAAGCGGCCAGGGCGCGGCCGGTTCGGGCTACCCCGAGCCGCCGCCGGAGCCCGGCCAGGTCCCGCCGCAGCACGCGGCTGACATGTACCTCCAGGACGCCTACAACCAGGACCCGTACCGGGCCCGGGACCTCTCCGCCCAGGACCCGGTGGCCGAGGCGCTCTACGACCGTGCCGCTCACCCCCCGCCGGCTCCGGGCACCTACCCGCAGCAGCCGCTGTACGGGCAGCCCGCCCAGTCGCCGTACGCCCCCGACCCGCATGTGTGGGCCCAGACCCCGGCGCCGGAGCCGGACGGCGCGAGCCAGTACCTGCCGTACGGCGACGACCCGCGCACGACCCAGTTCGTGGGCGTGGACGACCTGGTCTCGCACTCCGGTGAGGAGCGCCACGAGCCGGACGCCTTCGCCCATCTCTTCCGCGACCAGCAGCAGAGCGGCTACCGGGATCCACAGCAGGGCGGCGGTCGGCTGCCCTCGGAGCCTCCTTCGGTGCCCGGTCCGGCAGCCTCCCCGGGAGGGCCGGTGCAGGTGCCTCAGTACCAGGCACCGGCTGCGCCGACCGCCCCGGCTCCTCCCGGTCCCGCGGCCGACCAGACGCTGAACCTCGGTGCCGTGCCCGCGGCGGCTGCGGCACCCGCGCCCGCACCCGCGAAGAAGGGCGGGAAGGCCGCAGGCCTGCTCAAGTCGAGCGCCGTGATGGCGGCGGGCACGATGGTCTCCCGCCTCACCGGCTTCGTCCGCTCCGCGCTGATCGTCTCCGCGCTGGGTGTGGGCCTGCTCGGCGACACCTTCCAGGTCGCCTACCAGCTGCCGACGATGATCTACATCCTGACCGTCGGCGGCGGCCTCAACTCGGTCTTCGTGCCGCAGCTGGTGCGTGCCATGAAGGAGGACGAGGACGGCGGCGAGGCCTTCGCCAACCGCCTGCTGACCCTCGTCATGGTGGCGCTGGGCCTCCTCACCGCGGCCACCATCGCGGCCGCGCCCTTCCTCATCCGCCTGCTGTCCGACTCGGTCGCCAGCGACCCGGCGGCCAACGAGGTCGGCATCACCTTCGTCCGCTACTTCCTGCCCTCGATCTTCTTCATGGGCATCCACGTGGTGATGGGCCAGATCCTCAACGCGCGGGGCAAGTTCGGCGCGATGATGTGGACCCCGGTCCTCAACAACATCGTCATCATCGTCACCCTCGGCCTCTTCATCTGGGTGTACGGCACCGCCGCGCACTCCGGCATGAAGGTCACCACCATCCCGCCGGAGGGCCAACGACTGCTCGGCCTCGGCGTGCTGCTCGGCCTCGTGGTCCAGTCCCTGGCGATGATCCCCTACCTGCGCGAGACCGGGTTCCGGCTGCGGCTGCGCTTCGACTGGAAGGGCCACGGCCTCGGCAAGGCCGCCACGCTCGCCAAGTGGACCGTGCTGTTCGTCCTCGCCAACCAGGCGGGCGCGCTCGTGGTCTCCCAGCTGTCGACCTCGGCCGGCAAGAGCTCCCCGGTCGACGGCACCGGCTTCGCCGCCTACGCCAACGCCCAGCTGATCTGGGGCCTGCCGCAGGCCATCATCACGGTCTCCCTGATGGCCGCCCTGCTGCCGCGGATCTCCCGCTCGGCCGCCGAGAACGACGCGGGTGCCGTCCGCGACGACATCTCCCAGGGCCTCAGGACGACCGCCGTCGCGATCGTCCCCATCGCCTTCGGGTTCCTGGCCCTCGGTATCCCGATGTGCACCCTGATCTTCGGTTCCTCGGGCACCAGCGAGGCCACCAACATGGGGTACATGCTGATGGCCTTCGCCCTCGGCCTGATCCCCTACTCGGTGCAGTACGTCGTCCTGCGCGCGTTCTACGCCTACGAGGACACGCGCACGCCGTTCTACAACACGGTCATCGTCGCCGCGGTCAACGCGGGTGCCTCGGTCGCCTGTTACATGCTGCTCCCGGCCCGCTGGGCGGTGGCCGGCATGGCCGCCTCCTACGGCCTCGCCTACGCGATCGGCGTGGGTGTCGCCTGGCGGCGGCTGCGCAAGCGGCTCGGCGGCGACCTGGACGGTTCCCGGGTCACCCGTACCTATGCCAGGCTCTGCATCGCCTCCGTACCGGCGGCGCTGCTCAGTGGTGCGGCCTGCTACGGCATCGGCCACACTCTGGGGCAGGGCGTGATCGGTTCCTTCGCCGCACTGCTGGTCGGCGGGGCGGTCCTGCTCGGCGTCTTCTACGTGGCCGCGCGCCGCATGCGCATCGAGGAGCTCAACTCCCTCGTGGGTATGGTGCGCGGGCGCCTGGGTCGTTGAGGCAGGGGTAAGCGCACAACCATCGTTCGCCGCCGCGTGTCGTGCATAGCGGAGGACTGTGGGCACAATTGGTTTCGGCGACGGACAGCGTGCAACGGATGGGGAGGCAGGGAACGACGGTGGCGGAACGGAGCACGGCTGCCGTCGACGTGGCAGACAACAGCGGTGACAAGCCGCTGACCGCCAAGGCGGAGCAGTCCACGGCCGACGGGGTGGCCCAGAACCCGGAGCGGGACACGGACAGCGACAAGGCACAGGGAAGCGGCCCAGCCGCGGGTGCTGAGAAGAAGACCGCACCCCCGGAACTGCACAGCGGACACAAACTCGCCAGACGCTACCGCCTCGAGGAGTGCGTCACCCGTCTGGACGGATTCAGCAGTTGGCGTGCGGTCGACGAGAAACTCCGGCGTGCCGTCGGCGTGCACATCCTGCCCGCCGACCATGCGCGCACCCGGGCGGTGCTGGCAGCAGCCCGCTCCGCCGCGCTGCTCGGCGATCCCCGGTTCGTACAGGTGCTGGACGCGGTCGAGGAGAACGACCTCGTCTACGTCGTGCACGAATGGCTCCCGGACGCCACCGAGCTGACCGCGCTGCTCGCGGCCGGACCGCTGGAGCCCCACGACGCCTACCAGATGGTCAGTCAGATCGCCTCCGCCATGGCGGCCGCGCACCGTGAGGGGCTGGCGCATCTGCGCCTCAACCCGAACGCCGTGCTGCGCACCTCCACCGGCCAGTGGCGCATCCGCGGCCTCGCGGTGAACGCGGCGCTGCGCGGCATCAGTTCCGACACCCCGCAGCGCGCCGACACCGAGGCGATCGGCGCCCTGCTGTACGCGGCGCTGACCCAGCGCTGGCCGTACGAGAGCGACGCCTACGGGCTGGCCGGTCTGCCCAAGGACGTCGGCCTGATCGCCCCGGACCAGGTACGTGCCGGTGTCCACCGCGGCCTCTCCGAGCTCACCATGCGCGCTCTGGTCAACGACGGCGCGACCGCCTCCCGCCACGAGTCCGCCTGCACCACGCCGGAGGAACTGGTGAAGGCGATCGGCGAGATGCCCCGCATCCGTCCGCCGGAGCCGGCGTTCACGGCACCGCCCGAGTACCAGCGCACCACGTACCAGCAGGGCACCTACGGCCGTCCCACGCCGCCCGGCGTGACACAGCCGCTCCAGGCTCCGCCGCCCCCGCTGCAGAGCCGCACCGGCAAGGCGCTGAAGTGGGCCGTCTCGGCCCTCCTCATCGCCGCCCTGGGCCTGGGCAGCTGGCAGCTCGCGGACGCCCTGATGGAACAGGGCGACAAGTCCGGCGGTGACACCACCACGCAGCCGACGGACGACGGCGACAAGAACAGCGCCAGCCCCACGACGCCCGCCGCCGCGATAAAGATCCAGGATGCCCAGGAGTACGTCACCGACGGCGGGTCCCAGCACCCCGGCGACGTCAAGCTGACCTACGACGGCAGCACCTCGACCTACTGGCGGACGAAGACCTTCAACGAGGGTCCCGAGCTGGCGCCGTACAAGGCCGGTGTGGGCATCGTGTACGACCTCGGCTCCGCCAGGGAACTGGCCACGGCGAACATCGGGCTTCGCTACGCTGGCGATCACACGACGGTCGAGCTGTACGCGGCCGACTCGCTGGCCCCCGCGTCGCTGAGCTCGATGACGCAGATCGGCAAGGTGACGACCACCGGGAACACCGCCGCGGTGAAGGTCGGCAAGAAGGTGAAGAGCCAGTACGTGCTCGTGTGGATCACCGCTGTGCCGAAGTCGGGGGCAGACCCCGCCGCGTACTCGGGAGCCGGCTACAAGCAGGCCATCACCGAAGTGAAGTTCACAGGCTGACGTCTCACCGGCGGCACCGAAGGCGGAGGGGGCAGATGGCGGAAGGCGCCGGATACGGCGGAGCGAGCGACCAGGATCTGCTCGCCCGCCACGTGGAGGGCGACCCCGATGCCTTCGGTGAGATCGTGCGGCGACACCGGGACCGGCTCTGGGCGGTCGCCCTGCGGACCCTGGGGGACCGCGAGGAAGCCGCTGACGCCGTCCAGGACGCCCTGGTCTCCGCCTACCGGGCCGCCCACACCTTCCGGGGCCAGTCGGCCGTCACAACGTGGCTGCACCGGATCACGGTGAACGCCTGCCTCGACCGTGCCCGTAAGGCGGCCTCCCGCAAGACCGCCCCCGTCGATGACACAGAGCGGCTGGAGCAACTGCTGGAGCCGCATGAATCGGCCTCCGCTCCGGCCGAGCGGAACGACCTGCACCGCCAGCTCCTGGAAGCCCTCGGCACCCTGCCCCACGATCAGCGGGCCGCCCTGGTCCTGGTCGACATGCAGGGCTACCCGGTCGCCGAGGCGGCCCGGATCCTCGATGTGCCCACAGGGACGGTGAAGAGCCGCTGCGCTCGCGGCAGAGCCAGACTCCTCCCGCTGCTCACCCACCTACGGCCGGAAAACACCGGTGACGAAAATGACCCGGACCCGGCACGGAACCGGGCGGAGGGGACATCCGTCCCACCCGCAGCGGGGCCTCAGAGCAGGGGTCCACAGGACACCGGGCCGAGTGATTCAGCGGCAGTGAAGGGCGGAGGTGGGCGAGCGTGACGTCGACGACAGACACCACCGGGCACCCGGACGTCGCGGAGATCTCCGACCTCACCGAGGGCCTGCTCCCCCCTGCCCGGACCGCGGAAGTACGACAGCACCTGGACACGTGCGAACTCTGTACCGATGTCCATGCCTCGCTGGAGGAGATCCGAGGCCTGCTCGGCGCGGTGCCGAGCCCGGCGCGTATGCCGGCCGAGGTCGCGGGCCGGATCGATGCGGCCCTCGCCGCAGAGGCACTCCTGAACGCCGTGGCGCCCGAGGCGCATGTTTCACGTGAAACATCGCCCCGCCAAGCCTCCGTCCCGGAGGACCGTCCCCTCGGGCGGCCGAGCGCCTCGACCGGTCCCGGCCGCAAGGACCACAAGGACCGTGGACGTGGTCGGCGCCGCCGAACCGTCGTCCTGGGTACTGTCTTCACCGCCGCCGTCCTGGGTGCCGGTTCGTTCTTCCTCCAGTCGCTCGGAGGAGACGGACCGACGACCGCGCAGGGCAAGCCGACTAGCTCCGCCGGGACCTTCTCCAAGAGCACCCTCCAGAGCCAGGTGAAGGATCTCCTCGACACGAAGAAGAACGTACAGCGAGGTTCTCAGAAGCCCTTCGGTGTCGAGTCGCAGCCCTCGGAAGCGGGCTCCACGGAAACCCCGTTCACCACCCGGATCTCGCCCTCGGCGTCGGTACCGACGTGTGTCCGCAGGGGCATCAGCCAGACCGGCGATGTCATCGGCGCGAAGGAGGGGACATACGAGGGGAAGGACGCCTTCCTGGTCGTCCTCCCCGACTCCTCCGACGCCTCCCGGGTGACGGCCTTCATCGTCGACGCCGCCTGTGACGGCAAGGCTTCCGCTGCTCCCGGCAAGGTCCTGCTGTCGGAGTCCCTGGCCCGTCCCTGAGCGTCCTCCGGCACGGCTCAGGGACGGAGACGCATCTCTTGTCCCAGCGTGGAAATCCGTACGGTGTGGGATCCCCGTGTGCCCGGACACACCGGGAATGCGCGCCCCGTAGGATCCGTTGGGTGGGGTGAGAGGTTCCGAGGGAAACTCCCACCGGTCGAATGACGTAGACCAGAGACGAGGAATCAACCCGTGAGCGACGTCCGTAACGTGATCATCATCGGCTCCGGGCCCGCCGGCTACACGGCGGCGCTCTACACCGCGCGCGCGTCGCTGAAGCCTCTGGTGTTCGAGGGGGCCGTCACTGCGGGCGGCGCCCTGATGAACACCACCGAGGTGGAGAACTTCCCGGGTTTCCGGGACGGCATCATGGGCCCCGACCTCATGGACAACATGCGCGCCCAGGCCGAGCGCTTCGGTGCCGAGCTGGTTCCGGACGACGTCGTCTCCGTCGACCTGACCGGTGAGATCAAGACCGTCACCGACACCGCCGGCACGGTCCACAAGGCGAAGGCCGTCATCGTCACCACCGGCTCGCAGCACCGCAAGCTCGGTCTTCCGAACGAGGACGCCCTCTCCGGACGTGGCGTCTCCTGGTGTGCCACCTGTGACGGGTTCTTCTTCAAGGACCAGGACATCGCCGTGATCGGTGGCGGCGACACCGCGATGGAGGAGGCGACCTTCCTCTCCCGGTTCGCCAAGTCCGTGACGATCGTCCACCGCCGCGACACCCTGCGCGCCTCCAAGGCGATGCAGGAGCGCGCCTTCGCCGACCCGAAGATCAAGTTCGCTTGGGACAGCGAGATCGCCGAAGTCCAGGGTGCGCAGAAGCTGGCCGGCCTCAAGCTGCGCAACGTCAAGACCGGCGAGCTCTCGGACCTGCCGGTGACCGGCCTGTTCATCGCGATCGGCCATGACCCGCGCACCGAGCTCTTCAAGGGCCAGCTGGATCTCGACGAGGAGGGCTACCTCAAGGTGGCTTCCCCCTCGACGCACACCAACGTGACCGGTGTCTTCGCCGCCGGTGACGTGGTCGACCACACCTACCGCCAGGCGATCACCGCAGCCGGCACCGGCTGCTCCGCTGCTCTCGACGCCGAGCGTTTCCTCTCCGCCCTCGCGGACGAGGAGAAGGCCGAGCCCGAGACGACCTCCGTCTGACCTACCCCCTTCCGCCCCACCGCACGATCAAGTAAAGGAGCCCGCCGTGGCCGGCACTCTGAAGCATGTGACCGACGCCGACTTCGAAGAGGTCGTCCTCAAGAGCGACAAGCCCGTCCTGGTCGACTTCTGGGCCGAGTGGTGCGGCCCGTGCCGCCAGATCGCCCCGTCGCTTGAGGCGATCGCCGCCGAGCACGGCGAGAAGATCGAGATCGTCAAGCTGAACATCGACGAGAACCCGAACACGGCGGCCAAGTACGGCGTCATGTCGATCCCGACCCTGAACGTCTACCAGGGTGGCGAGGTCGCCAAGACCATCGTCGGCGCCAAGCCGAAGGCCGCGCTCGTCCGCGACCTCGAGGACTTCATCGCCGAGTGATGTTTCACGTGAAACACGAATGGGCCAACCCCCACGGGTTGGCCCATTCGCATTGCGGCACTCACAGCGGCCGAAGCGCTGGTTCCTTCTGTACGGCCCCCAGAAGCCGGTCGAGCGCCAGCTCCACGTCTTCCTTCCAGGAGAGCGTCGTCCGTAGCTCCAGCCGCAGCCTGGGGTGCAAGGGATGCTGCCGGACCGTCTTGAAGCCCACGGCCAACAGATGCTCGGCAGGCAGCAGACAGGCCGGCTCCTTGTAGCGGACGTCGCCGAACGCCTCGATGGCCTTGAAACCCCGTCGCAGCAGATCCTTGGCGACCGTCTGCACCATCACGCGTCCGAGTCCCTGCCCCTGATAGCCGGGCATGATGAAGGCGGTCATGAGCTGCACGGCGTCCGATGACACCGGGCTCGTGGGGAACGCCGTGGAACGCGGAACGTAGGCGGGCGGAGCGTAGAGCACAAAGCCCACCGGTACGTCGTCGACATAGACCACCCGGCCGCACGATCCCCAGTCGAGCAGGACAGCGGAGATCCAGGATTCCTTCTCCAGCGCGGATGTACCCGCTCTCACCGCTGCTTCGCCGCTGACGGGATCCAGTTCCCAGAAGACACACGAGCGACAGCGCTGGGGAAGGTCCTGAAGGTTGTCCAGCGTGAGCGGTACGAGCCGACGCCCCATGAAGGCTGTTCCTCGCTTCCTTCGCCCGCGGCGTCGCGAGCGGCTGTCAGAGCGCTGCGTTCCCTGAGCAGACTGCCGAAGAATCCGACGGTCGCGCCCAGTCCCAGACCTGCGCTCACCAGTCCGGTGCGGCTCATCGATCGCATGGCCCCCGCCTCTCTCAGAGGTGCTGCCAGCTGTCAGGTGGATGCGCCATACCGTTCGCATCGTATCCACACAGCGATTCCACCGATACCGCCTGAAAGCAAAGAGCGGACCGCGTTCCGATACACACCGGACACGGTCCGCTCCCTGAGCGACAAGGCACCGACCGGACGGGAAACGTCCGGTCCCGGGCGGTCAGCCCTCGAACTCCTCGGACTCCGCGGCGGCCGAGGAGTCGCCGTCGTGGAGCCCCTGGTGCAGAACCGGCCCCTCGCCCGGGGCGAGCGTGCCGAGGATCCGCTCAAGGTCTTCCATCGAGGCGAACTCGACGGTGATCTTGCCCTTCTTCTGCCCCAGGTCGACCTTCACCCGTGTCTCGAAGCGGTCCGAGAGCCGGGTCGCGAGGTCGCTCAGCGCCGGGGAGACCCGAGCGCCCGCCCGCGGCCCCTTGGCCCGCGTCGTCGTCTGGGGACGCGAGCCCATGAGGGTCACGATCTCCTCGACAGCCCGCACCGACAGTCCCTCGGCAACGATCCGGTGGGCCAGCCGGTCCTGCTCCTCCGAGTCGTCGACGGAGAGCAGCGCCCGGGCGTGCCCGGCCGACAGGACTCCCGCGGCGACCCGGCGCTGGACCGCCGGAGAGAGCTTCAACAGCCGCAGGGTGTTGGAGACCTGCGGGCGGGAGCGCCCGATGCGGTCGGCCAGCTGGTCGTGCGTGCAGTTGAAGTCCTTCAGCAGCTGGTCGTAGGCGGCAGCCTCTTCCAGCGGGTTCAACTGGGCGCGGTGCAGGTTCTCCAGCAAGGCGTCCAGAAGGAGCTTCTCGTCGTCCGTCGCCCGGACGATCGCCGGGATCGCCTCCAGGCCGGCCTCACGGCAGGCCCGCCAGCGCCGCTCGCCCATGATGAGCTCGTAGCGGGAGGGACCCAATTGCCGTACGACGACGGGCTGGAGAAGACCGACCTCCTGGATGGAGGTGACCAGCTCCTGGAGCGCGTCCTCGTCGAAGACCTCACGCGGCTGACGCGGGTTCGGCACGATGTCGTCGAGAGGGATCTCCGCGAAGTGCGCGCCCATCGGAGGTGCGGGCGTCTCCACGCCTCCTCCGACTCCGAACACCGACGGCTCCTCGGCTTCATATGAAACAGCCGGCAGAGTCGTCACCTTCGCCGCGGCGACCCCACGGTCGGTCGTCAGCACCGGAACCGCGGCGGGGGACGGCGCTACCGTTCCCCCCACGCCCGTCTGGGCCGGGTTCATCTCGGTCGGGGCAGCTGGGATCAGTGCACCAAGCCCACGACCCAGCCCCCTCCGTCGCTCGCTCACTGGATCCCCTCCACCATGTTCGGGTTGGTCTGAGCGCCGATGTGGGCCTGCGTCGGGTCGTAACTGACACCGACGCCCCTCAGCGCGATTTCTCGGGCCGCCTCAAGGTAGGAGAGGGCACCGCTCGATCCAGGATCGTAGGTCAGTACCGTCTGCCCGTAACTCGGCGCCTCCGAGATGCGGACCGAGCGGGGAATGCTCGTCCGCAGCACCTCGTCGCCGAAGTGGCTGCGCACCTCGTCCGCGACCTGGGAAGCGAGACGCGTCCGGCCGTCGTACATGGTGAGCAGGATGGTCGACACATGCAGGTCGGGGTTGAGGTGCCCCCGCACCAGGTCGACGTTGCGCAGCAGCTGGCCGAGGCCCTCCAGCGCGTAGTACTCGCACTGGATCGGGATGAGCACCTCGGCACCCGCGACCAGCGCGTTGACCGTCAGCAGGCCGAGCGAGGGCGGGCAGTCGATGAGGATGTAGTCCAGCGGCTGCTCGTACGCCTGGATCGCCCGCTGCAGCCGGCTCTCCCGCGCCACCAGGGACACCAGCTCGATCTCCGCACCGGCGAGATCGATCGTGGCGGGGGCACAGAAGAGGCCTTCGACGTCCACCACCGGCTGGACGACCTCGGCCAGCGGCTTGCTCTCGACCAACACGTCGTAGATGGACGGAACTTCAGCGTGATGGTCGATACCCAGCGCAGTGGACGCATTGCCCTGTGGGTCGAGGTCGATCACCAGAACGCGGCCGCCGTGCAGGGCCAGGGACGCGGCAAGGTTGACCGTCGTGGTCGTCTTGCCGACACCGCCCTTCTGATTGGCAACCACCATGACTCTGGTCTGCTCCGGACGTGGCAGACCTTCGCCGGCGCGGCCCAGAGCCTCCACAGCGAGTTGGGCAGCACGACCGATGGGAGTGTCGTCCATCGGAGGCGGTGTTTCACGTGAAACATCCGCCCCCATCGACTCGGTACGGGGACCGGGGACCGGATCGGTCATCGGTCCCGCGATGTTGGCGTCGGACCGCAAGGATTCACTCTCCTCGACTTCAGGCTCGCAATGAACAGAGCCTCCCATGCCTTCGGGGTCGTGAACCAGTGAGGCCTGGTGTTCTGTGGAGAAATCCACCTCTGTGGACAACTCCGCGCCCCGCAGGGAGGACGGAGTGTCACCAGACGCCCCCTCTCTGAGAGAACCGAGGGGCTTTCGGTCGCGAGGTTCGGCCGCGGCGCGGCCCCGGCCGATGATGCCGTGTAGCAGTGAGCGACGTTTCACGTGAAACACGATGCACAGCGAGCAGGACCGAAAAGCCGCGACACTCCGTCATGCGTAGGTTTGGCAGCTTGTGTGGAGTACGTCTGGTCGTCAGGACGGATCAGCGGCGCCTACGTGTCCTCCCCGTACGAGCCGCCTTCGCCCGCTTGGCCGCGAAGCGCACGCCGCCGGGGCTCTCCCCGACCTCCACACGGACGACGGTCGACAGCGGATCCACCACGCCCTCACCCACATGCAGGATCGACGTGGACACCGCACCGAGCTTGGTCAGCGCGGTGGACGCGGCCTTGAGCTCCTCCTCCGCCGTGTCGCCCTTGAGGGCGAGCATCTCACCGTAGGGACGCAACAGCGGGATGCCCCAGGCGGCCAGCCGGTCCAGCGGGGCCACGGCACGAGCCGTCACCACATGCACCGGAGGCAGCTTGCCCATGACCTCCTCGGCACGGCCCCGCACCACGGTCACATGGTCCAGGCCGAGCAGCTCGACGACCTCGGTCAGGAAGTTGGTGCGCCGGAGAAGTGGCTCCAGCAGGGTGATGTTGAGGTCCTCCCGGACCAGCGCCAGCGGAATGCCCGGCAGCCCGGCTCCGGAACCCACGTCGCACACCGTCACCCCCTCGGGGACGGCCTCCGAGAGCACGGCGCAGTTCAGCAGGTGGCGCTCCCACAGGCGGGGGACTTCCCGTGGGCCGATCAGACCACGCTGCACGCCTGCCTCGGCGAGCAGCTCCGCGTAGCGGACCGCATCGGCGAAGCGCTCACCGAACACTTCCCGCGCCTGCTCGGGCGCCGGGGGGAGCTCCGCAGCCTCCGTCACGGGGAACCGTCCTTCCGTACAGCGCCGGCGCTCCGCGCACCGGCCACCAGAACTACCAGGCTGACAAAGTTCGGCCCCGCCTGCTCAACAGACGGGGCCGGTACAACAGGGGGACCGCTCAGGCAGGCAGTACGACGACGAACCGCTCCGGCTCCTCGCCCTCCGACTCGCTGCGCAGACCGGCGGACTTGACCGCGTCGTGCACGACCTTGCGCTCGAACGGGGTCATCGGCTTGAGCTTCACGGGCTCGCCGGTGCTCTTCACCTCGGCGGCGGCCTTGGCGCCCAGCTCGGAGAGCTCGGCACGCTTCTTGGCGCGGTAACCCGCGATGTCGAGCATCAGCCGGCTGCGGTCACCGGTCTCCCGGTGCACGGCCAGGCGGGTCAGCTCCTGGAGCGCCTCCAGCACCTCGCCGTCACGGCCGACAAGCTTCTGCAGGTCGCGGCCGCCCGAGTCGCTGATGATCGACACGGAGGCGCGATCGGCCTCCACATCCATGTCGATGTCGCCGTCGAGGTCGGCGATGTCCAGCAGACCCTCAAGGTAGTCCGCCGCGATCTCGCCCTCCTGCTCCAGGCGGGTCAGGGTGTCTGCACCCTCGGCAGCGGCGGAGGTGGTGCCTTCCGTCACGGGATGGGCTCCTTCTTACTTCTTGGACGGGGACTTGGGGCGCTGCGGACCGCCCTTGCGCTGACCGGACTGGGCCCTGCTGCGGCCGTTGGAGCCGCCCTTCGGGGCCTGCTGGGCAGTCGGCTTGGCGTCCTGCGGCTCGTCGGACTTCTCCAGCGAGGTCGTCGCGTCCGACGAATCAGCCGAAGCCGACGAGTCCGAAGAAGCCGATGTGGACTCGCCGGGCGCCTTCGTGCTTCCGGACTGCCGCTGGGCCTTGCTCTGGCGCTTGGGCTGCTGACGCTTGGCGGCACCGGTGGCCGTGACGCCGTCCTCGGTCTGCGCGACGGCCTGGGCCTCGCCCTTCACCACGGTGCCGTCGGCCTGGGCCACGAGACCCGCCTTGGTCAGCCCGTTGATGAACGTGCGCTCGAACTCGTTGCGGTCCCGGCCCTTGGCGACGATCGCCTTGACGATGGTCTTCTCGCTGCGCCGACGGGTCTTGCCGTGGTGCGTGACGTGCTTGGTGAGGCGCTCCAGGTACGCGGCCTGGGCCTTGGAACCCGGGGTCGGGTTGTTGCGGATGACGTACATCTGCTGGCCCATGGTCCACACGTTGGTGGTCAGCCAGTAGACGAGGACACCGACCGGGAAGTTGATACCGAAGACGGCGAACATGACCGGGAAGACGTACATCAGCATCTTCTGCTGCTGCATGAACGGCGTCTTCACCGTGGTGTCGACGTTCTTCGTCATCAGCTGGCGCTGCGTGTAGAACTGCGACGCCGACATCAGGACGATCATGATCGCGGTGACGACCCGGACGTCCGTGAGGGAGGCACCGAGCGCCTCGACCTTCGCGGAGCCGTCCGTGAACTTCGCGGCGAGCGGTGCCCCGAAGATGTGGGCCTTACGGGCACTGGCGAGCAGCGACTCGTTGATGACGCCGATCGTCGAGCCCGTCGCGATGCCGTTGAGCACGTGGTACAGGGCGAAGAAGAACGGTGACTGCGCCAGGATGGGAAGGCACGAGGAGAGCGGGTTGGTGCCCGACTCCTTGTACAGCTTCATCATCTCTTCGGACTGGCGCTGCTTGTCGTTCTTGTAGCGCTCCTGGATCTTCTTCATCTCGGGCTGCAGCGTCTGCATGGCCCGGGTCGCCTTGATCTGCTTCACGAAGAGCGGGATCAGGCAGATGCGGATCAGGATCACCAGGGACACGATGGACAAGCCCCAGGCCCAGCCCGTGTCGGGACCGAAGATCTTCCCGTACACCGAGTGGAACTGGACGATGACCCATGAGACGGGTGTCGTGATGAAGCTGAACAAGCTGGCAATCGTGTCCACTAATCATGCTCCTTGGGCATGGGACGAAGTCTCTGCGGCCGGGCTCGAAGGAAGCTCGGAAGGAGGCTTCTCCTCGGTGGCCGGTTCGGCGGCGGAGGACCCGCCCCTGCGTGCACGCCAGGCGTCACGCAGCATTTCGTGCCACCGCGGGCGCTTGCGCGGCGGGACATGGTCCACACCGCCGAGCGACCACGGATTGCACCGCAGGATGCGCCAGGCCGTGAGTGCCGTGCCCTTGATCGCACCGTGCCGGTCGATGGCCGTGTAGCCGTAGTGGGAGCACGACGGGTAGTACTTGCACACGGGCCCCAGCAGCGGACTGATCGTCCACTGGTACAGCTTGATCAGAGCCAGCAGCGGGTACTTCATCGCGCGCCCCCTCCCAGCAGCCGCTCGATGGCGGCATCCAGGTCTCGGGCCAGCTGTGCATGGTCGGCGTCGCCCGCTCCGGGCAGCGCTCGTACGACTACCAGGCTACCGGGGGGAAACAGGGCGACTCGCTCACGCATCAGATGACGCAGTCTGCGCTTCACTGTGTTGCGCACAACGGCACCACCCACGGCCTTGCTCACGACGAAACCCGCACGCGTCGGGGGAGCGCTCTCCCCAGGCGCGTGCGGGTCCGTGGCACCGCTACGAAGATGGACGACGAGGGACGGGCGGCCAGCCCGACGACCCCGTCGTACCGCGGTCGCGAAGTCCTCGCGCCGCCTCAGCCGATGCTCGGTAGGCAGCACGACGTCATGACCTGATCGGGATCAGGCGGACAGGCTGGCGCGACCCTTGGCACGACGGTTCGCGAGAATCGCGCGGCCGGCACGGGTGCGCATCCGCAGGCGGAAGCCGTGGGTCTTCGCGCGACGACGGTTGTTCGGCTGGAAGGTGCGCTTGCTCACTCGGGGGCTCCAGAAATCAAATCGGGTGTGGCGGGTGCCGTCCTGGCTGTCACCGTGCGCCCACGAGTAGCTCGCATCACGCCCGAGTGCACCGCTTCCCGATCACCTTCAGCGATCTGTGCCCATCGGAGGCAGGCGGCAGCAGCCATCGACAACTCGACCTGGTTACGGTACGCGGGGCTACGCCATTCGGTCAAACCAGCAGTGACGGAGAGACACTATCCACAGGCTGGGGACAACAACTTGAACCGCACCCGCCACGCTGACTACCGTGGCTGAACTCCGATTCGTTCCTTTATCCCCGCCCGACCTGATATTCATCCCGACCCGTCCTCGAACCACACGTTCGTGGGACCTGTGAGAGAGCGTGCCCTGTGGCTGACGTACCTGCCGATCTTGCCGCAGTGTGGCCACGAGTACTGGAGCAGCTCCTCGGTGAGGGCCGCGGTCAGGGTGTGGAGGCGAAGGACGAACACTGGATCCGGCGCTGCCAGCCGCTCGCGCTGGTCGCGGACACCGCCCTGCTGGCCGTACCGAACGAATTCGCGAAGAACGTACTGGAGGGCCGTCTCGCACCGATCGTCAGCGAGACCCTGAGCCGTGAGTGCGGGCGGCCGATCCGGATCGCGATCACCGTCGACGAGTCCGCCGGCGAGCCCCCGGCCCCGCCGGCGCCCCCCATGAAGACACAGCGTTACGAGGAGCCCGAGCTCCCGTCGTCGCAGTACGACGGCGGGTACGGCCGGCACCGCGCCGACCAGCTGCCGGACCAGGGCGGCCGCGACCAGCTCCCCACCGCCCGCCCCGCCTACCCCTCCGAGTACCAGCGCCCCGAGCCCGGCGCCTGGCCGCGCCCCGGACAGGACGAGTACGGCTGGCAGCAGCCGCGCCTCGGCTTCCCCGAGCGCGACCCCTACGCCTCGCCGCCCCAGGACCCGTACCGCTCGGACGGTTACGGCGGCCAGGACTCGTACGCCCAGGAGTACCGCCCGCAGCAGCCCCTGGACCGGCCGCCGTACGAGCAGCAGCGCGCGGAGTACGAACCGCCCCGCCCCGACTACGACCGGTCCGACTACGAGCGACCGGAGTACGACAGGTCCGACTACGACCGGAACTCCGGGCGCCGTGAGCTGCCCGAGCCCCCGGGCGGACCGGGCCAGGGGCACCGGGGCGGTCCGGGACGGCCGGACCTTCCGGGTCACCAGGCCATGCCGAGCGCCGGCGGGCCCGGGCCACTCGGCGCGAAGCCCGCGCCGGCCGGCGGCCCCGCTGAGCCGACCGCCCGCCTGAACCCGAAGTACCTCTTCGACACGTTCGTCATCGGCGCGTCCAACCGCTTCGCGCACGCGGCCGCGGTCGCCGTCGCCGAGGCACCCGCCAAGGCCTACAACCCCCTTTTCATCTACGGGGAGTCGGGCCTCGGCAAGACGCACCTGCTGCACGCGATCGGGCACTACGCGCGGAGCCTCTACCCGGGCACGCGCGTGCGGTACGTGAGCTCGGAGGAGTTCACCAACGAGTTCATCAACTCCATCCGCGACGGCAAGGGCGACAGCTTCCGCAAGCGCTACCGCGAGATGGACATCCTGCTCGTCGACGACATCCAGTTCCTCGCGGACAAGGAGTCGACGCAGGAGGAGTTCTTCCACACCTTCAACACGCTCCACAACGCGAACAAGCAGATCGTGCTCTCCAGCGACCGGCCGCCCAAGCAGCTGGTCACGCTGGAGGACCGGCTGCGGAACCGTTTCGAGTGGGGTCTGATCACCGACGTCCAACCGCCGGAGCTGGAGACGCGGATCGCGATCCTCCGCAAGAAGGCCGTGCAGGAGCAGCTGAACGCGCCGCCGGAGGTCCTGGAGTTCATCGCCTCCCGCATCTCGCGCAACATCCGTGAGCTGGAGGGTGCGCTGATCCGGGTGACGGCGTTCGCGTCGCTCAACCGGCAGCCGGTCGATCTCGGGCTGACCGAGATCGTGCTGAAGGACCTGATCCCCGGGGGGCAGGACTCCACGCCGGAGATCAGCGCCACGGCGATCATGGCGGCGACCGCGGACTACTTCGGGCTCACCGTCGAGGACCTGTGCGGCAGCTCGCGCGGCCGGCAGCTGGTCACGGCGCGGCAGATCGCCATGTACCTGTGCCGGGAGCTGACGGACCTCTCGCTGCCGAAGATCGGGGCGCAGTTCGGGAACCGGGACCACACGACCGTGATGCACGCCGACCGGAAGATCCGGGCGCTGATGGCGGAGCGGCGGTCGATCTACAACCAGGTGACGGAGCTGACGAACCGGATCAAGAACGGGTAGCGGTCGGCGGGTCGGCCGACGGTTCTACGGCGCTCAGGGCGCCCTTGGGAGAGATCCCGGGGGCGCCCTTTCGGCGTCCTGGGGTGGTTCGGAGGGGGTCCGGTGCCGGTCGGTGGGGGGAACGGGGTCGCAAGCAAACGTCGCCCGCTGTTCGATTACCTGCCTGGTTACGGCCGTCCTCCACAGATTTGCCGACTTTCTTGCGTCCACACCCTGGGGACTGTGAAGTTGTCCCGAGCTTCGTCCACAGGCTGGGGGTTGAAAGCGCGTCAGGGCAGCTCAGGTGGCTGTGGAATCGTGGACGACGGATCTCCACAGACTGTGGACGAAGAAGAGGTCCACAGACTGTGGATGAAGTTGTCCACCGGTAGCCCACAGGCTGAGGGGCGGTTGTCCCCAGCGATCCCCAGCTTCTCCACACCGCTGTCCACTGTTCGGCAACGCGACGCGCCTCCTCACCGAGTCGAGTGAAAGGCGTCACACGAAGCTGCCAGGTTGGGCTGTGGGAAAGGTGGGTAAAGCTGGGGACGGTGTTGGGGAGAACTCCCCTCGGGCTGTGCATGGCGTGTGCAGAACTTTCTGTTCTCCACAGCGACACCCAGTTGTCCACCGGTGCCACCCACAGGGGCAGTGGACAAAATCTCCGCCCTGAGCTGGGCAAACGAGGTTATCCACGGTATCCACAGCCCCTACTACTACTGACAACTAGAGAGAGCTGGGAATCCGTTTCGAAGAGGGCCCTGTGCACAACTTGCTCTCCGGCCCCTGACCGCGCCTCGTCACGACTTGACCCCGAGAGGCACCAGCTGTCAGTGCGGTGCGTCAGACTGGTCCCCGGTGTTCTTCCCCACCCCGGGGCCGACGACACCGAGACAGACGACGAAGACGCAGCAGGGCGAGAAGCCCCGGCAACAGCAGGAGGCGGGCTTACGGTGAAGATCCGGGTGGAACGCGACGTACTCGCGGAGGCAGTCGCCTGGGCGGCACGCAGCCTCCCGGCCCGTCCGCCGGCGCCGGTCCTCGCCGGCCTGCTCCTGAAGGCCGAGGACGGCCAGCTGAGCCTGTCCAGCTTCGACTACGAGGTCTCCGCGCGGGTCAGCGTCGAGACCGAGGTCGAGGAGGAGGGCACGGTCCTGGTCTCCGGCCGGCTGCTCGCCGACATCTGCCGCGCGCTCCCCAACCGGCCGGTGGAGATTTCCACAGACGGTGTACGGGCGACGGTGGTCTGTGGATCGTCCCGGTTCACGCTGCACACCCTGCCGGTGGAGGAGTACCCGTCCCTGCCGCAGATGCCGAACGCGACGGGCACGGTCCCCGGCGAGGTCTTCGCCTCCGCCGTGTCCCAGGTGGCCATCGCCGCCGGGCGTGACGACACGCTGCCGGTGCTGACCGGTGTGCGCATCGAGATCGAGGGCGACACGGTCACCCTGGCCTCCACCGACCGCTACCGCTTCGCGGTCCGCGAGTTCCTGTGGAAGCCGGAGAACCCGGAGGCCTCCGCCGTCGCCCTGGTGCCCGCCAAGACGCTCCTGGACACCGCCAAGGCCCTCACGAGCGGCGACAGCGTCATCCTGGCCCTCTCCGGCTCCGGCGCGGGCGAGGGGCTCATCGGTTTCGAGGGCGCGGGCCGGCGGACGACCACGCGGCTGCTCGAAGGCGACCTGCCGAAGTACCGCACGCTCTTCCCGACCGAGTTCAACTCCGTCGCGGTGATCGAGACCGCCCCCTTCGTGGAGGCCGTCAAGCGTGTGGCCCTGGTCGCCGAGCGGAACACCCCGGTGCGGCTCAGCTTCGAGCAGGGCGTGCTGATCCTGGAGGCCGGTTCCAGCGACGACGCACAGGCTGTGGAAAGGGTCGACGCGCAGCTGGAGGGCGACGACATCTCGATCGCCTTCAACCCGACGTTCCTGCTGGACGGCCTGAGCGCGATCGACTCGCCGGTGGCCCAGCTGTCGTTCACGACGTCCACCAAGCCGGCGCTGCTGAGCGGCAAGCCCGCGGTGGATGCCGAGGCGGACGAGGCGTACAAGTACCTGATCATGCCGGTGCGGCTGAGCGGCTGAGTCCATCCACGGCGGTCCGCAGCTGTCCATAGCTGTGCACGGTGCCGGGTGTCCCCTGTGGGTATCCGGCACCGGGGCCCGATGCCGGGGGCCGGTGGGTTTCCCCAGGTGAGCGGCTATGCCCACAACTGTGCACAAAGGGTCGCGATTAGGCTCGGACGCGGGCACGAACGTGCCTCTCCTGCCACACCGCAACCTAAGGAACCAACTGATGGAGCTCGGTCTCGTCGGCCTCGGCAAGATGGGCGGCAACATGCGCGAGCGGATCCGCCGCGCCGGCCACACCGTCGTCGGATACGACCGCAACCCGGACCTCGCCGACGTCCACAGCCTGGAAGAGCTTGTGGGCAAGCTCAGCGGGCCGCGCGTGGTGTGGGTGATGGTCCCGGCCGGGGCGCCGACCCAGTCCACGATCGACGAGCTGGCCGAGCTCCTGGAGCCCGGCGACGTGGTCGTCGACGGCGGCAACTCCCGCTGGACGGACGACGAGCGGCACGCCGAGGAGCTGGCCGCCAAGGGCATCGGCTTCGTCGACTGCGGGGTCTCCGGCGGCGTCTGGGGCCTGGAGAACGGCTACGCGCTGATGTACGGCGGCGACGCCGAGCACGTCGAGAAGGTCCGGCCGGTCTTCGACGCGCTGAAGCCCGAGGGCGACTTCGGTTCGGTGCACGCCGGCAAGGTCGGCGCGGGCCACTTCGCGAAGATGGTCCACAACGGCATCGAGTACGCGATGATGCAGGCCTACGCTGAGGGCTGGGAGCTCCTTGAGAAGGTCGATTCCGTCACGGACGTGCGCGAGGTCTTCCGCTCCTGGCAGGAAGGGACGGTCATCCGTTCCTGGCTGCTCGACCTCGCGGTGAACGCCCTAGACGGGGACGAGCACCTGGACAGGCTGAAGGGTTGTGCACAGGACTCGGGCGAGGGCCGGTGGACTGTGGAGGCCGCGATAGACAACGCGGTGCCGCTGCCCGCGATCACCGCCTCGCTGTTCGCGCGGTTCGCCTCCCGGCAGGAGGACTCGCCGCAGATGAAGATGATCGCCGCGCTGCGCAACCAGTTCGGCGGCCACGCCGTCGAGGCGAAGTAGCAGAGCAAAAGCAAAAAGAACGACGAAGTAGCAGGTCACGGGGAGGTCGGCGAAACACCCATGCACGTCACGCATCTGTCGCTGGCCGACTTCCGCTCCTACGCCCGGGTCGAGGTCCCGCTCGACCCGGGCGTCACCGCCTTCGTCGGCCCCAACGGCCAGGGCAAGACCAACCTCGTCGAGGCCGTCGGCTATCTCGCCACCCTCGGCAGCCACCGGGTGGCGACCGACGCCCCGCTGGTCCGTATGGGCGCCGACCGGGCGGTCATCCGGGCGCAGGTCCGGCAGGGCGACCGGCAGCAGCTGATCGAGCTCGAGCTCACCCCCGGCAAGGCCAACCGCGCCCGCATCAACAGGTCCTCGCAGGTCAGACCGCGTGACGTGCTGGGGATCGTACGGACCGTGCTGTTCGCGCCCGAGGACCTCGCCCTGGTGAAGGGCGATCCCGGCGAGCGGCGCCGCTTCCTGGACGAGCTCATCACCGCGCGGTCGCCACGGATGGCCGGCGTGCGGTCCGACTACGAGCGGGTGCTGAAGCAGCGGAACACCCTGCTGAAGACCGCGGCCCTGGCCCGGCGGCACGGCGGCCGCTCCATGGACCTGTCCACCCTCGACGTGTGGGACCAGCACCTCGCGCGCGTGGGCGCCGAGCTGCTCGCCCAGCGGCTGGACCTGGTCGCCGCGATCCAGCCCCTCGCGGACAAGGCGTACGAGCAGCTGGCGCCGGGCGGCGGACCCGTCGCGCTGGAGTACAAGCCGTCGGCGCCCGGTGAGGCCCAGACGCGCGAGGACCTGTACACCCAGCTGATGGCGGCCCTGGCGGACGCCCGCAAGCAGGAGATCGAGCGGGGCGTGACACTGGTCGGCCCGCACCGCGACGACCTGCTGCTCAAGCTGGGGCAGCTGCCCGCGAAGGGGTACGCCTCGCACGGCGAGTCCTGGTCGTACGCGCTGGCGCTGCGCCTCGCCTCGTACGACCTGCTGCGCGCCGAGGGGAACGAGCCGGTGCTGGTGCTCGACGACGTGTTCGCCGAGCTGGACGCCCGGCGCCGGGAGCGGCTGGCGGAGCTGGTCGCGCCCGGGGAGCAGGTGCTGGTCACCGCCGCGGTGGACGACGACGTACCGCACGTCCTGGCCGGTGCGCGGTACGCGGTGGCCGACGGGACGGTGGAGCGCGCATGACGACCGACGGACCCGCGCCCAAGGACGAGCCCTCCGGTGTCGACCTCGCGCGCGTGGCGCTCAGGGCGGCCAAGGAGGCGGCACGCGCGCGTGGCGACGCGGCGCAGCAGAAGAAGCAGGCGCGGCGCGGCGGCCTGCGCTCCGGCGCGCGCGCCGACGGCCGCGATCCCATGGCGCTGGGTTCCGCGATCAACCGGCTGATCACCGAGCGCGGCTGGGAGACACCGGCCGCCGTGGGCGGGGTGATGGGCCGCTGGCCGGAGATCGTCGGCGAGGATCTGGCCAACCACTGTGTGCCGCAGCGCTACGACGAGGACGAGCGCGTGCTGGTCGTGCAGTGCGACTCGACGGCCTGGGCGACCCAGCTGCGCCATCTGGCCCCCGCGCTGGTCGCCCGCCTGAACGCGGACCTGGGGCACGGCTCCGTACGCATGATCAAGGTGCTCAATCCGGGCGGTCCGCCCCGGCGCTACGGCCCGTTGCGCGCCCCCGGGAGCACCGGCCCCGGCGATACCTACGGGTGACTTACGTCACGCCATGAGCCGGGTGCGGAGCCGTCGTACGGCCGCCCCGGCTGGTCTGCGTACCACCGCACGCGGTTGCGAATCGCGACCTGACCCCGGAGTAGCCAAGGGTTGACAGCCGGAAGCGCTGAGTGCCTCCGTGAGCCTCTTGGAGCCCCCATCCACATATCGGGAGTCGGCGGAGGCCGGTTCAGGGCGGCACATGCGGACTCAGGTACCGGCAAACCCCCATCACTGTCGGCGCTACCGGTAGACTGGAAGACAATCCCGCCCCGAACGTGGGGACCGCCCGGGAAAAGCTGAGCAACGCTGATCAAGGCTTACCAACGCAACATGCCGCAGCCGCTCCGGCAACCCGCCGACGAGCCTGGCTCGTGCTGTGCCAGAAAGGGCGCTTCGTGGCCGATTCCGGCAACCCCAACGAGAACATCCCGTCCACCGACGCCGGCGCGAACGGTGAGGTCACCGCCTCTTACGACGCCAGCGCCATCACCGTCCTCGAAGGGCTGGACGCGGTCCGCAAGCGACCCGGTATGTACATCGGCTCCACCGGCGAGCGCGGTCTGCACCACCTTGTGTACGAGGTCGTGGACAACTCCGTCGACGAGGCTCTGGCGGGCCACGCGGACACCATCGACGTGACGATCCTGGCCGACGGCGGCGTGCGTGTCGTCGACAACGGCCGTGGCATCCCCGTCGGCATCGTGCCCTCCGAGGGCAAGCCGGCCGTCGAGGTCGTTCTGACCGTGCTGCACGCGGGCGGCAAGTTCGGCGGCGGGGGCTACGCGGTCTCCGGCGGTCTGCACGGTGTCGGCGTCTCCGTCGTGAACGCGCTGTCGTCCCGGGTCTCGGTCGAGGTGAGGACCGACGGCGCCCGCTGGACGCAGGACTACAAGCTGGGCGTTCCGACGGCTCCGCTGGCCAAGCACGAGGAGACCGACGAGACCGGTACCTCGGTCACGTTCTGGGCGGACCCGGACATCTTCGAGACCACCGAGTACTCCTTCGAGACGCTGTCGCGGCGCTTCCAGGAGATGGCGTTCCTCAACAAGGGCCTGACGATCAAGCTCACCGACGAGCGCGAGTCGGCGAAGGCGGTGGCCGGGGCGGACGAGGCCGGCGCCGACGAGAAGGCCGAGGTCAAGACCGTCACGTACCACTACGAGGGCGGCATCGTCGACTTCGTGAAGTACCTCAACTCCCGCAAGGGCGACGTGGTGCACCCGACGGTGATCGACCTGGAGGCCGAGGACAAGGACAAGAGCCTGTCCCTCGAGGTCGCCATGCAGTGGAACAGCGGCTACAGCGAGGGTGTGTACTCGTTCGCCAACATCATCCACACGCACGAGGGCGGCACCCACGAGGAGGGCTTCCGCGCGGCGCTCACCTCGCTGATCAACAAGTACGCGCGCGACAAGAAGCTGCTCCGCGAGAAGGACGACAACCTCACCGGTGACGACATCCGCGAGGGTCTGACCGCGATCATCTCGGTCAAGCTGAGCGAGCCGCAGTTCGAGGGCCAGACGAAGACCAAGCTGGGCAACACGGAGGCCAAGACCTTCGTGCAGAAGGCGGTCTACGAGCACCTGAACGACTGGCTGGACCGCAACCCGGTCGAGGCCGCGGACATCATCCGCAAGGGCATCCAGGCGGCCACCGCGCGCGTGGCGGCCCGCAAGGCCCGGGATCTGACCCGGCGCAAGGGTCTCCTTGAGTCGGCGTCCCTGCCGGGCAAGCTCTCCGACTGCCAGTCGAACGACCCCACCAAGTGCGAGATCTTCATCGTCGAGGGTGACTCCGCCGGCGGCTCGGCCAAGTCCGGCCGCAACCCGCAGTACCAGGCGATCCTCCCGATCCGCGGCAAGATCCTCAACGTCGAGAAGGCGCGGATCGACAAGATCCTGCAGAACCAGGAGATCCAGGCGCTGATCTCCGCCTTCGGCACGGGTGTGCACGAGGACTTCGACATCGAGAAGCTCCGCTATCACAAGATCATCCTGATGGCGGACGCCGACGTCGACGGCCAGCACATCTCCACCCTGCTGCTGACCTTCCTGTTCCGCTTCATGCGGCCGCTGGTCGAGGCCGGGCACGTGTACCTCTCCCGCCCGCCGCTCTACAAGATCAAGTGGGGCCGGGACGACACGGAGTACGCGTACTCGGACCGCGAGCGCGACGCGCTCATCGAGATGGGGCGCCAGCGCGGCAAGCGGGTCCGCGAGGACTCGATCCAGCGCTTCAAGGGTCTCGGCGAGATGAACGCCGAGGAACTGCGCATCACCACGATGGACCAGGAGCACCGGGTCCTCGGCCAGGTCACCCTGGACGACGCGGCCCAGGCCGACGACCTGTTCTCGGTCCTGATGGGCGAGGACGTCGAGGCCCGTCGCGCGTTCATCCAGCGCAACGCCAAGGACGTCCGCTTCCTCGACATCTGAGTCGGTCTCAGCTGACCGCACCAGGAAGGATCTTGACCAGCCATGACCGACGAGAACACTCCCGCCACCCCTGAACAGGGCGGCGAACTCGTGATGCGCGTCGAGCCCGTCGGGCTCGAGACGGAGATGCAGCGCTCGTACCTCGACTACGCGATGTCCGTCATCGTGTCCCGTGCGCTGCCCGACGTCCGCGACGGCCTCAAGCCCGTGCACCGCCGCGTCCTGTACGCGATGTACGACGGCGGCTACCGCCCCGAGCGCGGCTTCTACAAGTGCGCCCGTGTCGTCGGCGACGTCATGGGCAACTACCACCCGCACGGCGACTCCTCCATCTACGACGCCCTGGTGCGCCTCGCCCAGCCGTGGTCGATGCGGATGCCGCTGGTGGACTCCAACGGCAACTTCGGCTCCCCGGGCAATGACCCGGCGGCCGCCATGCGGTACACCGAGTGCAAGCTGGCGCCGCTGTCGATGGAGATGGTCCGCGACATCGACGAGGAGACCGTCGACTTCACGGACAACTACGACGGCCGCTCCCAGGAGCCGACCGTCCTGCCGGCCCGCTTCCCGAACCTGCTGATCAACGGCTCCGCCGGTATCGCGGTCGGCATGGCGACCAACATCCCGCCGCACAACCTGCGCGAGGTGGCCTCCGGTGCCCAGTGGTACCTGGAGAACCCGGACGCCTCGCACGAGGAGCTCCTGGACGCGCTGATCGAGCGCATCAAGGGCCCCGACTTCCCGACCGGCGCCCTGGTCGTCGGCCGCAAGGGCATCGAGGAGGCCTACCGCACGGGGCGCGGCTCGATCACCATGCGCGCGGTCGTCGAGGTCGAGGAGATCCAGAACCGCCAGTGCCTGGTGGTCACGGAGCTGCCGTACCAGACCAACCCCGACAACCTCGCGCAGAAGATCGCCGACCTGGTGAAGGACGGCAAGGTCGGCGGCATCGCCGACGTCCGCGACGAGACCTCCTCGCGCACCGGCCAGCGGCTGGTCATCGTGTTGAAGCGGGACGCGGTCGCCAAGGTCGTCCTGAACAACCTCTACAAGCACACGGACCTGCAGTCGAACTTCGGCGCCAACATGCTGGCCCTGGTCGACGGCGTCCCGCGCACCCTCTCGCTCGACGCGTTCATCCGGCACTGGGTGACGCACCAGATCGAGGTCATCGTCCGCCGGACGCGCTTCCGGCTGCGCAAGGCCGAGGAGCGGGCGCACATCCTGCGCGGCCTGCTGAAGGCGCTGGACGCGATCGACGAGGTCATCGCGCTGATCCGGGCCAGTGACACGGTCGAGATCGCGCGCACGGGCCTGATGGACCTCCTGGAGATCGACGAGATCCAGGCCAACGCCATCCTCGAGATGCAGCTGCGGCGACTGGCCGCCCTGGAGCGCCAGAAGATCATCCAGGAGCACGACGAACTCCAGGCGAAGATCACCGAGTACAACGAGATCCTCGCCTCGCCGGTCCGGCAGCGCGGCATCGTCAGCGCCGAGCTCGCCGCGATCGTGGAGAAGTTCGGCGACGACCGCAAGACCATGCTGGTGCCCTACGACGGTGACATGTCCATCGAGGACCTGATCGCCGAGGAGGACATCGTCGTCACCGTCTCGCGCGGCGGCTACGTCAAGCGGACCAAGACCGTCGACTACCGGGCGCAGAAGCGCGGCGGCAAGGGCGTGCGCGGTACGAAGCTCAAGGAAGACGACATCGTCGACCACTTCTTCGTCTCGACCACGCACCACTGGCTGCTGTTCTTCACGAACAAGGGCCGGGTGTACCGGGCGAAGGCGTACGAGCTGCCGGACGCCGGCCGGGACGCGCGCGGTCAGCACGTGGCGAACCTGCTGGCCTTCCAGCCGGACGAGGCGATCGCCGAGATCCTCGCGATCCGGGACTACGACGCGGCGGACTACCTGGTGCTGGCCACCAAGGCCGGTCTGGTCAAGAAGACGCCTCTGAAGGATTACGATTCGCCCCGCTCCGGCGGCGTCATCGCGATCAACCTGCGGGAGCGCGAGGACGGTTCCGACGACGAACTGATCGGTGCGGAGCTGGTTTCGGCGGACGATGATCTGCTTCTGATCAGCAAGAAGGCACAGTCGATCCGGTTCACCGCCTCCGACGACACGCTGCGCCCCATGGGCCGGGCCACCTCGGGTGTCAAGGGCATGAGTTTCCGCGCGGACGATGAACTTCTGTCGATGAATGTTGTTCGACCCGGTACGTTCGTGTTCACTGCCACCGACGGGGGGTACGCGAAGCGGACCCGTGTCGACGAGTACCGCGTCCAGGGCCGCGGCGGCCTCGGCATCAAGGCCGCCAAGATCGTGGAGGACCGTGGTTCGCTGGTCGGCGCGCTGATCGTCGAGGAGAACGACGAGATCCTCGCCATCACCCTGTCCGGCGGTGTGATTCGCACGCGAGTCAGCGGGGTCAGGGAGACGGGCCGTGACACCATGGGCGTCCAACTGATCAACCTGGGCAAGCGCGATGCCGTCGTCGGCATCGCACGTAACGCCGAGGCCGGCAGCGAGGCGGAGGAAGTCGACGGCGAGGACGCCGTGGACGAGACCGCCGAGGGTGTCGAGACCAGCGGTACGGACGAGGGTGAGGCGCCCTCGGCCGAGTAGGCACGAGGAGAGAGTCATCGTGAGCGGAGCCACGGGCGCCGGATCGGCCGGTACCTCGACGGGTACGGAGGCGGACGGCGGCGGCCGTGGCTCCGCCGCGTCCGACGGGGGCGGTGCGCCGCAGCAGGCGGACACGCACACGACCCAGCTCAAGGCGATCAAGGCGCCCGCCAAGGCGCCCGCGCCGGACGCCCAGGGATCGCAGGGGGGATCCGTGACCGACACCCGAGGGCAGGCCGCGCCGGGCGACCGGCCGGCGCCCGCCCAGCCGCAGCAGCAGGGCACGTCCCCGCTGCCCGGGGAGCGGCGTACCGAGCAGCCCGCCGGTCCCTACCACCCGCCGCAGGCCTACCCGGCGGCGCAGCCCGCACAGCCCGCACAGGCGCCCGCGGGGGCCGTACGACGGCCGCGCCCCGGCGCCGGTACGCGCACCGCCCCGCGCACCCGCAAGGCCCGGCTGCGGGTCGCCAAGGCCGACCCCTGGTCGGTGATGAAGGTCAGCTTCCTGCTCTCCATCGCGCTGGGCATCTGCTCGATCGTGGCGGCGGCGGTGCTGTGGATGGTCCTGGACGCGATGGGCGTGTTCTCGACGGTCGGCGGCACGATCTCGGAGGCGACCGGCTCGAACGAGTCGAACGGCTTCGACCTCCAGTCGTTCCTCTCCCTCCCGCACGTCCTGACGTTCACGGCGATCATCGCGGTCATCGACGTCGTCCTCGCGACGGCGCTGGCGACCCTCGGCGCGTTCATCTACAACCTCTCCGCGGGCTTCGTCGGCGGCATCGAGCTGACCTTGGCCGAGGACGAGTAACCGGAGTTCAAACCTCTCCTGACGCTCCCCCGACAACCGATTTTGGGACTGCCCCGGTCGTGCGCTAATCTTCAGGAGTCAGCGCGCGGGACACACACCGCAGAGCGCGGCGGGGCTATAGCTCAGTTGGTTAGAGCGCATCCCTGATAAGGATGAGGCCACAGGTTCAAATCCTGTTAGCCCCACCAGCACGAAGGCCCCCGGTCCGGATGGATCGGGGGCCTTCGGCGTTTCCGGAGCCGGTCAGGGCATGAAAAGGCCCGATCGCTGGCGACGGGGGATGCACCAGCGACCGGGCTGCGACCAGCCTAACAAGGCGGCCTGTGCGGTGGGAGTCAACTTCTCGGCCGTCATGAGCAGTTGTGATCGGGATCACTCAAAGGTGGTCAGGTGTCGCAGGGTGGGTCGTAGGTGAGGCGGGGGAGGTACTCGCGCCACTTGGCGGGCGTCAGGACGTCGCGGGTGACCGCGCAGATACGGGTGACCGCCTGGTCGACGTCCAGGCTCCACAGCCGGACCGTGTCGGCGCCGCTGGAGACGCCCAGCATGTTGCTCCGCGGGCTGAAGGAGAGGAAGTTGCCCGTCTTGGCGTTGGGACTCATGGACTGCCCGATGGGGTGGGCCGAGGACGGGGACGACACGTTCCAGAGGCGGACCGTGTTGTCGTTGCCGCCGCTGGCCAGGGTCCTGCCGTCCCGGCTGAAGGTCAGGGAGACGACCGCCTCGGTGTGGCCGGTGAGGGCCGAGCCGAGGCGGGTCGCGCGGCCGGGGTCGGAGACGTTCCAGAGGCGGACCGTGTCGTCGTCGCTGCCGCTGGCCAGGGTGCGCCCGTCCGGGCTGTAGGCGAGGGTGTTGACGGGGCCCAGGTGGCCCTTGAGGGGGCTGCCCAGGAGCCTGGCACGGGTCCGGTCGGAGACGTTCCAGAGGCGGACGGTGCCGTCCGCGCTGCCGCTGGCCAGGGTCCTGCCGTCGGGGCTGAAGACGAGCGCGTTGACGTAACCGGTGTGGCCCTTGAGGAGCTCGCCGAGGCGCTTGGGGTGCGCCGGGTCGCTGATGTCCAGGAGCTGGACCGTGCGGTCGTCGTAGTCGGCGGCCACGGTGCGCCCGTCGGGGCTCAGCGCCAGCGCCTCGGAGCCCGCGTACCGGGTGTTCAACCGGACCGGCGCACCGTACTGGGCGGGGTGCGCGGGGTCGGAGACGTTCCACAGCTGCACCCAGCTGAGGTTGTCCTCGCTGGTCAGGATGATCAGGGTGCGGCCGTCCCGGGTGAACACCATCGAGCGCAGGTCCCGCGACCCGGTCGTGAACGGTTCGCCGAGCGCGGTGGGCCGGGCCGGGTTCGTGATGTCGAACAGCCGCATCCTGCTGTCCCCGCCGCCGGTGGCCAGGACGCGTCCGTCCGGGCTGAACGCCCCCGCCGCGCCGATCATGTCCGAACCCGGGATCGACCACAGCCGCACCTTGCCGTCACCGCTGCCGGTGGCGAGGGTCCGCCCGTCGGGGCTCCAGCCGACGGCGTACATCTCACCGCTGCTGCCCGCGAGCGGCTCGCCCACCTGGGAGGGGAAGGCCGGGTTGTCCACGTTCCACAGGCTGGCCGTGGAGTCCGCGCTGCCCGCGGCGAGCATGGAACCGTCGGGGCTGAAGGCCACCGACCAGACGGGCCCGGTATGGCCGGTGAGCGGCGCACCGAGGGCCTTGGGGTGTGTCCGGTCCGAGACGTCCCACAGCCGTACGGTGTCGTCCTTGCTGCCGCTGGCGAGGGTGCGGCCGTCCGGGCTGAAGGCCACCGAGTGCACGGTCGCGGTGTGCCCGGTCAGCGGGGTGCCGACGCGCTCGGGGCGCCGCGGGTCGGAGACGTCGTACAGGAGGATCGCGTTGTCGTCGCTGCCGGCCGCCAGGGTGCGGCCGTCGGGGCTGAACGCGATGGAGCGTACGGCCTCGGTGTGGCCGGTGAGGGTGCCCAGTGAGGCGGGGTGACGAGGGTCGTGCACGTCCCACAGGCGGACGGTGTGGTCCTCGTCGGCGGTGGCCAGGGTACGGCCGTCCGGGCTGAAGGCGACCAGGTAGACGGTGCCGTCGCGGCCGGCCAGCGGGGAACCCAGGGAGGTGGGGTGCTTCGGGTCGGAGACGTCCCACAGCCGTACGGTGCCGTCGTCCCCGGCGCTGGCCAGGGTCTTGCCGTCCGGGCTGAAGACCGCGCTGGAGACCCAGCTCGTGTGGCCGAGCAGGGGCTTGCCGAGGGCCTTCGGCCGGGTCGGGTCGCTCACGTCCCACAGCCGGACCGTGCGGTCGTAGGCGGCGGTGGCCAGGACCTTGCCGTCGGGGCTGAAGGTGGTGAGGTAGACGGCGCCGGTGTGGCCGAGCAGCGGGGTGGCCAGCGGGGCGTTGACGATGGATATCAGGCGGTTGTTGGCGCCCTCGTCGTCCGGGCGCAGGTCGTGGGCGACCAGGTCGAGCTGGGCGGACAGCGAGGGGTCCGAGTACTGGAAGCGGTCGGCCTCCGCGACCACCTGCTCGAACACCGCGTCGTCCCGCTGCTGCCGGGCGATCACGGCGGAACCGGCGGCCAGTACCGCGAGCACGACCAGCGCCGACACGGCGGCCCGGCTGAGCCACACCGTGCGCCGGCGCAGCCGTACCGAGGCCGCCAGGAACTCCACCGCGCTGCGGGTCAGGTAGGTGTCGCCGGCCGACTTCGCCCAGGTGTGGGCCTGTTCGAGCCGTGAACCGCGGTAGAGCAGGGAGGAGTCGTGACTCGACTCCTCCCAGGCCCGGCCGTCCTCCTCCAGGCGCTGCCGCAGCAGATTGCCGTTGCGGTCCTCGTCGAGCCACTCGCGCAGCCGGGGCCAGGCGTGCAGCAACGCCTCGTGGGTGATCTCCACGGTGTCGGCGTCGAGAGTCACCAGCCGGGCCCGGACCAGGGCTTCGAGTGACTCCTCCGTCTTGTTCGGGTCGGTGGACTCCGCGGCCAGCTGGCGCCGGGTGCCGCGTCTGCGGGTCGCCTGGGTGTCCTCGCCGAGCCGCACCAGGCGGAGCAGGAGCAGCCGGGCGGCGGTGCGGGCGGCCGGGTCCAGGCTGGACCAGGCGCGTTCCGCGGTCGCGGCGACGGCGCCCTGGATGCCGCCGGCGGCCCGGTAGCCGGCCAGCGTCAGCCGGCCCGCCTTGCGGCGCTGCCAGGTGGCGAGCAGGGCGTGGGAGAGGAGCGGGAGCACACCGGCGTCATGGGCGCCCCGCGGGCCGTCCGCGCTCACCTCCCGGACGATCAGCTCGGCGAGACCGGGTTCCAGCTCCAGGCCCACGGCCTTGGCGGGAGCGGTCACCGCCTCACGCAGCTCGGCGGTGGTCAGCGGGCCGAGCACCATGTGCCGATGCTGGAGCGCGTCGGCCAGCTCCGGGTAGCCGAGGCACTGCTCGTAGAAGTCGGCACGGATACCGAGGACGACCAGGGCGGGGGCCCGTTCGCCGGCGGCGGGGGTGCTGGCCGCGTGCAGGAACTGGACGAAGATACGCCGGTCCGCCTCGTCGGCGCAGAGGGTGAAGGTCTCCTCGAACTGGTCGACGATGAGGACCGGACGGGCGGCTGGATCGTGCTCTGAGGGTCGCCATGTTTCACGTGAAACATCGACGGCCTCGGATTTGACTGCCTCGGATTTGACTGCCTCGGATTTGACGGCCTTGGATTTGACGGCCTTGGACTCGCGGCGGGTCCAGGCCGTGACCGCTTGTCGTACGGCGTCCGGATCGTCGGGGCCTGCCAGTTCGGCCAGTTCGGGTATGCGGCGGATCAGCTCCTTCACGGGGTCCGCACCCGGGACGAGTTGAAGGACGTGGTGCGGGACGTGGTCCGGGCGGCCCTCAGCGCCGGCCAGGGCGCCGCTCTGCAGCGCGGTGACCAGTCCGGCGTTCAGCAGCGAGGACTTTCCCGCACCCGACGCGCCGACCAGCATCACCAGACCGCCGTCCGCCTCCGCGGAACGGAGCTGGGCGACCAGCGCGTCGGTGCTGCGCTCCCGGCCGAAGAACCAGCGGGCGTCCTCACGGCGGTAGGAGGCCAGACCCCGGTACGGGCAGACGCTGTCGACCGGCGGCGGCTGGTCCGTCTCCTCGGCCGCCTCCGGTGCGGACAGCTCGCCGACAGGATCGGCCAGAGCCCGCTCCCACAGCTTCTGCCACTGGGTCATGTCGTAGAGCCCGCTGGACACCGGCGTCGGCTGGGCGCGGCGAGCCTGCGGGATCAGGACCTGCAGGACGGCGGAGAGGGCGACGAACTGGGCGGGCACGTTCTTCGCGCGCCGCCAGTCGCTGATCCGCTGCGCGGAGACCCGCACCGGCCGGCCTCGCTCGTCGACGCGATGAAGCCGGTCGACCGCTTCGGCGACGCGTTTGAGCGGAGGATTACCGGCCTCCTTGTACAGCAACGCGAGACGTTCCGCGAAGGCTGTGCGTGCCCCTGCGTCGGGACCCAAGGCTCTCCACCCCTTACTTCCCCCGCTGCTGGCCATCCGGACCGGAAAACCCACTTTATACGGCTGACCTGCGGCGAAGCCCCGGACCGGACGTCCTGCCCTCCTCAGACGGGCCCCTCGGCTGGCAGGATTTCGCCGCAGCAACGCGGTGATCGGGCGTCGCCCCGACCGGCCGACCAGCTCAGCATTCGCAGAGGCAGCTCACGGCACCGCACGTTCTCGGTCACCTTCGACCGGCGGCCTTCCGCCGGAGTGGCCGTGCGACACGAGCTGCTCCCGCGCTGAACGAGGCATCCGGTCCCAGTGCGCGGTCCGACACCACCCGCGCCGTTCGGCACCGGTCCCCACGTG